>DVJT01000088.1 GCA_018716565.1 Candidatus Avigastranaerophilus faecigallinarum | reverse complement strand
CCATACACAAGATCCAGAACGAGTTCATTATGTTTCTTTTTCACGGAATTTTGGTAAAGAAGCAGGGCTTTATGCGGGATTACAGGCCGCAATAGGAGATTATGTCGTTGTGATGGACGCTGATTTACAGGATCCACCAGAATATTTACCAGAGATGTATCAGGATATTTCTACTGGCGAATATGATTGTGTGGGGATGCGACGGATAGATCGAAAGGGGGAGGCGAAGTTTAAGTCTTTCCTTTCCAACCAATTCTATAATGTTATTAATAAAATTTCTGATACCAAAATTGTCTCTGGAGCCCGGGATTACCGGATGATGACGCGCCAGATGGTGGATGCAGTGTTATCGTTAACTGAATATAACCGGTTCTCAAAAGGTATTTTTAACTGGGTTGGGTTTAGGACTAAATACCTTCCCTATAAAAATGTCGAACGGGTGGCTGGGACAACAGATTGGTCAACCTGGAAATTATTTAAATATGCAATTGACGGGATTACTGATTTTTCAGAAGCTCCCTTGGCGATTGCAACTTTGGCGGGTGGCTTGACAGCCTTCATTTCCATTATCGGAATGATTATTGTTATAATAAGAAAAATTGTTGAACCGGGTAGTAGTGCCTTTGGCTGGGCATCAATGGTTTGTATCATTTTATTTCTCGGCGGTATTCAGTTACTCTGTTTAGGAATAGTTGGACGTTACATTGGTCGGATATACATGCAGACAAAGAAACGACCGATTTATATTATTAAAGAGAAAAAGTAGGGTTGAGAATCATGAATGAGAAGGTAAAAATTAAACAACAATCTAAGAGCTACCTTTTCTGGAAGAGGTTCTTTGATATTGTGCTATCATCAGGAGCATTAGTTTGCTTTAGCCCAGTGTTTTTAGCTGTTTTTATAATGAATCGCTTTGGTGATAATAAGGGACCACTGTTTTATAAACAAGAACGGATTGGCTGGTATGGCAAGCCCTTTAAGATTTATAAGTTCCGTTCAATGGTTGTGAATGCCGATAAAATTTTGGAAGATGATCCTGAACTTTATGATAAATATGTGGCAAATAACTATAAGTTGGAACCAGAAGAAGATCCTCGGATTACTCGCTTAGGAGAATGGCTGCGGAAGACATCAATTGATGAAATTCCTCAATTTATTAATATTTTACGTGGCGAGATGAGTATTATTGGGCCCCGACCAGTTATTAAGGCAGAGTTGGCTGAGTATGGTGACCGAGTTGATAAGTTTTTGTCAGTAAAGCCAGGAGCAATGGGACTATGGCAATCAAGTGGTCGCAGTAATATTCCTTATCCCGAACGTTGTGATGTTGAATTGGAATATGTTGATGAGGCTTCACTCGGATTTGATATGAAGATAATGTTTAAAAATATTATTAGTATCTTTAAGAGTGAGGGGGCATATTAGAAAATTAAAAAGGAGAATATAAAAGCAATGGATCTTTCGAAGAAAACTCATCAATTGTTTAATGCACCTATTTCTGGTACTCAGTTATATTTCCTAGCTTTTGTAATATACTTTATTCCAGCATATTTAATTGATACAACATTTACGGTATATTTGAGTTGGTCAAAGCTAAGGATTATTTCTTATATTGCGATCCCAATTCTTCTACTTAAAATATATGTATTAGACAATTGGAATTGGCGACAATTAATTATAGTTTCTGTATTTCTTATAATTGGTGTTCTTGGATGGCGAGCAGCAAAATATCCAGAAATTTTAATGATGATGGTATTTGTTATTGGTGCTAGAGGCGTTTCTTTCAACGAAATTATTAGCTGGTATTTTTACCTAAGTTTATCTTTTATCATGGCAATTGCCATTATCTCATTGTTAAATATAATTCCAAATTTAACATATTATTCTATGCTAAGACCAACAAGGTATTCTTTAGGAATGGCGTATACAACATTTGTTGCTTCTCATATTGTGTATATTTCTTTAGCCTATTGTTATTTACGTTTTAGCAAACTAAAATGGATAGATTATTTAGCAATTTTCCTTATTGGCCTTGTTGTTATGAAGATAACAGATACTAGATTAGATTTTTATGAAATGATTCTTTTAATTCCGATAATGATAATCGCTCAACGGGCTGAAAAAGGACAAAAATATTCACGTTACTTCGCTTCATTTTGGTGGATTGCTACTCCATTCTTAGCATCCATTACTTTGATTTCAGCCTATTTCTATAATCAAAATAATCATATCTTTTTTAAGTTAAACAGTCTATTGTCAGGGCGTTTATACTTAAGCCATGTTGGATTTGAACGATATCCAATTACATTATTTGGACGAAAAATAGTTGAGCATTCTTTTGGTGGAACAAAAGGCGCAACTTTTGCTAATCATAATTTATTTGAACTTAGTACCAATTACTTTTACCTTGACTCTTCATTTGTCAGAATGTTATTAGTTTGGGGATCAATAGTTTTTGTCCTTGTGATTAGTACTATAATGTGGATCACAATAAGAGGAACAGCACATAAAGAATATGTATTACCAGCAATTTTTCTTTTAATAGCAATTAATGCTGTTCTAGAGCCACATATCCTTCAGATTATTTATAATCCATTTTTATTGGCGTTATTAGCTAAGGAAACTAAATTTAGGGAGATTAAAGAATGAATTCAAAATTAACAATAAACAGTATAAGTAAAGTCATCTTTCGTAATATTATTTTAATCATGCTAATTACAATTGTTGGTGGCTTGCTTGGTGGCTTATACGCTCATCATAAAAAGCAGACATCATACGAAGCGAATAGATATATGATGGTGGAGCATGATTATACTGGGGATCATGCAAATGAACAGGCAATGGCTGATTTAAGCTTGACAAAAACGTATGCAAAAATTATTGATAGTAGAGATGTTGCAGAACAAGCGCGTAAAAATCTTCCCATTAATCTAAAGAAAAAGTATAGTGCCAAAGATATTCAGGCGATGGTTAACACTGATCCTGTTGATCAAAGTTTGGTTATTAAAGTTGGTACGATGTCAGGAAGTGCAAAAGATTCTGTAAAAATTGTTAATTCAGTAACGAATGCAGCGGCTAAAGAAATTAAGAAAATGGCCCCTTCTGCAGGAACAGTTAAACTTTTCTCTAAAGCACGCGTTTCAGATACAGTGAGTCATACAAGTCCTTCTACTAAAAAATATACTTTATTGGGGACTGCTGTGGGCTTCTTGATTGGAATGGTGATTGCATTTAGTATTACTACTTGGAAACATTTAATTTAATTAAGCGAGGTATTATGTATGAAAAACTATGATTATCTTGTAGTAGGGGCGGGCCTTTTTGGGGCGACCTTTGCTTACGAAGCTGCTAAGCGTGGTAAGCGCGTAAAAGTAATTGAAAAACGCAACCACATTGCTGGTAACATCTATACTAAAGAAGTAGATGGTATTCAAGTTCATCAATATGGTGCGCATATTTTCCATACGTCTAATAAAAAAGTGTGGGATTACGTGAACCAGTTTGCGGAATTTAACCGCTATACGAATAGTCCGGTAGCTAATTATAAAGGCCAAATGTATAACCTCCCATTTAACATGAATACTTTTAGTCAGATGTGGGGTGTACGGACACCAGCGGAAGCAATGGCAAAGATCAATGAACAACGTCAAGAGATGGCAGGTAAAGAACCACAGAATTTGGAAGAGCAAGCTATTTCCTTAATCGGTCGCGATATCTATGAAAAGCTCATCAAAGGTTATACTGAAAAGCAGTGGGGACAAAAGGCAACTGAATTGCCAGCCTTTATCATTCGGCGTCTGCCAGTGCGATTAGTTTACGATAACAACTACTTTAATGACACCTATCAAGGAATTCCGGTTGGTGGTTACACCCAGATTGTTGAAAAAATGTTAGACAGTGATTTGATTGATGTTGAAACTGGAATAGACTTTTTTGATAAAAAGGATGAGTACCTCAAAGATTATCCAAAGATTGTCTTTACCGGAATGATTGACCAATTCTTTGACTACCAGTTAGGTGAATTACAATACCGTAGTTTACGCTTTGAAACTGAGGAAAAGAACATTGGCAATTACCAAGGTAACGCGGTAATTAACTATACTGATGCAGAAACACCATATACCCGGATTATTGAACATAAGCACTTTGAATTCGGTAAAGGTGATAAGGATAAGACAGTGATTACCCGTGAATATCCAGCTGATTGGCATCGTGGCGATGAGCCATATTACCCAATTAACAATCAACGAAACAACGACTTGTATAAGCAATATGCAAAATTAGCGAGTGAACAGGCTAATAATGTGATTTTTGGTGGTCGTCTAGGGCAATATCGTTACTACAACATGGATCAAGTATTACACGCAGCATTGACGGCTGTTAATCAGGAATTTAACTAAATTAAGATGGTGAATTTAGGATCTTTATTCTTAAATTCACCTTTTAATATTAAATAAAGTTAGTTTAAGGTATCTTTTGTTTAAGGTATAACAGTGGTAAAATTAACATTTAGTTTGAAAATTAAATGAGGTTGTTATATGAAGGTCATCAAAAACTATTTATATAATGCAGGATATCAAATACTAATAATGTTTGCTCCGCTAATAACCACACCTTACGTTGCACGAGTGTTAGGTGCACATAATACAGGAGTTAATGAATACACTAATAGTTGGGTAACATTTTTTTATTTAGTTGGTCAATTAGGAATTACATTATATGGGAATCGAGAGATTGCTTATAATCACAACGATTTTTATAAACGTTCTAAGACGTTCTGGGAGATTGAATTACTTCAAACATATACAATGTCTCTTACGCTAATTACTTATTTATCAGCAGTGGCCCTCTTTAGTACCACATATAAAAAGTATTTTTTACTTCAAACATTATGGATTCTTGCAACGGCTTTCGATGTTTCTTGGTTTTTCATGGGAATGGAAGATTTTAAGAAAACAGTAATGCGTAATACATTAGTTAAGTTAATAACAATAAGTTTGATTTTTATTGTTGTAAGAAATGGTAATGATTTGTGGAAGTACATTTTGTTATTAGGATTAGCACAACTTGGCGGGAATTTAACGCTCTGGCCTTATCTAAAACAAATGGTATGTCGAGTTCCATTAAAAGACTTGCATCCTTTTAAGCATTTTTATCCTGCATTCTTACTTTTTATTCCCACTATAACTACGCAGGTTTACCTTGTTGTTAACCGTTTAATGTTGGGACATATGGCTACACCTTCAGACTTAGGAAATTTTACTTATGCCGATCGATTAGTTAAATTACTATTAGCTTTAGCAACAGCAACTGGTTCTGTAATGTTACCAAATGTTGCTAAAAAGTTTGCAGACAATGATATAAAAGGCGTACGCGAAAGTTTATATGATTCTTTTGACTTTGTAACTGCAATTGCTGTTCCAATGATGTTTGGTTTAGTAGCAATTGCAAATAAATTTGCTCCTTGGTTTTTAGGTAATCAGTACTTAGCTACAGGAAAAATAATGATTATTGAATCCCCTATTATTGTTTTAATTGCTTGGAGTACGGTAACTGGAAATCAGTATTTGATGCCTGTTAATCGCGTTAAAGAATATACTACATCCGTTACAGTAGGGGCTGTATTAAATATAATTGCAAACTTATTTTTAATTCACTTTTTTGCAGCAAATGGTGCAGCAATGGCAACTGTTATTTCAGAGTTTGCAGTTACTGCAATGCAACTTTTCTTTATTCGAAATACGATTAAGAGAAGAAAACTTTTTGCTGCAACTTGGCGTTACTTCTTTTGTGGAATTGTTATGTGTGCAGTAGTATATCGTTTTAATCAAATGATGACAATGAATATCGTAAATTTGGCTGTTCAAATTTTGATGGGAATAGTAATATATTTAGTTGCGTTATTTATAGTAAAGGCTCCTGTAATAGATCAGGCTAGAGTCTTAATAAGAAAAATAAATAATTGAAGAGGAATTAATATGACAAAAAAGAAAAACAGCAGGTTGTTTTATATTGATTTACTAAATTGCATTGCTATTTTTGGTGTTTTGGTGCAGCATACGGCTCAGATTGCACATGTTGGTGTTTCAACTCAAACGATCACTATTATTGGTAACGTTATCCAAACAATTTTTCTTCCTGCTGTAGGGATATTTTTTATGAATTCTGGTGCGATGCTGCTGAATTATCGGGAACGCCAAAATACTTCACATTTTTTTAAGAGACGTTTACTACGAGTAGCTCTTCCATTTCTTATTTGGAGTATCTTTTATTATATTTATGGTTATTACCAATATGCTTTTCCGGGTATATTTCACCATACTACTTTTGGATTACGTGATTTTACTGAAGCTTTTGTTAATAATAAAATTAATAGTCTTTTCTGGTTCTTTTATATAATAATTCAATTGTATGTTGCCACTCCTGTATTCGCCATTTTGGCTAAAAAGCATAAAGATATTCTTTGTTATGTTGCAGTTATTGCATTTATTAGTGCCGATGTTTATTCTTACATTGATCATACACTTCACTTAAATTTAATGAAAAGTATGCTTACCCAACCTTTACTAGCCTCGTCGTGGATTCAATATTTTATATTTGGTTATTTGATAAAGGAAGATTATTTTTCAAGAAAAGTAGAAAACGGAATGATTATTTTTGGAATGTTTACTTTTATCCTGAATATTGTTAATGATTTAACTATCAACAGCTATAATTTACTTCAAAGTATTAGTGATTTCCCTTATGCTGTTGCAATTTATCTCATTATAAAACGATGTGCGGATAGATATAAGAACAATGAACATGTTACAATTTTAATGGAAAAACTGGCTTCGACTAGTCTGGGAATTTATATTTTACATCCTCTTTTTATTGCTGGTTTTGATTGGTTATTTTTTAGTCGATCAGCAGCTCATTTTGATTCCTATATGCAAGTCTTAAAAAATCCAGTTCATATTTTCGTTTTACCGATTTTAATTTATATAATTTTAGTACCAATAATTTTGAGTTTAAAGAGA
>DVJT01000087.1 GCA_018716565.1 Candidatus Avigastranaerophilus faecigallinarum | reverse complement strand
TACAAGAAAATATTGATTACATTAAACGAACCTATTTGTATTTGAAAAAATTAGGTATTGTAAAATCGCAATATGATTTTAGCAGTAATTTTCTTAACAGAACAAATCATTACTTATCAATGATTATTTGTGAGGAACGGAAGCCATCTATTGAATCCGTTAATGTATTGGTTAAAAATCTAATTGAAATAAAAAATGTTTTTGAGGATTTAGATAATAAGAACGCAGAAATCCGCATCCTGAACGATATTATCAATAGAGGGCATCAAATTATAACTGAACGCCTTTTAGGTTACTTATAGGGCTTAAAATGCTATTATCAACGGCATATAATGAATTGATGCACCACCGCCCTAAAAATTCATACAGATTGTTGGATGGCAAAATATTTATAGATTCTGGCTGGATTGCATTAGCCATTTTTCAATCATTAAACAGGCAAAATTTTGGTGTAGTAAGATTCTATGACGGAAAATATTTTGTGATAGAGATTTAAAAAGGCTTCATATTTTTATGAAGCCTATATTTTTATATGGATTTCATAATTTTTTTCTTTTCCTGTTCAAATTCCTTTTCTGTAATTATTTTTTTCTCTCTTAATGAATGAAGTTTCTCTAACTTTTCAAAATTTAACATAGATTTATCATTGTTAGAATTTACTTTATTTTCACTTTCTGATTTATCAATCCAGTTATTTGGTTGCCATACAAGTGATAAAATCAAGGCAATAATCCAAGTAAAACCCAACAACAAACCAACCCAACTTAAGATGCTTATTGTGGTTAATTCGCTATTGGATATACCACGATTCTTAGCAATAATAACAGGCAATCGTATAATGAAGATTATAATTGCCAAAAGTATGAGCCAGAAAACTATTCCTTCAATATTCATATCTATAACATCTTTTGCTTTTAATTTTTAGATAAATCCTGATTCGTTTTTAGTTCTCTTGAACCATTCTTTATTTGAAGGAATTGATAGGAAATCATCCATACAGCAATTTCTCGTAAAAATAAAATTCCAATAAAAGCAGCCCAAGCAGGAACTGTATTTTTGTATTTTTTAGTTTCAAATTTTATGGCTAAAATGGTAAAGACGACAGCCGTTAATAAGCGATAAATGATTCCTGCTATATCTAATACCTCTTTACTTTCATTAAATGAAAAAATGACGCCATAATAGATGATAAAGACAAGAAAATATCCTAATGTTATCCCAAATGAAATGGCAACATTTTTCCAATTTACTCCCATCTGTTTCGTTGAAGCTGTTACCTCTTTATTATTTAAAATCTCTTTCTTTTTAATATCAAATTCTTCTTGGGTTAAAATACCTTTTTCTTTCAACTCATTTAATTTTTCTAATTGTTCTAAATCCATTTTTAAACTTCCTTTAATTCTGTTATAACAAAAAAGCCACCTTGATGAGAGGTGACTGGAAGTTCATACCTATTAAAAGTAATAGTGCAGTATATTCAATATATTCTACTGCCTTCCAGTCATTAGACCAAAAGGCAGTTTTTACATCTGCATAAACAGAAAACTTTTAGAGGGTATGAAACCTCACAACGGTAATCAGCCGTTGCACCTTTAAGTTATTTCATAAAAAAATGAGAGTCAAACAAAATTCATCAATGAATAAAAATACATAAAAATATTCATTATTTTGCTAACACATTGAAAACAAATGAAAAATAATTTTAAAAAGAGACTTGGCACCATTGATTTTATATGATAATGTATAATTATAATATAAAAACAAATAAAGTTATTCATTAGGAAGTAGAGAAAATGATAAACCGAGCTGTTGTTGATGATAAGAAAATTAAAGCCATTTTTAAGTATATTGATACTCTTAATAATGCAAAACAAATTAAAATGATGTTCCGCTTTAATTTTCTCTGTGGTATGCGATGCATCAATTTTGCATATCTGCAGGTTAAAGATGTTTTGAATGATGATAACTCTGTTCGGGATATTATTGAATTAACCCCTGATAAAAATAAAGGCTCCAAAAATGCAAAATATTATGTAAATGATGAAATGAAGAAATATATTAAAGAGTATTTGAACGGTTTTAATCTGGAAAATCGTGATAAATTCCTATTTACATCCCAGAAAACAAATAAACCGTATAACAGGAACAGCATCAGCCGCATTTTTACATCCATCTACAGAACTTTTAATATGAATTGTTCATCTCACTTTGGTCGTAGGTCGTTCATCACATCTCTATTAACTAATGGTATTGATATTACTACGGTTAAAACTCTCGTAAACCACAAAAACATCCAAACAACAAGCATCTATTATAATGAAAATGAGAATATGCTGAAAAATGTTGTTAATCAGCTACATATATAAAAATTAAATCTGTTAAAGAATAGAAAAATCATCTATTCTTTAACTGTTCCAATGAGTTTTCTAAAATAGGATATTTCAATTTGCAGATTTCTTTATACAGAATTTCAATAGGAACTTCACCGCCATAAACTTTTTCACCAATGTCATCTCCACTCCAACCGCAAATCGCATTTTGATATTCTTTCGGCACGCCGCAATTTCGTAACGATTGTTTTACAAGATGTCTAAAGCTATGAAAAACTTTTGATTCTTGTGTAATGCCAATTTCTTCCAAATATCTTGCAAACCAAGCACTCATTTTTTTATTATACTTATTTTTCGGGCTATATGACAACTTATTAAACAATAACTGTTGTTTGTTTTTCTTTTGCTCATTTACAAAATCAATAAATCCAAGTTCAATAAGTTTAGGGTGAACAGGAACTTTTCTTTTAGAATTTTGATTTTTTAAATGTTGTGTTTCGCCCTCATCAGTTACATTAAAATAATATATATTTTTCTTTTTTTGAATATCCCCTACAAATAACTGGCAAATTTCATTTAACCTCATTCCCGTGAATAGAGCAATTAAGGGTATCCAAAATCTATGAAAATGGTAGATGTCATCTTTATTAGGATATGTTTTAGCATTAAAAATTTTAACTAACTCACTACCAGAAAAGCTTTCTCTTTCTTTGCCCTTTTCTTTTTTAGGTATATCAATATCATATTCAAATGCTTCTGTAATATACCGCCGTTTTTTCGCAAATCTTAAAAACTCTTTAAAAGTCATCAAGTGATTTCTAATAGATGCCGTTGATAAAGTTTCATACCCTTTTTCATCAGCTTCATTAACCAATTTTAATAATGAAGCATTATTGTAGCGGTCTTTCCACCTTAACGGAACTTTACTAATCAATTTACATACTGTTAAGCAATGTTTATAAGTAATATCTTCAAGAACAGGATTTTTCATTAAGTAAAAAACAGTTTCCAAATATCCCCGATTCTGATTGATGGTTGTTTCTGTAATTTTCTTAAAACCCCGTTTATATTCGGCAAAATCATCAAACAAATCACTCCATTTAGTTTTAGATTTAATAGGCGCAGTAAGTTCTTGTTTCTTCTCATCCTCAATAATATGAATATATTTTTTTATTCTGGGGTCTCTACCTGAAGCTGGCTGTGGTATAATACCTGCCATATAACCAAATGAATAATAAATATGTCGTTCAAATGTAAATAACGCATTTCTAATTTTCTCTAATGTTTCCTTATTTAAAACATCACTAAAATCTTCTGTTTTTAATTGATTTAATACTTTTAATATTGAAATATCAGTATTTTTGTCATCTAATAAATGTTGCAAATATTCAGCAATATATTTAGATACATTTTCGGCGGTTAATACTTTTCTTTTTGAATATGGCGGAATATTCAAATAATCTTTTGTAGCTTCATAAGCTTCGGGGTCTATGCTAATATCCTTGTAATTAGCACGCCCGCCTTTTATTTCAATATAATTTTCATCAAAATATTTGTCGGCTTGTTTTAGGCGGTTTAAGCATACTCTTTCAATATCCACATCATCAAAAACCAATTTACCGTCTTTAATTTCCATATCCACACCTTCTAATATTTTTATATACGCATCTACCCTAAACGATTCTAATCGTAGTTTTTTTATAGCATCTAAATATGAATTTGTTTTTAAGCTAAATCTAAATTCTTTTTTATGCAAAAGATATTGAAATTGTCGTGGGATAAATGCACGGATGTAGTAGGTATGATTTCGCAAATAAAGTCGTGGATATTTGGAACACATCAAGCACCTCTGCTGTATCACCCTGCTGTTACAGGTGGGAAATTACACCATTGGCACTAAGAACAAAAAAATAAACCCCAAGAAAATCAAGGGGTTTAAGTATGTAATGGTTGCGGGGGCAGGATTTGAACCTACGACCTTCAGGTTATGAGCCTGACGAGCTACCGGGCTGCTCCACCCCGCGATAAACGCTGTCTCTTGCAAGACAGTGCATAAATACGCCTTTTCCACACTATTGTCAAGTTAAAAAATTAAAAAAACATGGAAATCACAATTGCAAAAACGAAAACCAATATGATGAGCCAATGCCACCAAACCATATCTTTTCTCCCCTAATTAAACAATATCAACGCCGCAGCAACAACAGCCAACACAACAACCGCGGCAATCTTATGTTTTGTTTCCCACTCCATAAGCTCCTCCGGTTATTTAAATAGGTTCTTTCAATCCCAATTCAATGGTTATAATTTTCGTTAGGGCAGACAGCAAAAGTTTTTTCAAACAGCAACTATGCCGGATATGTCAATCTGAACGCCGCAATATTTTCAATAACTTCCGTCAGATACTTTCCGGCCAGATATTTTGCCATCGGCAAATTCATATCCAGACAATTTCCGCAGTCTCGCGGCGATGCTCCCGGAATTTCTCCCTGAAAATCACGAATAAATTCAAATAGTTCTTTAATCAACGGCAAAATATCTTCAGAATTGTAATCTCCCGCCAAAAGCAGATAAAACCCCGTCCGGCAACCCATTGGACCAAAATAAACCGTTTTTTCCGCAAATTCGGGATGATTGCGCAAAAATGTTGCGCCGAGATGCTCTATCGTATGCACTTCCGCTGTATTCATAACCGGCTCGTCATTTGGACTGGTCATTCTTATATCAAAGGTTGTAACAAGTTCAGTTCCGAACCTGTCCTTCCGAGAAACATAAAGTCCCGGAACAAGTTTAAGATGATCAACCATAAAACTCGCAATTTTTTTCATAATAAACCTCCCGTTTTTTTCAAATATAGCAAAGTAAACCGCAAATTAAAAGAAAAACCTGCCGTAGTCAGGCGGCAGGTTTTCTTGTCAACATAAGGTTATACGATTGGAAGTCACAACAATTTAAGATTACCAGCGGCGGATCTTCCGCGATCATCATAGATATCGAAGGAGACGCGCTGGCCGTCGAAGAGTTTTCTGATACCGATTTTTTCGAGTTGGGTAATATGGACGAAGACGTCTTTGACTTCGCCGTCTGGAGTAATAAAGCCATAACCTTTTTTGCAGTCAAACCATTTAACGTTACCTTGTTTCATAAACACACTCCTGGAATAAAAAATAAAATTAAAAAGAGA
>DVJT01000086.1 GCA_018716565.1 Candidatus Avigastranaerophilus faecigallinarum | reverse complement strand
CATATCAGAATCAACTTTGCCTTCAGGTACTTCTATATATTCAAGAACATCTTTTTGTCCTGATTTAGACATTATTCTTATTCTGTCACCATAAAATTCTTTATTACTAAAGTCTATTATCGGTCCATAACTCCTAAAATGTTCATCCAATAATACCGGTTTGGTCGAATAATAATTAGCCAAATCAAACATAGAGTTTGTTCTGAATCTCCACATTAATTGATATTTATCCGGTATTTCATATTGACTTAAAAATGATTGTTCTTTTGATTTTTCCAAGAAAGATAAATGCGGCAACTGCTTGTCATCACCTACAATAACAGCTTTTTTACATCTGAATAATATAGGTACACAACTTGCAATATCGCATTGTGATGCTTCATCTATAATTGCGACATCAAATAACCCCGGTTTCAAAGGCAAAGAATTTGAAACAGCATAACTTGTTACACACCAACAAGGAAATGCTTCCAATAAAGGTTTAAAATCTTCATCTTCAAGAAGTCTGTTTTGAAGATTTTTCTTTCTTGTAACCAGTGCTTTTGTATGCACTATTAATCTTTGTCTTTTTACTTGATCTCGAAGTAATCCTTTTAACGAATTTCTTCTTTTTCCTTTTAAAATTTCAACAGCTAAAGTCTTTTGCTTTCTTTTTAGCATTTTTATTTCTTCTAAAAGTTGATGAATATTTCCTATTTTATATATTTGAGTTTCTACATATCTTGCTTTTGTTGATAATCTTGCAACATCAAGCTCCATCTTTATTCGTTCAAGATTTTCAAAATCAGGCTTAAAATCTTTATTTTGAATAATTTTCTTTAATTGATGATTTGCGAATTTAATCGTAAAATCGGCAAAAAAGCCTTGTTTCTCTGTATTTTTTTCAAGATTTTTTATTGCACTATCTATATTATCAACTTCTTGCATTGTTAATTTTGAAGTTAAAAACTGTAATTTACCAAGTTGTTTTTCTTTTTCATCTCGTTCTTTTATAAGTTTTTGCCATTGTTCTTCCAGTTTTATAATTTCTTCGCACTTATTTTCTTTATCTCTGATTGTCATTACCAACTTTTGCATATCCTCAACATCAACTAATATTGAGTCTTCAAAATCAGTATCCAAATCAACTTTATTAGAAATTAAGTCCTGTAAATCAAAAGAAAGTTGTTTTTGATAATTTGGTCTTCCTGCTCTTAGAGCTAAATAAGGAGCACCAAAATCATTTAATCTGTTTGCTACAACATCTGTTGCTTTATCCATTCTTGATGCAACCAATACTGTTTTTCCGCTAGAGACTAAATGACATATTAAATTTACTATCGTTTGTGATTTCCCTGTTCCTGGTGGACCATATACAGATAAAATCGTATTATCTTCAAGATTTTTTATTACATCTTCTTGTGAATCGCTCAAAGATAAAGGAGTTACTGCAACAAAATCCTTTAATGTATTTTCCTTTATAGGCTTTGATGCCATTTTACCTTTGCCTTGCAAGTATTCTTCATTAACTACATTTAATGCTGTTTCTCTTATTATTCCTGAAGGTTTTTCTGCTATTTGCATTAATTCATACAATACACCTGCCGTTACAAGAGGTCTTTTGGTCAATATTATTGCACTCTTATTTGTTAGAACAACTTTATCGGCTTTTAATTTTGGTTTCGGTTTGTCATTTTCTGCTTCATCCAAAACTTCTTGAAGATTTTCATAGTTTATTTGCTTTTCTTCATAAAATTCTTCTGCTAAATCTTGTACATTGTTTTCAAGATTTTCTTCTTCACTTAATTCAAATTCCAAATCGGGAATCAAGGATTTTAAAGTTGTTAAAAATACGTTTAAATCTTCTTCTTTTAAAGGAAGCTTTGGTACAACACCTAACAAGCCATCCAACATATTATCTATTTCATCTTCTTCACCTGATAAATTCATCAAGCTTGTTAATGCCGCCGTATTTAATGATAAACCCTCTTCTTGTATTGAACATTCAATACTCATTCCTACTCTTTCCAATTTACAAGTAGAATATAATAAAGGGGTCAAAAACTCATTTTTTCTTTTTGTTTTTGCATTTTTTCCAACTAAAAATAAATAACCGTATATTAAATACTTATCTTTTTGGCTGTTTTCACTTAAAAGCATTAATTCTGTTAAATATGAATCTGAACCATCTAACTTTAAAGGTTGGGGATAATTTGTGAAAAGTTGTTCGCCATCTAAAATAGATGCGTTTTCTTTATTCATTTTTTCTGTTTCTAAGAAAATCCATTTATTTTCTTTATCTTGTTTTAGATTTCTAAATGTCGAACTTTGAACTTCTTCTCTTACACAGTCATGCAAATAAAGACTCAATCTTTTTATAAAACTGTTATGAAATGCTGAGTTTAAAATTTTTGTTGCTTCTTGAAGCATATTTTCCCCTATAAATTAGATATAATAAGAAATTATAGCATTTTTGATTTTAATATACAAAAAAATCCACATGTTTCATACAGAAAAAGTATTTCTATATAACCATTTTATATACTTTATTCTTATTTTCGCCATATAACTTTGAAATAATTCTTGAGATGTCTTTTGGAGAAAAACCTTCTTCTTTTAAAATTTTTATTTTTTGTTTTAATTCATCTTCACTTACATCAGAAGTTTCTTTTGCAAAAAGCATTGCGACAATTTCACCTTTTAACGGATTTTTTTTGAAATAAGATATTATTTCATCTACTGAATTAATTTTTATCTCTTCAAAAACTTTTGTGAGTTCCCTGCCCACAGCAACAAGGGCATTTCCCCCATATTCTTCTTTAATATTTTCAAGTGTTTCCATTAATCTGTTTGGTGATTCATAAAAAACACAATTCGTATAGCGGTATTTATTAAGAATTTCTATTTGTTGCTTCTTATTTCTCGGAATAAATCCTATAAATGCATATTCTTCGTTTTTACGTGGAATCATACTCAAAAAAGTTGTTACAGCACAAGCTCCTGGTAAGGAGGTTATTTTTATTCCCCTTTCTATTAAAGAACTTATTAGAACACTTCCAGGGTCTGAAATTCCGGGAGTTCCTGCATCTGATACCAATGCTACATTTTTTCCTTCTTCCAATAGATTTATTATTTTTTCACTTCGTTCTTTTTCATTAAACTTATGACAATCAAATAATTTTGCACTAAACCCGTATTTATCCGCTAAAATTCTCGTTACTCGAGTATCTTCGCAAGCTATATAATCAACATTATTTAAAACTTCTATTGCTCTTAACGTAATATCTTTTAAATTTCCAATAGGAGTTGCAACTACAAAAAATTGTGAAGACATCTATATACTACTTTCTAGCGATAGGATTTGTTGCAACATTTGCGAATGTTTTATTTAAACCTGTTACATCCAATATTCTGCTTACTTTTGGACTTACATTACTTATTGAAATAGATTTGTTATTTAAAAGTGCAACCTTTTGTATATTTAAAAGCATTGTTATTGCTTTTAAGTCGATAGATTCTATATTTGAAAAATCTAAATTTATTTTACTCGATTTTTCAAACTCATTATTATCAATGTTTCTTATACTTTGAAATAATTCAGTTGCTCTAATTACTTGCATAAAATTTTAACTACTCATCTATTTGTTGCATAAAAATATATTAATATTTTAATCAAATTAATGCAATAGTTTAAACTTATATTAACCTACTTTTCTTATCTCTTCATCTTCATAGTTTTGATAATGATTATTAACATTTAGGTCTTTAGGCTTACTGATATGATGATTCAAAGAATTAAAACTGCCGTTAACTTTATAATTTATTGATGGAACATATTGTGATTGTACAAGATTTTTATTTCTTAATGTATTTGCATTAATATGCTTTTTAACATTTGTATATTTTTTAGCATTAGCTTCTGTATATCTTTTTTCTTTGGGTCTTGATAATAACATCATAAAGAACAAGAATATCATACCTACAATTGAACTTGTTAGTGCTTTTTTATCAGCAACAAAGAACAAATCGCCAAATATATTTGTTTTATTATCCAATTGTTTTACAAGACCTGTTGCCAATTCTTTTGTATATATTTGTGCATTTTGAATATTATCTGCCTGCAATAAAATTAAAGTATTGTTATCATTTTTCTTTTGAACAATAACATTTTTTAAATCTACGGCATTGTCATAGACAATATCCATAGACTCAGATGGCAAAGTAGAATTCATTACCAAAGTTAAGTTACCGTCGTTATCTATTGACTTCTTTATTTGAGATTTTTTATCTACCTTTAATACAACTTTATACTCACCATCTGTTTTTTGCTGAATATCAATTCCTGATAAATAGCTTTCTGCAGCTAAAGAACCCAATGAAGAAAATATGAGCATTGAAATCAATAAAGTACATTTA
>DVJT01000085.1 GCA_018716565.1 Candidatus Avigastranaerophilus faecigallinarum | reverse complement strand
GAAAATATACAGACAGAAAGATGTGAAATTTTGTAAGATTCTGAATAACTTTAGACAAGGGTGCTTAACATATAATGATGTAAAAGAAATTAGAAATAGACATTGTTCTCCTCATTTATTAGAAAATAAGTTACATTTATATTCAACAAAACGACAAGTTATTAACTATAATAAAAGTCAATTGGACAAAATCAAATCAAAAGAATTTTATTTTGAATCAATAGATAAAATGAATCCTCTATTATCAATAGACTTATCTACAAAAAAGAAATTGTGGAACCGTTTAAATAAAAATATACAAGCGCCAGAATTAGTTGCTTTAAAAGAAGGGTGTAGGGTTATGTATTTAAAGAACAAGCACTCTTGTAATATTTTTAATGGTTCTTGTGGTTATGTTACTGATATTCAAGAAGAGTCTGTTACTGTTAAATTTGATAATGGTTATAAGGAAAAATTTTATAAAGAGCCTTTTTTTTATTATGAAAATGAAACGTATATTGGAACAAGATTTCAAATTCCATTTATCTTGGCTTATGCAATAACAATACATAAGGCTCAAGGTTTGACACTTGATGAAGTTGTTATTGATTGTAGATCTGCCTTTGAACACGGACAAGTATATGTTGCTTTAAGTCGTGTAAAAAAACTTGAAAATTTATATATATTAGGTTTTAATGCCTATAAAGTTTATGCAGATAAGAAAGCTCAATTATTTTATAAAAAAATATTAGAAAATAATAAATTGGATGATTTATTATTTAGAAATAATATCAATATTAATACTAATTAACTTATATCTTTATAATCTAAAAATATAAAATAAAAAATTATGTAGGTTGGGTTTGACTGCTTTTTCCAAAATCTTTGATTTTGTGAAAAATGTCTGGTTTCCCATAACCCAACAAAATATGAATATAGAAAACAATAAAAAGATTTTACTTTAATTCAATAATTTTAGCCTTATTCTTATTCCACAAATCGTTATATATTTACGTTTTCTACATATTTTTACAGAAAACAGTTTTTCCATAAAATTTTTATATAAATATTTTTCAGGAAACAACTTTATCAAAAAATCTATTGATACTTGGTTGTAAAAATAAGAGTCCTGTTTTTCAAATATTTTTAACTTTATAAAAGTCTCCTGCTTAAGCTTTTTCTTTACTCGTTTAGCAAGCAGCCTATTTAGAGTTCCTGTTTGCCAAGAACAAAACTCGACGACAAATTTTATAAAACTTTGTTCAACTTCTAAATATATATTCTTATTTTCTAATTCTTTTTGCAAAGCATAAATAGCTTCAATAAAACAGAATGGAGCTTGTTCTCTGGTTTCAGATAACTGATTTTTTCTATTATATCTATGTGTTATTAATATATCATCTAATATAGAAATCCTATCAGCTAGGACTAATGATAAAAAAACAAAGAATAAATCATTCGTACTTCTTAAATTTTGAAACTTGAGATTATTTTCTACTACAAATTCCCTTTTGTATAGCTTATCCCAACTCCAACCTATGCAAAAATTAAAAATAAATTTAGTAAAATCTTTATAATTAAAAATTTCTTTGCTTGGTAAATATTCCTTGTTTATTGAATAATCCAAGTTAGAAATTTTTTACCTGAATCATTTATTTCTTGTGAGTAGCAAATAGTTATATCTAAATTATTATTTATAGCTTTATTGTAGAGCTTTTCCAGCATTTTTAAATCAAAATAATCATCACTATCAATAATGGATAAATAATCACCCTTTGCAAGCTCAATACCTTTATTTCTTGCAATTGCCGCACCTTGATTTTTTTGAGTTAATATTTTTATTCTATCATCATTCTTTGCATATTCTTTGCATATAGATAAACTTGAATCAGTTGAACCATCATCAATCAATATTATTTCTATATCTTTTAATGTTTGATTAACGACACTATCCAAAGACTCTCTCAAGTATTTTTCCACGTTATATATAGGTATAATTACACTAACTTTAGCTTCACTCACAAATACTCACATAATTTAGAACAATATTCATCTAAAATATATAACATATAAATATATCAAATTTAAAGTAATAAACAATTAGTAAAATTTACTTATAACAAATAAACAAACAAAAAACTGACTACAAAAGTAGTCAGTTTTTATTAATGAATTTCATCTAAGCAAGTGCTTCTACAATCTCAGATACAATACCTACATTTTTCAATGCATTTTTATATGCATTTACATTTCTTTGTGCAATATCTGAAACACCATCATTATTTCCGTCTACAGAAATAACTTCAGGGGCTACTGCCGCAACTGCAGTTAAACCTGCTGCATTAGTAATTAAATTTTCAGCACCTGCTTTATCTCTTAATCTTATATAATTTTTTCTTAAGAAATTCTCAGCTTGCGCAACTTTCTCACCTGCAAATTTTGTATATTTTCCACCTTTTTGCAATTTTACACCTTTTGCCACATCATCAGAAAAATCTCTTACAACATTTGCACCTTTTTTAATACCATTACCTAACTTTGAAAATATACCTGGGAAAGCTGTCATAACTTTTGAAGCAGCACACTTTCCTAAAATAAACATTGTTAATATTGCACCTGCAACTGAAGCAAAAATACCAGCGACTGATTTATGCTCAGGCTCTTCTGTTTTTTGAAAACTATCATTCAATTGCCTTGTGAGTTGCATAACGTGTTCAACATCTTCTACTTGATATTCTTTACCAAATGAAGTACGTTCTTTAACAGGTATTGATTGTGATGCAGAAATATTCATATTCTTACCTTTCTAAAAGAGACTTTTATAATTCATATAATGCAATCAATATTTAATTTTGCTTATTTTAGACGTATTATTAAGAAAAATTAACAAATAAAAAAGAGAACTTGAACAGTTCTCTTTTTTTATATTATTTCCAGAAATATTAAGATAATGCATTAATCATATCTGAAAATATTTCAGCTTTTTTAAATGCACTTGCATATGCATTAATATTATTTTGAGCAATATCAGCAACACCATCTTTATTACCATCAACAGTTGCAATAGAAGGTACTAAAGTTGTTGCGGCTAAAACACCTGCTGCAGTTGTAAATGATTTTTCAGGATTTTTCATTACAACATCTTTTGCTCTGTTAAATGCTTTACCAACAGTGTTTGATAAAACTGTTGATACTTTTTCATTCTTTGGTAATTTAGCAGCTTGTTCAGAAATTGCAGCTGCAGCTTTTTTACCAGTATTTAATATATTTTCTTTTGCAGAAGCAGGAACTTTCTTTGCTAAAGCAACAACACCTTTACCTGCACCTTTACCTAATGCAAACATCGTTGCACAAGCACCTAAAACAGAAATAGCAGTTTGAAGAGGATTTTTATTTGTAACTTTTTCAGAATCACAATCCCCATCGCTACACTTACTGCAAGTAAATGAATCATTTAATTGTCTTGATAATTCTAAAACTTTTTGAGCCTCATCTACACCTTGTGCTGAACCAAATGATGTTTGAGGTTTTATTGGTGTACAATTAACTGCAGAAATATTCATGACTATACCTTTCATTCTATATAGACTATTCTACATCAACTAAATATGTAAAAGTTGAATTTTGCCTTTTCTAAGCCTTATATTAAGAAAATTTTACAATAAAATAAATAAAATTTCAAAATTAAAACTTAAAAGGAATGTCTTTTAAATAAAATAAAAAGTATATAAAGAAACAAAAAATAGAGAACTCAAACAGTTAAGTAGAACAATGTTTACAGTTTTTACTTTTATTCTTCTGATTTGTTAGCTTCATCTAAATTTTCTGTACTTTCATTTGTACCAAAAATACCGGAAAATAATTTTCCTAAATTATTTAAATTTTCAACCATAGTTCCTATTGGATCACTTGCAACTTTTAATAGATATCTAACATTTGCAGTCATAAGTGAACCGACCATATCAATACCAGCAGAATCATTTCCAAAACTTGAATTAAATGAATCTGAATTTAAAGAGTCGCTTAGAAACTCAGAAAAGATTGATACAGCTAAATCTTCACTGCTAGACAAAGATGTATTTTGTCCATTTTCAGCAGATAATACTGTTTCCAAAATTCCATCTAAATCATCTGAACCACTTGTTAAACTTTTTGCACCTTCTGTAATTACAGCTTGCAATCCTGCTCTTAAAATCGTATCAAAACTCATAATTTATATCCTCTGTATATATTAAAAATTTGGTTTATTAAAAATTGCGTTTAAAACATATTTTTAACTAAAACTTTACAAATGTTCATATTTAAAATACAAAAATTAAAATTTAATAAAAATTATTAAAAAGTAATTTTTATATGGTAAAATTCTTGTAATATGTAGATTAGAGGAGATTAAGGCTAATGATTGATTTTATTATTAAATTATTTGGAGATCCAAATAATAAAAAAATTAAGAAAATGATGCCGGTTGTTGAACATATAAATGCTTTAGAACCTGAATTTGCAAAACTTACCGATGAAGAATTAAGAAATAAAACTATAGAATTTAAAAATATACTAGCTAACAGACAAAAATCTAACGATATAAAAAAAGATAGAGAGCTTGAGAAACAAGTATTAGATTCTATTTTACCGGAAGCATTTGCAACTGTGAGAGAAGCCGGGAAACGTGTTCTTAATATGAGACACTTTGACGTTCAGCTTTTAGGTGGTATTTTTTTGCACGAAGGTCAAATTGCAGAAATGAGAACAGGTGAAGGGAAAACTCTTGTTGCTACTCTTCCTGCTTATTTAAATGCTTTAACAGGCAAAGGTGTTCATATTGTTACAGTTAACGATTACTTAGCACAAAGAGACAGTGAATGGATGGGAAAAATATTCAAGTTTCTTGGTTTAAGTGTAGGTGTAATTTTATCTGGAATGAATGACTATGAAAGTTTTCATTTAAAGAAAAAAGCTTATGAATGTGATATAACATACGGAACAAATAATGAATTCGGTTTTGACTATCTAAGAGATAATATGGCTACATCAGTTGAACAGAGGGTTCAAAGACCATATAACTACGCAATAATAGATGAAGTAGACAGTATACTTATTGATGAAGCAAGAACACCGTTAATAATCAGTGGAAGACTTGATAAATCAGCAGAATTATACAGAACAATGGCAGCTGTTGCTCCACAATTATCAAAAGGTAAGCACTACGAAGTAGATGAAAAAAATAAAAATGTTATTTTAACAGAAGATGGTATTGATAAAGCCCAAGAAATACTTGAAATAAAAGATTTATTTGACATTAACAACCAATACGCACATCATCTTTTGCAAGCATTAAAAGCAAAAGAACTTTTCCACTTAAATACTGACTATGTAATTAAAAATGGTGAAGTAATTATTGTTGATGAATTTACCGGTCGTTTAATGGATGGCAGACGCTGGTCTGACGGCTTACATCAAGCTGTTGAAGCAAAAGAAGGTGTAAAAATTCAAGATGAAACACAAACTCTTGCAAGTATTACCTTCCAAAATTTATTCAGACTATATCCAAAACTTGCAGGTATGACAGGTACCGCTATGACTGAAGAAGCCGAATTTGGTAAAATTTACAACCTTGAGGTTACTCAAATTCCAACAAATAAGCCTGATATTAGAATAAATTTACCTGATATCATATATAAAACAGAAAAAATAAAATATCTTGCAGTTGTTGATGAAATAATAAAAATGAACAAAACAGGAAGACCTGTTTTAGTCGGTACAATCAGTATTGAAAAATCGGAACTTGTTTCTGATTTATTGAAAAAACGAGGTATAAAACACAACATATTAAACGCTAAGCACCACGAGAAAGAAGCCTATATTATAGCGCAAGCAGGTCGTTATGGTGCTGTCACAATAGCAACAAATATGGCAGGTAGAGGTACTGACATATTACTTGGAGGTAACCCTGAATATCTTGCAAAAGAAGAACTTGTAAAAAGAGGTATTACACCTGAAAATACTCCTAATTATGAAGAAATAAAAAATGAAGTTCTTGAAAGAACAAGAAAAATAACGGAAGAAGAACACGCAAAAGTTGTTGAAGCAGGCGGTTTGCATGTTATAGGTACAGAAAGACATGAATCAAGACGTATTGATAACCAATTAAGAGGTCGTGCAGCAAGACAAGGTGACCCTGGTTCTACAAGATTTTTCTTATCGCTGGAAGATAGCTTAATGAGAATTTTTGGCGGTCAGCAAATAATGGCACTTATGAATACTCTTAACATCGAAGAAGATATGGCTATTGAAAACAGGCTTATTACAAGACAAATTGAAAGCAATCAAAAGAAAGTTGAAACTTTCCACTTTGATGCAAGAAAAAGTGTACTTGAATATGATGATGTTATGAATTTGCAGCGTGAAAAATTCTACGCACAAAGAAATAGAGTTCTTGAAGTAACAGATTTAAGAGAAGATATTATTTATATGATAGAAAGAGAAGTGGATAGACTTCTTAAAACTTATATTGCACCGGGTATGAATCCTGATGAATATATTTATGAAGATTTAGTTTCTCTTATAAAAGAAATCCACTCTGAAATTCCGCAACTATCTTATATTGAAGTTAAGGACATTCAAGGACTTAAATTTGAAAACGTATATGCTAAAATTAGAGATTTTGCACTTGAAGCATATAAAGAACATGAAACCAAGACTGTAGAATTTTATAATACTGTCGCTGAACAATATAATCTAAATCATAAAAAAGAAGAACCATTTTCTGATGATAACGTAATGAGACAGCTTGAAAAAGATTTATTATTAAGAGTTGTTGATAACAGATGGATTGATCATCTGCATAATATAGATATGCTTCGAGATGGTATTGGCTTAAGAGCTTATGGTCAAAAGAATCCATTACTCGAATACAAAAAAGAAGCATATGATTTATTTAATAATATGATGTATGACATACAAAGTGAAACGGTAAAACATTTATTCAGAACAAAATTTGGCATACAAATAGTTACTCCGGAGCAATATGGCATGCCGGAAGGATTTGAAAATCCAGAACAAACAATAATAATGGATAACAAGGACGAAAATAAATAAAATGATAATTCTATATAATATTGTTTTGATAGTTCTAACAATAATATTTATACCATTCATATTATTGGCATTCATAATACAACCTAAGTTTAGAGCCGGTTTTTTTGAGAAAATTGGGTTATATTCTTTTACAAAAAATAAACAGAATACTACAACAGTTTTCCATGCCGTATCTGTAGGCGAAACAAATGCAATAAAAGACTTAGTAAACGAATACAGGAAAAAACATCCTGACGAAATTATTATAATAACAACTACTACAAAAACAGGTCAAGAAATTGCACAAAAAGTATTTAAAAATATAGCTGATAAAATAACTTATTTCCCATATGATTTCTTTTTTAGCGTATTATCGTTTTTTAATACTTTTTATCCGCAAAAAATAATTATTGCAGAAACAGAAATTTGGCCTTGTTTTATATCTATAGCTAAATTAAAAGGAATTAAAGTATATTGTGTAAACGGCAGGATTTCACCACATTCATATGAAGGTTATAAAAAAATTAAATTATTTTTATCTCCAATTTTAAACAGATATACAAAAATATTTATGCAATCAAATGACGATGCAAAAAGAATTATAGATATCGGGGCAAAAGATGACAAAGTAGAAGTTATGGGAAATTTGAAGTTTGATATAACTCCAAATTTATCTAATAACGAAATCAAAAAATTTGAAGATGAGTTAAGAACTAAGAATTATAGAATTTTTATTGCAGCAAGCACACATAATCCAGAAGATATTATTGTTTTAAATTCATTTTCTAAACTAAAAAAAGAATATATAGATTCAAAATTATTAATTGCGCCAAGACACCCTCAAAGATATGAAGAAGTAATTAAACTTTTAAATGAATCAGGGCTAAAATGGGGTAAGCGTTCAAAAAATGATAATTTTGTTGATAATGATATAATTCTGCTAGATACAATGGGGGAACTGTCAAAATTATTTTCAATTTGCTATGCGGCATATATCGGCGGAAGTTTTTCAGGAACAGGCGGACACAACCCTCTTGAAGCAACAATATGGAGTAAACCTGTTATTTCCGGTCCATCTACATTTAATTTCAAAGATGTGTATAAAATTCTTACTGATAAAAAATGTGCAAAAATTGTAAATGATGAAACAGAATTTATCAATAGCCTGATAAACTTATACAAAAATCAAAATGAATACAATGAATTCTGTAAAAATGCAAAATCAGTTTTTGATGAAAATAAAGGTGCTATAAATTACGTATTAGAGAGAATATAAGGCATTATACGACTTTTTCAAAGAAAATTGTACCGTATGATGGTAAAGATACATATGAGAATTGTTCTTTAATGCTACCCTCATTTAAGTATTTGTTTTCTCCAAAATATTCAAGCCTATCAGAATTAAATATTTCTCTCCATTTACCTTTGGGAAACATAATTCCATAGTTTTTATAATAAGACTTAGCCGAAAAATTTGAAATAGAAAAAACTTCATTATATATCTTCTTACAATGAATTGCATGTGTATCAGATTGTTCAAAAACAAATGTTTTTTCAATATGCCCCGAAGAAAGAGCTATGTAATGTTCACATAATAAATTTAAATCTCTTACAAATTCTTCAACACATTTATTTATATAGGAATAATTATCTGAAACTTTTACCGATGAAAGTTTTGAATCAAGAAAAGCAGGTAATCCTGGTTCATAACCTTTATCTTTTAGATAAGTTTCAGGTCCTATTGAAAATTTTCTAAAAAACTTAAAATAAGATAAATTAGCAGATTCATCACCTTGAAATACCATCTTCGGTCCTGGAATTGAATAGACTTTAGCAATTGCAAGCATATGCATTTGTATTGCGTTATAATAAGCGTTCCTAACTTTTTCAACAGGTATATCAACAGCAATGTTGTTTGCATTATAAAAAGAAATTCTCTCACTATCTGTCATTTTTTCAAGTGTACCTGTAACTAATGCAACTAGTATATTATGAGATGCGTGTGCCATTAACTTACATTTTTCATTTTCACAACAAACTTTCATTTTTTCGCACAAATTTAACTCATTAACAACTATTTTTGAAATCAAACGTGTACCATCTATATTCCCTATTTCATCATGGCTCATTGCATATTTTACTCTTGATTGAGCAGCTCGCAATGAATAATCAAAAGAACTTAAATTTTTTCTTCTACAATCCCAAGAACCTAATATCATAGATGCGATTTCTTTGTGAAAAGGGAAATCCCACTCAGAATCGAATCCTAAAGCAGAAAGAGAAATATTATTATTTCTTATTTTTGCAATATATGCTTCATGATTTAGTTCATTTTCTTCTTTTTCAAAATAAGGAAATGGCTGGATAACTCTCGAATCATTATCTCTTCCATCTTCTGCTATCAAAAAAGCATCAGGAGCATGAAAATTAATCTCAGCAGCCATTTGTTTCATTGTATAATCACTACACATAAATTTTGTCATATCAACACGCAAACCATCACAATGATAATTTACTATCCAATTTAGTGCAGCACCAATTATAAAATCTCTAACCTGTATACTGCTTGAATCTTTTTCAAAATTGAACTTATAACCAAAACAATTTTCGCCATCTGTATATGGTCCTGTTTTTTGCAACTCAGCGATATCCGGACCCAAATGATTTGGGACAATATCCATTATTACATTAAGCCCACATTTGTGAGCATGATCAATAAGCTCTTTTAAGTCATCAGGTGAACCATACGTATGGTTTGGAGCATATTTATCAACACCATCATAACCCCAATTAAAGGAATATGTATTTTCTACAGGCATGATTTCTATTGCATTAAAATGTAATTCTTCTGAAAGCTTTTCCAATTTTTCTTTTGCTGAAATAAATGTTCCTTTATCTGTAAATGTACCTATATGCAGTTCATATATTCTCAATGCACTAACAGGTGTAAGTCTATTGGTTTCATTTGACAATCGACTTATTCTTCTTTCGTCTTCACAACACATCCATTCTTTATCAGTCCAATTATATAAAGAATGATCATATATTCTTGACCATTTAAAATATGAATCTTGCCACATTGAACAAGGATCTTTAACAGGTAAAACCTCGTCTTTATATGAAATAATGAAACGATATCTATCGCCATGCTGAATTATTCCCGAAGGCAATTCTAACTGCCATATACCACCGCCTGAATAATTCATATCATATTTTTGAATCATCTTATTAAATGGTTTAACTTCAAGCTCAACCTTTTTTACATCAGAAAATGTAAATAATCTAAAAAAAGAATCACCATTATCTAAAAAATAAGCTCCAAAATGATTATTCCAAGTATCAAACACACATGGAGTTTTTAACCTATTTATATTCTTTATTCTATTTACTTTATGCATGAATTATTATCTCTCTCCTCTTTAAGTATTCAACATTA
>DVJT01000084.1 GCA_018716565.1 Candidatus Avigastranaerophilus faecigallinarum | reverse complement strand
TGTGTTGCAAAAAGAAAAGAAGTACAAGTGAATGATAATATAGATTATGTTATGAATGCTGATGAACTTGGTGCTCTTTTTGTTGGTAGAAAAATTGAAGTTTTAGATATGGAAGATACAAAATACCAATATGAAAGTTCTAAGCAAGGCCGTAATTATGGAGTAACAGGTGGTGTTGCAGGTGCTGTTAATTCATTGTTACCTGATGATAAAAAAGCGAAACCTTGTTATATTGATGGTTTAACAAAGGAAACTATAAGACAATTGAAAAAATATGCTAAGGATGGCACTTGTCCAGAGGGTAATTTAATAGAGGTTATGTGCTGTGAAGGTGGTTGTATTGGTGGTAATTCCACTATATCTAATCCGAAAATAGCAAAAAAGATGATAAATAACCTTCTTGAACAGAGCAATGATTTAAAATAATTTGTAATGTTTTTATATAATTTGGCAATTTTATTAGTTAAATATTTTTTATATATTTAATTAATTTTATTGACTGGGTTATTATGACATATAATTATGTAGATACAAATTTATGTAATTTTACAGATGATATTATGGATATCTGGGCTGCTAGACGTGCGGAAAAACAATATTTCCCAGATTCTGCGCTTTCAGGAAAAATAAATAAAGATACACTGCAAAAAACTACAGAAGTAAAACCTAATGTACAAAATCCTAATGGAGAAAAGTCAGTTGCAACTTCTGATGGAAAAGATGACGGTAAAATTTCTTTCACAGAAAAGATGAAAAATTTTGGAGAAGGTCTTGTAAAACCAATAAAAACAATATTCTCTTCTCCTAAAAATATGGTAATCACAGCTGCTTCAATTGCAGGTGGTGCTGCGTTAATTGCTTTGACTGGTGGTGCAGCTGCTCCTGTTATGGTCGCTGCAGGTTTGGCAGGAGGTACTGTACAAGTAGGGAAGGGTATTTATAGACAATTAAATGCAAAAACAGATAATGAGGCAAGACTTGCTTGGCAGGATATGGGATCGGGTACTTTTACAATAGGTGCATCTGCTGCAGGTGCTAAATCTTCATTAAAAGCAGCAAAGGTTGATGGTGCAAAGAATATGTCAACTATGAAAGCTCTTGGCAAATGTTTGGTTGATCTACCAAAAAATATAAAAACAAGTATTAATAATATTTCGTTAAAATTTTCTGCAAATTCTGTAACGAATGTTCCTGGTGAATCAACATCTTCTATTCCAACTCCATCACAACAACCTGCTGATGTTACTCCTGAATCTACTTTAACTCCTAACGTTTCATCAAAACCAACTGTTGATGTTGTACCTGAAGTAAATGCAAATCCTACAGTATCATCAAATGAAATTGTTGACGTTATTCCGGAATCAAAATTAAATGTTGCTGTTCCTAATTCACAACCTGTAAAATTAATACCAGAAAGAACATCAGCAAGTACAAATAAACAATTGACCTTAGTTGAAAATAAAGTTGCTCCGACTTTTGCATTAAAACCAAAAGAAATTCTTGCCTTGCCAGAATCAAGTTCTGTATCGTCAGGAAAATCTTCAGCGCTTGTTGTTTTACCTGAAAATAAGCCTGTTTTACTAAATCCTTCAAAAAAACAGACATTACTTGCTTTGCCACCACATAAAGGTGTTAAAGAAAAATTAAGTTTATTTGACAGAATTAAGCAGCTATTGAATGTATTTGGCTTATTCCTTTCTAAAAATAACTAATTTTTAATTTTTTATATATTTATATATCCTGTATCCTTCATTTGGTTCTATTGTTTTTGTTGAAGAAAATAAAAGTTTAAAACTATTTTTATATTCATCTTCTATTTTGTATTTAAATTTTTTGTTATTTTTTTCATCACAGAATGATCGAATTAAATATATATCACTGTTAATTTCTTCTTGTGTTAATTTAGAATAGTGGTACCAAGCTTTATTAGAAAATCTTTGTCCGTTTATTTTATCCCATATAACATAATCTAAATTTCTATTTCTAACCACTGAAAAAAGTTTATATTCATCTTGTAAATAGTATGCTAGAGATATCATAAAAGGTTCATTATCAATTAATAATTTTGAATTTTTATTTATATTCTTTCTAATAAATTCAGCAGCTTCTTTTGCTCCTGCATAATTATATTTATAATCCATAATGTAATAATTTACACCGTTGTAACTTGTTAAAAAGAAGAATATACATAAGATTATTGTTGCTATTTTTTTATTACATATCATTGGTTTTCTGTTGAAGTCATTTTGTTCATATAATATCCAAAAACAAAATATCAATATAATTAATGCTGAAAAAATTCTTGTAACATATGTATTTGCACTATATGTGAAAATATAAATTCCAAATTGAAATCCAATCCCTATAAGACTTATTAAAAATAGTTTTTTGTTATTAAAGTAAAGGTTTACAAATAAGAGTACAAAAGTTGTTATTAACGTAAAAATTGCTGCAATGTCTAAAAGAGGACAAAATAGAGATTTCTCGATTGTAATCATTTTATTGTATAAATTTATAAAGAAAAATAATGGAACTTTTATAAAGTTTATTAATATCTGATTAGGATGGAATGTGATAAATAAATTACTTGATGTAGTGTTATGTAGTTGTAATATAACAAGTATTAAGCCTAAAAAGATTATAAAATTTGATAAAATTTTTGTTTTTGAGAAAGACCTTTCTTTTATTGTTTCACATAGAAATAAAATTGCAAGAATTAGTACAAATCCAAACATTATAGCATGTGTATTCGCTAATAGAAACAGCGGAATAGAATATAAAATAGGATTTTCTCTTCTTTTTGAATATAAAATAGCTGTTATAAATATTAGAGGTGGGATTAAAGAATAACTACGTGCAATTATAGGTAAGAAATATAAAAAACCAGCGCTTGAAATGATAGCAATTTTGACTATTAATGGAAACTTTGATTTATACATTAGCAAAAATACAGCAGTACACATTGCTATCCAACAAATTAATTGCATATATATAATGTTAGAAAATAATTTGGCAAATGGCATAGTTATTAAATACATTAGTGAAGGATGACCTTCATTATG
>DVJT01000083.1 GCA_018716565.1 Candidatus Avigastranaerophilus faecigallinarum | reverse complement strand
AACTTTTTATTTTATTATATTTTTTATTATATTTATCATATTTTTCCCCAAAATAAAAAGTCTTTTTTAACTTATAACACAACATTTTGAACTCATAATACAAAATATGATCCAAAACATAAAGCAAGTTTGACTTATACTCTATATTTCCTAACTTACTATTAATATTTGGGAAATGTACATTACAAAATTCAGTACGCAATTTTGAAATTGGAGTATCCAAAAACGTATAATTTTTAATATTAAAATCAATCATTCTTTTAAGTATTTCTTCATAAAATGGGGTTTGTCTGGCATAAGTCCACCATAAATCAGCTTTTGGTATATCTGGATAAAACCAAGCCTTCTTATCTGCTAAGAAATGAAATATTTTACCATTTTCAATTTTTTCCATATAGTTATTGAAAAAGTCATACTCACTATTATAAATAAGAGGATGTATTTCAAAATTATAATTATTTGGTAATGTATAAAATTCTCCATTAAACACCTTGTTCAAAAGATCTTGTTCTTGATTTATAAATCTATTAGAAGAAGCTTCCTCAAACAATTCCTCAAAACTTACTATTTTATTAAACTTACTTACATCAACGAGAATAACTCCGGTATTATAATATTTTCCATCTAAACCAAGTTTTTGCTTTATATATTCATCGCAACTTGGCATTTTAGTAGAATTCATGTTTAGCCTGTTTTCAGGAATCCACAATATTTCTTCACAAGCCGAAATTGCCTTTCCTTGCATATCAATATTAAACAGTTCATTAATATCAAAATTTACAATTAAATCTATATCAGAGTATAATACTTTCTCATATTTTCTAAATATCAAACCTATGCATATACGATAATAGCACTGAATAGCCCAATAACTAGTAGATAAATGAAGTTTAATATTTCCAAATAAACAATCTACATTATAAAAACGTAAAGAAACATTTGGATATTTTTCAAAATAACTTTGCAATAATTTTTTATTGTTCTTTGTTATATCTGTTTCAACAATAACTATATCGTATAAATTTTTTTTATTAATATTAGAGCATAAAGATTCAAGATAAACACAAAGATAAGGAATATATAAGTTAGAACAACTACAAGCTATAACATTTTTATTATTTTCCCAATTTGGCCTTATTATATCTTTTTCTATCAACATTCTCTATACCCTTCTATATTTATCTCTTAACATTTTTGAATCATTTATAATCTGTTTCAACTTTAAATATTTTTGCTTATATTGTTTTCGAACATTACCAAACAAAAATGTTTTGAATAAAAAATATCTAAACTTTCTTAATTTAAAACATAATATACGTTTTAAAATGAATAATAATTTTATTTCATATTCACTCTGAATCATACTATTATTAATATTGGGATAATGAAATTGTACTAATTCATTATTAAATTTTTCTATTTCATTATATAATGTACTTAATCTAGCATCCTGAAACTGAGCCATTCTTAGTAATATTGATTCATAAAAAGATGTTTCTTTTGCATACTTCCACCAAATATCTGCTTTTTCAATATTTACGTTAGTCCAAGGCTTCTCTCTTCCTGCCCAATGTATAACAAATGGATGTAAAGAATCTTGTTTATATTTTATTCTATTTTCTTCAGGCATCAAAGAAATAAATCTTCTATAGAGTGAGTTTGCTACAGGATAGTTCCAAGCTGTATCTAAATACTTTATATTTGTCTGAAAAAAAGAATTTAATCCATCCTGCTCTAAAATTCGGAATGTTGTTTTACTAACATACTCTAATAACTTTTTTGAATATTCCTCTTTATTAAATAATTTAATATTTAACAACATAACACCAGTATTAAAATATTCATATGGATTTTCCAACATTAAAGTTTCTTCTGCATACTCTAACCAATCAGCATTCTTATATTTTAAGAACGCACTCCACATTAAATCTTTACAAGCTGCTAAAGGTTTCCCATCAAGATCTATATTATATAATATAGCAGGATCACATTGAAAAATAAGGTCTGCATCAGTAAATATAACCTTATCATAATCTGGCAACATTAATGGAGCTGTTAAACGAAAATAGCATTCTAAACTATATTCTGATGGGAATTTCAAATCATAGTTATTTAAAAGAGAAGTAGGATCTGCAAATCTCAACATTATATTATCTTTATTGATTATTTGTTTAAGTTTTTGTTTGTTATAATCCGAAATAGATGTTTCAAAGACTATAACATCATAATTATAATTTTCAGTTGCATTATCCAGAATACTTTTTATATATACAGAAAGATAAGGTACATATTCATTACTTGATGAAACAACAATCGCAATATTATTTTCTTCATAATAGGGCTGTAATTTTTCCATGTTCATTCCTTTGATTCTATCAATGCTTTAGCAAGCAAATAATCTCGCATATCATTTATATCCAAGAATTCATCTTGTGGAACAACAAATAAAAAAGGTGCATTACCAAAAAAGTAATGATTTTCTTTCATTTGTTCCCAACTTTGAATAAAAATACCTCCATCTTGCATATACATAGGGGGCAATTCTCTTGCCGGAGTATGTCTTTGTGCATATGGATTATAATTAAACGGTTGATTATCCTTCCATAAATGTTCTTTTAACTCAACAACGGACAACAAAGAATCATATTTTTCAATATTTTCAAAATAAGCAAATATTGCATCATCATATGTTTTTGAAGAAATCATAGGATTTGTACAATGAGCCCAAACAACAACATCTGTTTTGATTAAGTTCATCATATTTGCAATCATATCATTTGCAGATGCAACTTTTTCATCACAATAAAAATCAGGACGAAGAACTGGTTCAACACCATTGTCCTTTGCTATTTTTAACATTCTTTCATCATCTGAACCAACTATAACTCTGTCTATATATTTACAGTTTTTAAGTTGCTTTATTTTTCTAGATAAAACTGTTTCATCACCTAATGGTAACAAATTTTTAGAAGGAACTCTTACTGAACCTTTTCTACATACTATAACAGCAGAAACTTCTTTATTATTATACATTATCTTCCTCCGTATAATTCAAAATTTCTAGGTCACCTTTTATTTCAGGATGATCAAATAAATACTCCTTGGTATATACATCCTTAAACATCCCCTTTAATCCAACTGGATTTATCGAAATTATTTCAAGATCAGGATAAACTTCAGAAACAAAATTTTTAAAACTTTGCCAATATTTTAGTTGATAAGACAAATTTGCATTGAGAACCTGAATTTCTTTGTTCACAGAAGAAGTACAATCACAAGCAACTATGTATAATTTTTGTGGATTTGTATAACATATAAATTGTAGTGCAGAGAATATCGTACCTTGGAAATCGCCTATAGGCTCTATTGTTAAATCATTTGCCCAATGGCCATTAACTATA
>DVJT01000082.1 GCA_018716565.1 Candidatus Avigastranaerophilus faecigallinarum | reverse complement strand
TTATCAAGGGTATTATTGTAAAGTATTACCCTTGATTTAAACATGTAAAACTTATATAAAGATTTTAATAAAACGATGATTCTCCTTTTTGTTTATGTTATACTATCTTAAGATAAAGTGATATTTGTTATCATTTTCTGTCGGTTATAAATAAAAGATTATGGGAGATAAAAATGGCTATTGCAACGTTAAGTGAAATTTCGGATAAAGTAGAATTTAAACCTGGAAAATGGCAGCACGAAATTAATGTAAGAGATTTTATTCAAAAAAACTATACATTATATGAAGGTGATGCAAGCTTTCTTGCTGATCCTACAAAGGCTACAGTTCAATTGTGGGAAGAGTGTTGTGAACTTTTCAAAAAAGAACGTGAAAATGGCGGAGTTCTTGATATGGATACTAAAGTTGTATCAACAATTACTTCACACGGTGCAGGTTATATTGATAAAGATTTAGAAAAAATTGTTGGACTTCAAACCGATAAACCTTTAAAACGTTCAATGCAACCTTTTGGTGGTATTAGAATGGCTGAAGGTGCTTGTAAATCATATGGCTATGAGGTCGATCCTGAAGTAACTGAAATATTCACAAAGTATAGAAAAACACATAATCAAGGCGTATTTGATTGTTATACTCCTGAAATGAAAGCTGCAAGACATGCTGCTATTCTTACAGGACTTCCTGACGCATATGGTCGCGGAAGAATTATAGGTGACTATAGAAGAGTTGCTTTATATGGTATTGATAGATTAATTGAAGACAAAAAAGAACAGCACGCTTCATTAGATGGCGAAATGAATGCTGAAAAAATTCAATTAAAAGAAGAAATTGCAGAACAAATAAGAGCACTTCAAGAAATAGCTGAATTAGGCAGAATATATGGTTTTGATATTACAAAACCGGCTCAAAACGCTAAAGAAGCAATTCAATGGTTGTATTTTGGTTATTTGGCAGCTGTAAAAGAGCAAAATGGTGCTGCTATGAGTATTGGCAGAACTTCTACTTTCTTGGATATTTATATCGAAAGAGATTTAAAACGCGGTCTTATAACAGAAGAAGAAGCTCAAGAAATGATTGACCATTTTATTATGAAATTAAGATTGGTTAAATTTGCAAGAACACCTGAATATAATTCTTTATTCTCAGGAGATCCTACTTGGGTTACTGAATCAATCGGCGGTGTTGGTATTGACGGTCGTCCTTTAGTTACAAAAAATTCTTTCAGATATTTACATACACTTGAAAATTTAGGCACAGCACCTGAACCAAACCTTACAGTACTTTGGTCTACAAGATTGCCTAAAGCATTTAAAGAATATTGTGCAAGAATTTCTATTGCTACTTCATCTATTCAATATGAAAATGATGATTTAATGAGGGTTACTCATGGTGATGATTATGCAATAGCTTGCTGTGTTTCATCAATGGTTGTTGGTAAAGAAATGCAGTTCTTCGGAGCTCGTGCTAATTTGGCAAAATGTTTGTTATATGCAATTAATGGCGGTGTTGATGAAAGATTAAAAGAACAAATCGGACCTAAATATCGTCCTATTACTTCTGAATATTTGGATTTTGATGAAGTTATGGAAAAATATGATGATATGATGGAGTGGTTAGCAGGTCTATATGTTAATACTTTAAATGTAATTCACTATATGCATGACAAATATTGCTATGAAAGAGCACAAATGGCATTGCATGATAGAGATGTAAAACGTTACTTCGCAACAGGTATAGCTGGACTTTCTGTTGTTGCTGATTCTTTATCTGCTATTAAATATGCAAAAGTAAGAACAATAAGAGATGAAGACGGCATTGTTGTTGACTATGAAGTAGAAGGTGATTTCCCTAAATATGGTAATGATGATGATAGAGTTGACCAATTAGCTGTTGATCTTGTAAAAAGATTTATGGCTAAGATAAGAAAACACCATACATATAGAAATTCTATTCCTACAATGTCAATTTTGACAATTACATCAAATGTTGTTTATGGTAAAAAGACAGGTAATACACCGGATGGCAGAAAAGCAGGTATTCCATTGGCACCAGGTGCTAACCCAATGCATAGACGTGATACAAATGGTGCTGTTGCTTCTTTAGCTTCAGTTGCTAAATTACCTTTTAATGATGCTCAAGATGGTATTTCAAATACATTCTCTATTATTCCTAATGCTTTAGGAAAAGATGAAGTATTTATGGGTGACCTTGCAATTGATTTGGATTGCGGTTGCTGTGAAGATAATATTAGATAATTAATAGAAAGAGGTTTTATAAAATGGCTACAATGCAAGAAGAAAACTTAATTAATCTTTTAGATGGTTATGTTGAAAAAGGCGGTCATCATTTAAATGTTAATGTTTTTAATCGTGAAACATTATTAGATGCTCAAAAACATCCTGAAAAGTATCCTCAACTAACAGTTAGAGTTTCAGGTTACGCTGTTAACTTTATTAAATTAACAAAAGAGCAGCAAGATGATGTTATTTCAAGAACTTTCCATTCCGGTTTGAGTTGTGGATGTTAGTTAATTCTTATAAAAAAAGAGACTGTTTAGACAGTCTCTTTTTTTATTATTTATAAGTGTTAATATGGTATTGATATATACACCATAACACCAATAATTATTAACATGCTAAGTATAAAAAATATAAAAAAGAATATAACATAAGGTGGTTGTGAACTATATTCGTATAGAAGTTGCTCTTTTGCATTAAGACCCTTGCCATATTGTATATAGTTTTCTATGTCTTTTTTTGCAAAATAATAGTTTCCAAGTATTTCATATTTAAAATTTGGAATTTCTCTTGAAAATTTTATCAAATCTAAAATAAACTGGTACGGGCATCCATAAAGTCGATTTGTTGAGTCTACTAAAAATTTAATGCACTTTTTATCAGTTAAATTAATTTTGATGAGTGTATTACTTTTTATCTCATTTCTTCTGCTTATTATATTTTTATTAATAGTTGCGATTGATTCAAATGAAACTATATCATTCTTGAAAATTATTTCTCTTTTTGACTCTATTAACCCTTTTTTGTATATTATTTCGATGTGACTATGTGATATTCTTATTTCAGATACATATTCTGAACTGTTAATAAGATTGAAAATAATAACAAGTATAAAAATGGCTATGAATATACAATTCTCTATTTGAAAATTTTTGCCATGTATTTGGCATAGAAATATGTATATCCCTGCCAATATCGTGATTAAAATAACGTATAGTAATAATGTAATATATTTTTGTTCAGCTTTTATTTTTATCATTCCACAATAATACCTTGTTGAAAAAAATTATAAACATCTGAATTATTGATGTTCTACAATAATTATTTGTATTTTTTGCAGGCGGTAATCCACTTTTCTATATTAATTAAATCGTTTTTATCATATGTTGGATTTGTATGCCTGAATTCAGGAGTCTCTTCTGCTTGATCTTGTATGTATTGTAGTATTATTTCTTTATGTTTATAAAAATCTTGAAGTGCGGAGTTAAAATCTGATAAATAATATTGGGCATAACCTCTTTGAAAATATGCGTTTGTATATTTGTATTTTATGTGAGTGATTACATAGTCATAACATAATTTCATTTCTTCATAGTTCTTTGTCTTTTTGTATAATCTGCCTAGAAGAGAGTATAATTCTATGTCTTTTTTGCCTACAAATTTAAAATTATGATATTTCCTGTATATAGATTTTGAATCTATATATTTTAACCCTTCTTTTGCAACTGTTATTGCTTTATCATATTCTTTTAACTTGTTATAACAGTATGCTTTCTCTAAATAAGTTTCTGCTGTGTTAGAAAAGTAATCTTCTGCTTTATTTAATTCATTGATTGCTTCTTGATACTGATTTTTCTTTGTTCTCAATTCGTAAGCTTGATTATAATGTTTCATATATGCTTGTTCTTCTTTTGTCAGTTTCCCAGCAGGCATGGACAGATAACCCATGAAGCATAAATTTCCTATTAAAATAAATATCAAAATAAGGTATATAATTTTGATAATTTTGGGCTGACTTTTATAGTCATATTTTAATTGTTCACTAAAAGGAAGTTGCTTTTTATATATACTGTAGTTTTCTATATCCTTTTTTGCAAACTCATAATTACCATTTATTTGATATTTAAAGTTAGGAATTTCTATTGAATTTTTTATTAAATCTAAGATGAATTTATATGGACTTCCCCATAATTGGTTTGAAGAGTTCTGTAAAAATTGGATTTGACATCTATTTTTAAGCTCAATTGTAACTACCGAATTGCAATAGATGTAACTGGTTTTTCCTGAATTTACTTTATTAATAGTTACTATTGCTTCGAATACTTCTATATCATCTTTTAAAATTCTTGTTCTTTTTGTTTCTTTCTGTTTTTCTTTGTATATTAATTCAATGTAATCTGCTGATATTATTATGTCAGATACATATTCAGTTTTATTCTTTATTGACGTGAAAATAAATGGAACAATAACGAATAAAAATATTCCTATTAGCGCATAAATATCAGAACGGGTTTTGCTGCTAATATCGGTTTCTGTCATAAACATGAAATATCCTATACAAACGGATATTACCAATATTGCAATAAGAGCAAGAATTGATATAAAAACTGAAAACTGATGCTGAACTTTTATTTTTATCATTTTACTATAGTACCCTATTTTTAAATATGATAAACAGCTAAATTATTGATATTTTTTTTATATAATAAAGATTATGACAGGACAAATATTTGGAAACGTTCATTCTATAGAATCTTTTGGGACTGTTGACGGTCCTGGTATTAGGCTTGTTGTTTTTTTACAAGGTTGTCCTATGAGATGTTTATATTGCCATAATCCTGATACTTGGTCTTATGAGGAAAATAAAAAAGTTTTTGTATCTGAAATTCTTGATAAATATGACAGTATAAAAGAATTTCTAAAAAATGGCGGGATAACTGTAACAGGCGGAGAACCTTTATCTCAAATAGATTTTGTTACAGAACTTTTTAAACAGGCAAAACAGAAGAATATTCATACTGCTCTTGATACTTCGGGTGTTCTATTTAACAGAAAAAATTTAGCTCAATTTGATAAGCTCTTAAAATATACTGATTTGGTATTGTTAGATATTAAGCATATTAATGATGAAGAACATAAAAAGCTTACGGGGTTCTCTAATAAGAATATTTTAGATTTTGCGATGTATCTTTCAGAAAAAAATATTCCGATATGGGTAAGGCATGTTGTTGTTCCAACTATTACAGATGATGAAAAACATTTAAAAGAGCTTGGGAAATTTCTTGCAAATATAAAATCTTTAAAAGCTTTAGATGTTTTACCTTATCATAATATGGCAATTTCAAAGTATGAAAATTTAAATATTGATTATCCTTTAAAAAATATTTCTCCATTAACAAAAGAAGAAGCAATGAAAGCACGTCAAATTATTATCAATTCTTATAAACAAGCTAAACAAAATTGATTTTTGTTTATTAAACAAAATGGTAATGATTTTAATGTAATTAGTGTTTAAAATGGAAATATGCAAAACTTTGAATGGTTTGATAGTTTGAATAAACCCTACTTAAGTCCGCCAGATTGGGTATTTATGCCGGTGTGGACAATCTTTTATGCAATGATTATTCTTTCTTTGTTTTTATTTTTGAAAGGCGGTCTTTATAAAGGGAAACGGTTACCTTTATTCTTTTTTATTGTCCAAATTATTCTTAATTTCTCCTGGTCACCTGTATTCTTTGGTTTGCAAAATATATTCGCAGCTTTTCTTATTATCTTTTTAATGTATATATTTATTATTCTGACAATAATTACGTTTTATAAATATTCTAAAATATCGGCTTTACTTTTAATTCCATATTTAATATGGGTAAGTTTTGCTGCATATTTAAATTTTGGTTATTTAGTGTTAAATTAAAACTTGTTAATAATGATATACAAGAAAGGTAAGACATATGAACACTAAGCCGATAGGATATAATACTCCTACTTTAGTTAAAATAAGAACTAAAAATGATAAAAAAGAACATTTTATTAATTCTTCAATGATTGTTGCATTTGAACCTTCAAAAAAAGATGAAGATACTGATATTGTTCTGCTAAACGGAAAAACTTATACAATAAAGGGAACACCTGAACATCATGCTGAATCATACAGGCAAGATCTTAATCAGGGAAATTCTATACTGAATTTAATTCGTTAATCTATAATATATTTCTTAATTCATTAAGGCTGGCTATTTCATAGTCAGCTTTATATTCTGTTTTGTTTATTTTTCTTTTCGGATTGAACCAACAAGTCTTTATACCTGCATTATAACCGCCTTTTATATCTGAAGAAAGAGAATCACCTATAATAATTGTTTTTTGATTATCAAAGTCGGGTATTTTTTCAAAACAACAATTGAAAAATTCTTTTGTTGGTTTTTGATAGCCGACTATGTCTGATACAAATAAATCTTTAAAATATTCAATTATTCCGGCAGCAGTGAGTCTTTTTATTTGAGTGTCAATTAAAGAATTTGATACTATATATAAATCATATTTTTCACTGAGATATTTGATAATTTCAACTGCACCCTCTATTAATTTATATTCTGTCTTAAAATATTTCTGGAATGCTTCTTCAAATTCAATTCCGTCAATATCTATACCATATTCTTTAAATAATTCGGGAAATCTTTTTCTAAAGATATCTTCACGTGTAATAACTTTCTTCTCAAATTGTCTCCATAAAAATTCATTTTGCTCCATATAATGAGCTATCATTTTATCGGTAAATTCAATATTAAAATCTTTACAACATTTTAGTATTGTTGCTTTTGCACTTTCGTAAAAATCAAAAATGGTATCGTCAATATCAAGCAAAACTATTTTCATATTATTTTAATGTTTTTTCTAATAGGTCATTATATACTTCAATTGTTTGAAAACAAATGGGAAGTTTTCTTTTTAAAAGACTTTTTATTGTGATTTTAAAGCTTTTTAGCATAGCATCATCTAAATTATTCCTTTTGTTTAATGCTTTTTCAATCTTTTCTCTAAAATCTGCTTCTCTTGTTCTTTGTTCAATTTTGTCTGCAATAAATATGATTTTTTCAAAATCTGTCATATTTATTTTCCCTATAGTATGCCATCTGATAGAGGAAAGAATTTCTTTATCAGTTACGCCATAGTCTCTTTGGGCTATAATTTCTCCAACAGGTGCATGCCAAGTTTTATAGCTTAATTTTTCGCATTCTTCAAAAGATTCTTTGTATTTTTCCAATTCTTCATTAGTAAGACATTTTGCACAATCATGTAAAAGCCCTGCCACTTGTGCTTTTGTTATATCAAGATTAAATCTTTCTGCAAGCTCCATTGCCTTTTCCATTGTTCCAATGGAGTGAATATACCTTTCGTAAGAAAGACAATGTTTTAGTTTCTCTTTTATTTCTTCAATGCTATATATTGTATACATTATTTCGTTTTATATATTCTGCTACCTTCTTTGGTACTATATCACAAATATCTTTGCCTTGCTTAATTCTCTCTCTTATTTCACTTGATGAAATATTAATATATGGCATTTTCATTAATTGATATTCGTATCCTTTTTCTTTTAACTTGATGTATGGAGTTTCATCAAAATTATCCTCTCTTACAAAAAGAATAAATTTAATTAATTCCTTTAATTTTTGTGATTGATTCCAAGATTCAATCTTTCTAAAGGCATCTGTTCCGATAATAAAGTTTATTTTTTCTTTCGGTTTTACAACTTGATATATCTGCAGAATTGTATCATAAGTATATGATGGGCCGTTTCTTGTATATTCTATCGCTGAAACCTCAAAATAAGGGTAATCTTCGAGAGCTAGTTCTACCATGTTTAATCTGTGTATTGCATTATTTGCATCAAAATTTTTTAAATCTTTATGTGGTGGTTTGAATGCCGGTATAAATACAATTCTTTTGAATCCAAATTGTTCGATTGCATATTTTGCTACTTCTATATGAGCATTATGAATTGGATTAAAACTGCCTTGATATAAACACTCACTCATTTTTTTCCCTATTTCGAAAAATGTAATTCTTCAACTATTGCTAATATTTTATTTAAAAAGATTTTATATCCGCTTCTATTAGCTTCACCGGAAAGAACAATATCAGCATCTTTTCTGCAAGGTCTTATATATATTTGAGCTTTTTCTGAAGCATTTTCATATATTTTGTGTGCAGATTCCCCAAGTCCTCTTTCTTCGGCTCTTACATAAAATCTTTCTTTTTGAATTTCACTGTCAATATCAACATAAATTTTAAAATCGAAAGCATCTTTGATTTTTTCGGTAAGTGTAAATAAACCTTCAGAAATAATAATTCTTGAAGGTTCTGCTAAAGTATAATTATCCCATCTTATTGTAGTTCCAGACATATCATATTTTGGAAGCATTACAGATTTGCCTGATAATAATTCATTAATATGTTTATACATTAAATCTAATTCAAGCGCTTCAGGCACATCAAAGTCATAATTCTTGGCAAATTCTGCCATTCCACCGGCTTTTTTTACTTCTTCAGAACAGTCATAATAATAATCATCAGTATTAACTCTTGTTATTACATTTTCTGAGTTAAACAATTTAGAAAAAATTTCGATTGTATCAATAATGTCCAATGTAATAGTAGACTTCCCGCTTGCTGTTTCTCCTGCAATACCTACAGACGCAGAACGTTTTATTTCTCCTGTTATGAATTTTGCAAGTTTTCTTATGGCAAATGGCTTATATGCTAATAATACTGAATTCTTTGAATTTAATTCATCTTCAAATATTTTAAATAATCGATTTTCTATATCATCAGTCTTATTAATTGGGGAAGAAACATACTTATTATAAAATTTTTCTTGTACTTCAATCTCTCGACTAAGCGTATTTGTCACGATTAAGTTCCTTTTTGTTTACTTAGTTTTTCATGAATATACCAAAACTAAATATAAAACAAAATAATTTTATTTATTTTGTAACGATAAAAGTATGTAAAATTTACAAAAAATGTTTTATAAAATTGACTTGTTGTTAAAAAATAATTATTATAATAGAATAGGTTGCACGGAGTAAACATTAATTATGAGATTGGTTGATAAACTCAAATTATTTGAAAGACAGCTTGTATTTATGAAATGGGGTGCAAGTGAAGGTTATGGCAGAATCAATTATGTTGGCCATGATTTCCTTGAATTTGAAATTTTTGATACCGATGAGCTTGAGTATACAGATAAAATATTAATTAATTCTCAATTAATTTTAGAGGTAGTAATTAAAGGTTCGGATATAGCAAGAATTCTTGCGGAATATTCCGCTTCTTTACCTGATCATAATAAGGATAATGTATAGTTAAGCAACGCCTTTTTGTGCCAAAATATCCCATTTCTTTTCATTATCTGTTGTTTGACAGTAGAATGTAAATGGAAGACTATTAATAAAGTTAAAGAATTCATATGAACATTCGTTCCTGTTAAATTTTTCTCCTTTATTTCTCATTGCTTGGATAAATTTATCTGTTATCTCCATTGTGTCTTTTATTGCTATTCCGATTGCTTCTTTACTCATTGGACAAGAATCATATTGGCTACTATATGTTGAAAAATAATTTATGTCTGATAATGCATATAATACATCCCCCAAATTTGTAGGAAGTTGATTCCTATCCATATCTATAATGTTTATTCTCCCTTTTTCACCAGCTATTAGTAAATTATTAGAATTTAAGTGATCAAAATGATATCCGGCTTTCTCTGCAATTCTTATTTCATCGATGAGCGTTTCGTATGCTTTAATCGGAAGATTTGCTACTTCATGGAGCGTCTCTGCATATTGTTTTTTTCGTTCGTAAGCTTCATATGGTATTTCTCCATCTCTTAATTGGTCGGTATCTTCTATATAAACAGCTTGTGAAGGTGGAACTCCTATTGGTTTACCTGGTTGTCTTTTTAGTACTTCTATTTGGATAGTGAAGCCATCGTTTGCTTTAAGTTCTATATTTGCAACTTCCTGACCTATATTTACATTTAGATTCTTATCTTCTGTATCTTTTATCTTCGCATTTTCAAAATCATAATTTCTTTGAACTTTCATATTAGATGTTCTAAGAATATAATCGTCGTTACCTGGAATTATATAAGCACTATGAGAAAAACCTGAACCTAATTTGCAATCTGGATTTGTTAAAATATCAGGTAGTTGGTTTTTTATAAAATCCGTTTCTTTAGCCCATTTTATAAAAGGATTATTGTTTTGGGGTTCACTGCCTTTGAAACTTACATTATTACTTGAGCGTACAAATGTATCCGATTTTAGAACAATTTGCTTTTGAGGATATTTATTTTGTATATTGTTAATGCTTACAAATTTTATCGGATTTATGTTCAGCATATTTTTCTCCTGTTAATTTATTATGTCTTTTTAAATTAACTGAAGAAATGAAATTGCTCAAATGATGTGCATAATTTTATAAAGTTTACATTAATCTTTAAAATTAGGGAACATATTTAGTGTTCCATCATCATTACGCCAATTAAACCAGCCTACTTTTGCTTGTTTTGACATATCATTAACAGAGGCTAAAAGCCAGTTTCCTCTTATCACTGTGAAACTTATGTATTTGGGATAAGTTAATTCTTCCAATACTTGAGAATCTTTTGATTCAGATGCATATAATACTTTTTCATCCTTTGGTAAGTCATTAAAAATTCTTATTCCATATTTCTTTCCATATTTGTAAAAAAGTTCTTTGTATGTTAGGAATGCATTTGGTGTATCATTGTATACCCAGCCTGTTTCTCCTGTTTCTTGATTTAGATAAATATTGTACCAATTGTCACCTGGGTTTTGGTCAACAGTCAATAATGCAACATTATTTGATGGAACATGTGCTATATATGAAACTTTTCTCATATCAATAGAATTAACTATTGCAGATTTTTTTAAGTCGTCATAATTTACTTCTCTTATAACATCAGAGTCTGCATTTGGATATTTATATACAGTATAACTTTTGGGCATATTTAATGTGCCTATCCCGTAATATTTTATACTTTTTGTGCTTGAGGGTATTATATCGGCAAAGGCAGATGTCGAAAATATAAATAATATTAATAATATTAATAACGAAAAAATCTTTTTCATAGTTCTATTATATCAAAACTTAAAGAATAAAGTCTATTATAATTCTTTTCCCAATTTAATTTGTATATCGTTTATAAGTTCTTGGGTATTTTTTAAAAGTTCTTCATAGGTTCCGTTATTATAAATGACATAATCCCAATCTTTAATATTATCAAGAGCTGTCTCTGTATTATCATTTTTAGATGATAAAGTACCTCTTTTGCTTCTTGTTTCTTCACTTGCTTCAACACGAACAGAATATGCTCCTTGTTTTTTAAACAAATCTAATTCGTGTCTTACTCTAACATCTGTAACGATTATATTACCTTCATAAGCTATAATTGAGTTTAACCAATAATCAGGATTTTGCGCCCTTCCCCAATCTCCAAGTTCAATTAAATCTTGTCTGTATTGTGATTTGTTTTGTTCTATTTCTTCTAATGTTAGACCGTTTTTTCTGGCATATTGCATTTTTATTGCATCGGCAATGCCAACTCTTTTAAATGATTTGAACTTTTTTAATAAAATTTTTGCAACAGTATCTTTTCCGGAAAATTGTTTTCCGGAAAAGACTATAATTTTTCTATTATTCTTCATTCTTAATACTTAGACTGATTCTTCTATCATCAGGGTTGAATTTTAGAATTGTAGTTTGAATTTTATCACCAACTTTTAGGATTAAATTCTTTTGATTTTGATATTCTATAAGTTCGTTGTTAGGAAGTAAAGCTTCAACCCCTGGGAATACTTCCACAAAAGCACCAAAATGTTTGATTCTGGTAATTGTACCTTCAATTTTATCTCCGTCTTTTATTTTATCTTTTGCTTCTAACCAAGGATCTTTTTCTAAATTCTTTAAGCTTAAACTAATACGTTGTTTATCTTGATCAACAACTATAACTTCCACATCAACCATATCGCCGACTTTAAGAATATCTGAAGGATGATCCACCCATCTCCAAGAAATTTGAGATAACGGTAACAATGCATCTATTCCGCCAATATCAATAAATGCTCCGAAATCGGTAATTCTTACAACTTCACCTTTCACTATCTGACCGACTTTTATTGTATCGAATATATCTTTTTTTGTTTCTTCTTTATCTTCAGCATATACTTTTCTGTTTGAAAGGATAAAATTGCCTTGTTGAATATCCATAGTAAGGATTTTTAACTCTAATTTCTCACCAACAACATTTTCTGTTGATTTTAATTTTAAATGACTTGAAGGAACAAATCCTCTTACGCCTTTTACTTCAACAAGTACTCCGCCTTTGACTATAGAAACAATAACACCTTCAACTGTTGCATCTTCTGCTTTTAATTCTTCAAGTTCTCTCCAGCTGTATGCCATTGCCACTTTCTTATAAGATAGTGTAAATCTTCCGTCTTCATCTTCTTCTCGGATAATCAAAAATTCATATTCTTGATTTTTCTTTAATGTATCTTCTAAACTTACGTTTGTATCAACTATTGCTTCTTTTACAGGAACATATGCTGCTGTTTTCGCGCCAATATCTACAATAACTCCGGTAGAATCGTACGAACAAACTATACCTTTTACTAAATCACCCTTCTGGAAACTATAATCATATTTGTTAAGTAACGCTTCAAATTCAGCATCTGTATATTTTTGTTCTGACATCTCTTTTACCTCATAAATCTGCAGACATATTTTATATATGCCCTATTATACAGTTTTTTCTACATATTGTAAATAATTTGACAAAATTGTTCTTCTAAATGCCTGCTACAAGAGTATTATGTTGTCTTAGATTGCCTTTCTTCACAATGAATACAAGCAAATTAACTGCTTTTGGATCGTATCTGTGTGACTTTTTAGCATACGTAGTCTTGGTATAAACTTATTGAAATATTATTATCTTTCAGTTTATTTAATGCTCTGGCTTCAGTTTGTCTTATACATTCTTTTGTTACACCATATATTTTACCGATTTCTTCTAATGTTTGTTTTTCTTTACCTCCGATACCAAATCGCATTGTGATTACTTTTTGTTCTCTTTCCTTTAAATTCTTAAGCAACAACATAATATCTTTTTTTAGTGATTCACTTTCAATTTCTTTTGAAATTGAACTTTTTTTATCCTCAATGATATCTATTAATTTAACTTCGGAGCCATTTTGCATTTCATAGTCGCCTTCAAGTGACAATGTCTTTTTGTAAGCGTTCAAATAATTATTGATTTTACCGGAATCTGTTTTCATTTTTTTTGCAACTTCGTCAATACTTATTTCTTTTTGACATTCTTTTTCCATTTCTGATTTTATTTTTGAATATTTGGAAAGAGTTTCTTGTATATATACAGGGATTTTTACGCTGTGTGATTGTTCTGATATTGCTTTAAACATTGCTTGTTTAATCCACCAGCTTGCATATGTTGCAAATCTGTAGCCGAATTTCCAATTGAACTTATCTATTGCAACCATTAGTCCTATATTGCCTTCTTGTATTAAATCCGTCATTGGTAATTTGCTTGTGTGAATGACTTTTCTTGCAATCATTACTACTAATTTTAGGTTTGCTTTTGTGAGCTTCTCTTTTGCTTCTTTTGAACCGTTTTGTATTTGTCTTGCAAGTTCTTGTTCTTCTTCAATTGTTAATGATTTATATTTAGAAATTTCTTTAACATAATTTACCAAATTTGTTTCTGAAAAAAGACTTGTTGAGAAATTTTCGGAATCTAATGTTGATACACAATTTAATGCCATATTATTTTACTCCTGATTTTTTTAGTAACACACACTTGCTTTTATAATTGCAGAACACATTTCGCCTATAATAGGCAGAGAACACTGTTATTAATGCAAACGACACACTTTTATATCGCATTAATTTTTTATATTGTATATAATTTGTATATCTTTAATATATCACTTTGTAATTCTTCTTTCAATCCATGTATGAAGACATGTTAAGCAAAATTTAAAAAACATCATTTTTTCTTAATATCTTGTAATATTTATACTTTAAACTGTCTTTTTAATTACAATCTAATTATGTTAGTAGAAGGCTCAGTAAATAGTAAAAGAACAGATTTTCTTGCTGAAAGGTATGTGGAATTAATTAAGCAGGGAAATAGTCCTGAGGATATTTTAGTTATTCTTTTAAATTCATATAAAAAAGCAAATTTTATAAATAAAGTTTGTGCTTTAAATCCTCAGTTACGACAAGAAAAACATCAGGTATATACTTTTTGGGGGCTTTGCTATAATTCGATTAATGATAATTGGGAATATATTTCAAGTTTGATAAATAGGTCAGAAAATACATCAAAACCAAATTTATGCGGATTGGAAGTTTCTCAATTTATTTTTAAACAGAGTATAAAAGAGGCAGATTTCTCTGACTATATATCTAAGGTTAATCTTCTTCATCAGCTTTTTAGAAGATATTCTTTAATTGTTCAAAATGGACTTACTACTGATGAAATAAAAGAACGTTCGGAATTGCTAAGAGAAAGTTTTTATATTGATGCTCAAAAGGCGATTGACGATTATAAATTGAAAACTATTAAATATACCAGTTTTGATTATTTAAGACAGCTTGCTATATTGCCCTTTGTTTATAAAAATACTGATTACTTTAAGAAGATAAAATTTCTTATGGTTGATGATGCAGATGAGTTTTCATTTGCGTTTTGGTCTTTTATTCATCATTTAGTACCTCAATTAAATGAATATTATATAGCCTATGACCAAAACGGTTCATCAAGATGCGGATATTTATGTGCTTATAAATCGGGTGTTTTAGAATTTTCAAAAAAATATAATCCTGAAATTATTCATTTAAAAGATGATAATATTTTGCTAAAAACAGCTGAAGATTTCTTTATTAATATTCAACAAGGTAAAAAAATAAAAATTGCTGATATAAAATACACTATTCAGCCAAAACGTTTGGATATGTTTGATGCTGCAATTTGTGAAATAAATAAACTCATAAGAAAAGGGATAAAACTTTCTGATATTTCTGTAATTACCCCGGTTGTAGATGAAGTATTAATGCAATATTTTAAAGAACAAAAGTGGGGTATAAAATTTCAGGTAATATCCGGTAGTGAAAAACTTGTTCAAAATAATATCGTTAAGTATATTCTAATATTACTTAAACTTATTAATGGTTTTGATGTACAAGATTATGAGTTAAAAAGTTTATTAATTAATCTTTTGAAAATACCATATCGTAAATGTATTGAAATTATTAGGGAATATTCTTCTTCTTATAGATTAAAGGATTATATTTTTTCAGAAGATATAAATAATTACAGATATAAAAAATTGTGTTCTGTAATTGCTTCTGAATTAAAAAGTAAAAATAGTATTTCCAATCAAATAAAAATAATTTTTTCTAATATTATTCAAGAATTTGAAACAGAAGCAGATAAAGAAAAGTATGATTTTCTTCTGAAGGAAGCAGAAAATTTTGAAAAAGCATTCTCTGAAACCGTATCTGATATTGCTAAAGAATTTATTTCACAAATAGAAAATAGTGTAATAAGTGAAAATCCTATAGATTCTTTTGCTTTGCCCAAAGATGCAATTATAGTTTCAAGTCCTCAAAAAATAATAGACTTCTCTATAAGAACAAAGTATCAACTTTGGCTTGATGTATCTAATTGTGAATGGTTAAAACAAGATACAGGTACTTTATATAATGCTTGGGTTTTAAGTAAAGATTGGAATAAAAAAGAATATACTTTGGAAGATAATATTCTGTTAACGAGAGAAAAAACAGCAAGAATTGCCAGAAAACTAATTTTGTGTGCTCAAGAAAACATTATGTTTTTTGCAAGTATATATGATAATACAGGTAATGAAAATTTTGGCGGTTTGTCTGATTTTCTTGAAATAAAAGAAGAAAAGAAACAAGAATTTAAGATAATTCCCAGGGATGATCAAAAAAAGGTTCTTGAATATAAAAAAGGGAAAATGGGTGTGATGGCGGTTCCCGGTGCGGGAAAAACCACTATATTATTAGCCTTAATTATAAAATTGTTAAATGAAAAAGTTGCTCCTGAAAATATATTTGTTTTGACATATATGGAATCTGCGGCTAAAAACTTTAAAGAAAGAATAAAAGCTGCTGTTTCAGATGATTCTGATCTTCCTAATATATCAACTATTCATGGGCTTGCATTAAGAATAATAAAAGAAAATGCAAATTATAATAAAATAGGCTTAGATGAAAATTTTGAAATATGTGATGATACTTTAAAAGAAAGAATAATAAAGGAATTACTTTATAAACTGAAAATTGATGATGAAAAATATGATAATTTTTTAAGATGTATATCTATAGTCAAATTATCTGCTTATAATGGTGAACTATATTCAAAATATAAAGATATTCAAGAGTTTTACAGGTTTTATGAAGAATATAATAAAATTCTCAAACAAAGTAATTTGCTCGATTATGATGATATGCTTTGTTATGCAGTTAAAATACTTGAAAATAATCGTGAAATATTAAATTATTATCAAAATATCTGTAAATATATAATAGAAGATGAAGCACAGGATTCAACCGAAATACAACAGAAATTAATTGCTTTATTGAATGGAAAATATAAGAACTATGTTCGCTGTGGTGATATTAATCAGGCAATTACTTCTACTTTTACAAATAGCGATTTGGAAAGTTTTAAAAATTTTATCGGAATAAATAACAAAGTGGAAATGGTTTCTTCTCAAAGATGTTCAAAACCAATATATTCTTTTGCTAATTCTTTTATAAATGAAGTTTCTCAAAATGAAGAGACTAAAAATGCTTTTTATAATATTCAAATAAAAGGAACAGATAAAAATCCTAAAAATAATAAAAAACCTGAATATATATCTTTCCAAGAAGAAAAGGACGAAAAAACTTATATAATAAACAAAATAAAAGAAATATATAACTCTGATTCCTCTGCATCAATTGCAGTTTTGTTGAGGTTGAATTCGCAAGTTAATGAATATAATGAATTATTATTATCACAAGGTATAAAAACTTCAATAAGGTCTGATTGTTTAGCGCAGAAAAATATATACAGGCTTATACATTCTGTTTTAAATGTTATTCTGAACCCTATAAGTAACATTAGTGTATATGAGTTGGCTCAAGAATATAATAAAAGTAATATTTATGAGTTTGGTGAAGAAACAATTAACTATTTAAGAAATTTGAAAACACCATTTATGAAAATGAATCCTGATGAAATTAATAATGAGGGACTTTTGCAGTTGTTCTGGGATATTGATTATTGGCTTAATAATTCTTCTATTGAAACAGATATTTTGGTTCTAAATATAGGTTTATTTTATTCAAAGAATTCTGTTGATAAATCTAATTCATATATGATTTCTGCAATGGTAAAAAGGATGTTCGCCGAAAACGAAAGCTTAGAAAATATAATAAAAAAACTTGAATATTCCGCTCAAAAATCTTTGAGTGCATATAGATTCTTTGAAAATGAACTTGTTGAAACGAATGATATTCCTATAGAAATAATGACAATGCATAAATCTAAAGGTGATGAATTCGATTATGTGTTTATTCCGGAACTAAATGAAGAAAATTATCCGACATCAATAAAAAATGTAAAACTCAAAAGTGGTGGGCATTTTGTTCAGATAATAAAAAATTCAATTGACAACAAAGGAATTAAAACTCCTGATGAACTAAAGCGAGAACAAATTGAGGAAACACTAAGGCTTTTATATGTTGGATTTACTCGTGCAAAAAAAGAACTTTATTTAATGAATTCCATAAATTATAAAAAAAGAAAGAATACTAAATCTGTTGAAATAATTAATAAAATATTACTTGAAACTTGATAAAGTTTATATTAATAATATTTCATAAACTAGTGTTTTTTTGGAAAACAAGTGCTATAATAGTAGTAATTAATCTCTGAAAGATTAAACGGGTTGTAGTAATTTAAAATATTTAAGATATAAAATTAAAAGGATGGATTAATGGCATTTACACACGGAACTCTTGAAAATGAGATATTGAATGCAGTTTGGACAATGGAAGAAAATGGTGTTTCAACCAAAAATATCTCTGTTAGTGAAGTATTATCAGCTATAAATGATAATGGAAATATTAGAGCATATACTACAGTTAAAACAGTTATGGATAGATTGGTTGATAAAAACTTATTAAAAAGACAAAAGAGCGGAAAAAAATTTTGTTATAAATCTGTAGAATCAAGAGAAAAAATGGCTGCAAGTGCTATATCTAAATTGGCTGGTCAATATTTTAATAATGATGTCCGTTCTTTAATGAAAGCACTTGAAAAGCAATGTATGAGCATAAAAGCATAGATTATTCAGAAATAAGGAAAAAAGTTTCAAGATTGTTCTTTGGAGTTTTAACTAAAAAGCTTCCTGTTCGTGAAGCTCTTGTTCGTTTCCCAAAAGATTGCGAAGATAAAACTATTATTGCAAGCTGGCATGCTTTATGTCATCTTGAAGCAGATGAGGATATTAGAAAAAAAGATTTAATGTATAAACAAGAACAAGATGAATACATTGAGTTTATTGCTTATACTTTGCAAAAAGGTGATGCTTTACCTGAAAATATAATAAGTGCATATCTCCCATACCATAGTGCGGCATTAATTCCTAATACAAATACTTTTAAAGGTATTATTAGTCAGTTAAAAAGATTTCTTTGTTGTTAGTAATTACAATAATTTATAATAATTGCAATATTTAGAGTATTCCTTTCAAATTCTAAATTTGTTAAAATTTAAGAAAAAGAGGAGAATAGTATGAGGAAACTTACATATTTAGGACATAGTGCTTTTTTGATTGAAAAGGATTGGGACTGTATTCTTATTGATCCATTTATTACTGGAAATCCAACAGCTAATTTTGATTATAAAAAAAAGCGAATAACTCATATTGTTGTTACTCATGCACATCTTGATCATCTGGGAGATGCAATTGCAATATCTAAAAATACCGGTGCTCCAATTATTGCCGTATTTGAGTTGGCAAATTATTGTATTGAAAAAGGGGCGAAAGCAATAGGTGTAAATATTGGTGGAAAACTTAAATTTAATTGGGGAAGTGTTAAATTTTTACCTGCAGTTCATTCCAGTTCTAATCCTGATTTACCTTATGGAGGCTTGGCTGCAAGTCTTTTATTTGATATAGATGGTACTACAATATACCATGCTGGTGATACAGCTTTAATGTCTGATTTTTCTTTAATAGGAGAATTATATAATCCATATTATGCGCTGTTACCTGTTGGCGGATATTATACTATGGATATTAATGATGCAGCAATTGCTGCAAAAATGTTATATGCAATGGAGGTTATTCCAATGCATTATAATACATTCCCTAATATAAAGGTGGATATTCAAAAGTTTGTTGATATGTTAGAAGCGCAAGGGCAAAAATGCTTGCCTCTAAAGGCAAATGAATATGTTGAGCTATAATAAAGAAAAACCATTAATTGCTTTTGTTGTTCCGACAGGAATTGGTGCAAGTGTTGGCGGTTTTGCCGGTGATGCATCTCAAGTTGCGAGGACTTTTGCTAAGGATTTTAATGTTATAGTCAATCCAAATGTGGTAAATGCCGCTTGCTTCTCTGGTATTACCGATAATATGTTGTACGTTGAAGGCTGGTATTTGTCTCAATTTATAAAAGGAAATTTGAGATTGTTGCCGTCTTCAAATAATAAAGTAGGAGTTATATTTGATAAAGGTATTTCTCAAGGCATTCTTAATGTTCATATAAATACAATTAATGCCGTAAAAACTGTTTATGGTATTGATATAATGGGGTACGAAATAACAGAGGAGCCTTGCAAAGTAGAATTTTATAACACTATAAGCGGAATCTCATCAGGGAGCGTTTTGAATAATGAGACTTTGTTAAAAGCTGGAAAAAGATTAGTTGAAAAAGGTGCCAAGACTATAGCTGTGGTCTGTAAATTTGAAGAACCACCGGAAGATAATTATCAAAATGGTGAAGGTGTTGATATAGTAGGTGGCGTAGAAGCTGTTATTTCTCATTATTTAACCCGTGAATTAAAAGTGCCGGTTGCCCATTCTCCTGCATTTGAAGATATTACAATCTCAAAAGAAATTGTTGATCCAAAAACTGCAGCAGAATATATAACTCCGACATTTTTACCTTGTATTTTAATTGGTTTAAGTAATGCACCGTTAATTTCATATGAAAAAGGGGAACATTATATAGGAGTAGAATCTTTAAAAGCTTTGATAATGCCATACAATGCATTAGGTTCATCTATTGTTTTGGATGCACTTGTAAAAAATATAAAAGTATATGCAGTTAAAGAAAATACTTCAGTATTGAATATTACGAAAGCTCATATCGGTAGAGATGATATAATAGAAGTAGATACATATATAGAATGTTTGGAAAAATTAGAGGAATTATAAATGGATAGATATAAGTTAGGTTTTACATTGGCAGAAGTTCTTGTTGCTTTGGTTATAATTGGTGTTATAATGGCAATTTCTGTACATTCTATCAAAATTGTTAAATCTTCTTATACATCATTAGCTTATTTTGCACATAAAAATGTAGTTAATATGGTGGGTGTATTAAATTCAGGTGCTTCACCTGAAGATAGTATAGATGATTCTCAAGGAAATCCATTACCATCAATGATTGCTCAATGTAAAAAATCTAATGGCGCTATTGTTCAAGTATTAAAATCAGACAGAGAATATTTAAATGATTTTGGTACGCCTCTTTGTTCACAAAGAGTGAATTCAACAGCAGAAGTAAAAAACCTTTTTTGTAAGAGTATGACTTCTATTTCCAATACTGCTGGTAAGACAAGATGTGATTCTTTATTTCAAACAAATCTTTCTTCAAATGATAATTCAACTTCTGCTTTTGAAGAACCATATATATCAAATCTTGATTATAACAATCCTACATTTATTGCAACAAATGGACAAAGGTATTATCTTTCTGAATGGACATATAATTCTCAAATATCAGATACATATGGTTATAGGTTAATAGCTGTTGATTTGAACGGTACCGCAAGACCCAATAAAACAGAAAGAGATGGTTTAAATCCTCCTCCTGATATAATTACTTTTATGATAATGGATAATGGTGAAGTTTATCCTTTGGGTGTTGCTGCAACAAATATAGAGCTGAATACAGGTAGAGTCATACAATATTTGAACTCTAAGGTTAAAGGGTATTATTATACATATGATCCCAATAGGACTGTAAATGTTGCTCCTGAATGTACACAAGTAATAAAAGGTGAAAAACAGCAAACTTGCAATTATGCAATTGTTTATCTTCAAAATGATGAAGGTACTTCTTTCTTTAATTACAGAGATGCATATTGTAAGTCTTTGGGCGGAAAAGAAAATGCATATAGTGAATATTGTAATGGTATTACACCAAGTGAATATTGTCCGCCATCGACAAGTGATAAAGTTTTTGATTTGTGTACGATGACAAATGTTAAACCAATGTTCAGATATAATTTTAATTAATAAAATAAATATAGCAAAATAAAAAATCACCACACTTATACTAATGTGGTGATTTTTTGAAAGAAAGCATGATGAGAGTAAGTTTTAAAGCAGAAATTCCAGTAAATATAAATCCTAAATATCAAACTAAAGAATCTAGAAAAAATACTGTAGGTGTATTGGGAAGTTCAAAGTCTACTGATGAAATAATGAATTATATGGAGCTTTGTGCTTCAGTAACAAAAAGCATGGTATGTAAAGGAAAGAATCTTATACACGGATGTGGTAATTCAGGAATTATGGGTACGGCATATAATGCTGGTAAAAAATATTCGAAAAAGGATTTTAATGGTAGACCTATACAAAATCTTGCTATTATAGCTCAACCTCTTTGGGGTGATGAAGATTTAGATAATTGTATCCCTTTAACAATATCCAAAAGTGAAGCAGATAGAATAGAAAAGTTCTCTACAGTAGCTGATAATTTTATAATTTTCCCGGGAAGTTCTACTACATTACAAGAAGCAACAACATTAATTACTAAAAATTATTATGGTAAGCCTGAAGATAAAAAGAAAATAATATTAGTAGGTCGAGATTTCTTTAAGGGCTTACAAGAACAGTATCAAAAACTGTATGATTCAAAATTAATTAAATGTCCACCGGAAGAATTATTTACTGTTGTCGATACTGAAGAAGAAATAAATGATTTGCTTAAGTAAAATAATTTTGATGAAATAAAAAAGCTGCTATTTAATAGCAGCTTTTTTTATTATTTGGGTTATTAATCTTTATTGGTAACTGCATTGTAACAGTCTTCGCATATGGTTTCATAGCCTTCAATTTTTCCTAAAGGTCTATATTTCCAGCAACGTTCACATTTCTCTCCTATAGCTTTTGTAACATATATGCTATAATCGTCTTCTGTATATTCATTCATAACATCAGCAGGCTTTTCACTAACTACAAACGCTTGAGAAGTTATGAATATATTACATAATTCTTTTTCATATTTTTTCAATAAATCTGAGTTGTCGGAAATAATATAAACAGCAGTTTCTAAAGAACTTCCGATTTTCTTCTCTGCTCTTAAAGGTTCAATAGCTTTTGTTACTATTTCACGTACTTTTAGTATTTGTGTAAATTCTTGTTCTAAAGCTTCATTATGCCATTCTTTCTTAACAGTTGGCCAATCGGAAAGAAGAATACTTTCTAATCCGTCTTTTTGAGCTTCAGGTGTATTCATCCAAATATCTTCAGCTTGATGAGGCATAACAGGAACTAATATTCTTGTTAATGCTTGAGCTATTTCATATAGTACTGTTTGACAAGCTCTTCTTGATAGAGATTTTTTACCGCTTGTATATAATCTGTCTTTTACAATATCAAGATAGAATGAACTTAAATCTACAGCTGCAAAATTTTGAAGATATTGGAAATATCTGTAGAATTCATAATCATCAAATGCTTCTGTTACGTTTGCAATTAATGTATTTAGTTTGTGAAGTGCAAACTTATCTATTTCTTTCAAATCTTCATATTTTACATAATCTGTTTTCGGATCAAAATCATATAAATTTCCAAGTAAAAATCTTGCAGTATTTCTCGTCTTTTTAAATATTTCTACAAGCTGTTTAATAATTGTATCACCGATTTTAACGTCATTTCTGTAGTCGATAGATGCAGCCCAAAGTCTTAATACATCAGTACCATAAACTTTGATTACTTCTTGAGGTAAAACAACATTACCTAAAGATTTACTCATTTTTCTGCCTTCACCGTCAAGAACAAAGCCATGAGTTAATACTGTTTTGTATGGAGCTTTGCCTGTTGTAGCAACAGAAGTTAATAAAGACGATTGGAACCAGCCTCTGTGTTGGTCAGAACCTTCTAAATACATTTCAACAGGAAGTTCACCAAGTTCTTCGCTTCTTTTTTGAACAACTGCTCTATGTGTACATCCTGAATCAAACCAAACATCCATAATGTCTGTTTCTTTTCTAAAATGTACTCCGCCGCATTTTGGACACTTATATCCTTTTGGCATAAGTTCTTCAGTTGTATGGTTTACCCAAGCATCAGAGCTTTCTTTTTCGAATAAATCGGCAACATGATTAATTGTTTCATCATTAACAATAACTTCACCACAGTCTTTGCAGTAAAATACAGGAATAGGTACTCCCCAAGCACGTTGACGAGAAATACACCAGTCGGAACGGTTTTCAACCATGTTTGTTATTCTTGTTTCGCCTGCAGCTGGAATCCATTTTACGTTTCTTATTGCTTCCAAAGTTTGTTCTTTGAACATATCAACTTTAACAAACCATTGGTCTGTAGCTCTGTAAATAACAGGTTTTTTACATCTCCAGCAGTGAGGATAGCTGTGAGTTATATCTTGTTTTGCCAAAAGTGCTGTTTTTTCTTCAAGTTTATTTATAACAATTTCATTACCTTTGTAATAAGGAACACCTTCTAAATCAGGGTCTTCAAATTTATCACTTTTTCTCCAAATGCCTTTTGAATCAAGTGGAGAAAGTGTTTCTATACCATATTTTTGACAAACTTCCCAGTCTTCAAGACCGTGACCCGGTGCTGTATGTACACAACCTGTACCTGCATCTAGTGTAACGTGGTCTCCAAGAATTATACGGCTTAGTCTGTTATATAAAGGATGGAATACATTTAGGTTCTCAATTTCTGCACCTTTTAAAGTTCCTATCGTTTTTATATCTGTTTCTTCCCAAGCTACATCTTTTAAGAAAT
>DVJT01000081.1 GCA_018716565.1 Candidatus Avigastranaerophilus faecigallinarum | reverse complement strand
AAAGAAATATATATTCCAAAACTTCCTCATGATTACACTATTTCCAATTGGAAAACAATATTTTTTAAAGATGCAGCTGACATAATGCATCAAGCATTTAAAGATTCTTCTGATGCTTTATTTGACAGCCGTTTTAATTCTGTAAAAGGTTGCAAAGATATTCTTGAAAAGATTACAAACAATGTTTACGGACAATTTTTACCGGGTATAACAAAGGTATTATTATACAAAAAACATCCTGTTGGTTTTTGTTTCGCAAATTTAACAAATGAGAAAATAGCAAATATTCCTCTCGTTGCAATTCTAAAAAAACATAGAAATTACGGTTTTGGTAAAATTATGCTTAAACAGTTAGTTGATAATCTTTTAACTTCTGCCATTACAGGCGGATGGCCCTTAAAAGAATTAAATGCGAGCTGTGATTCTGATAATTCCGCAGCAGTGAAAATGTATACTTTTGTCGGATTTTCCGAAGAATATACATATCCACAAGCATATCATCCCAAAACTATTTAATCGAGAACTAAAAATATTTTTGAATTAATTATTACTAAATACTATTTTCATTGTTGCCAAATTTTTTATAGACAACATTTTATGTTTATTCTTTTGTTCTTCATTGATATTAAAAATTCTTACTATTCTCTGAATTTCTTCAATTTGTTTCCTTGAAGAAAGAATATAAGCATTTTTTACCGGTTCACTTATTGTTCCTAAAACCCCATTTAATTGTTCTTCGTTCATCGATTTCCCCTGTAAGATATAAAGTCTAACTTCCCCTATACTTTAATAAAGTTTTTTTGGCTCTTAGAATTGCCTTTTTATTTAACAAATGTAAAAATTTATGTTACATTAATAATCAAAAGTTTTATAAATGGGGGATTTACTTATGATTATAGATAATTTATCTAATGCTGAAAAATATATTAGTTTACATAAAGACTTTAAACTTGTATTTGATTTTCTTAAAAATAATGATTTAAGTAAGCTGGAATGCGGAAAACATCAATTAAGAGGAGAAGAAGTTTTCTTCAATTTGCAAGAATATGAAACAAAGCCTACTCAAAAATTAGAAGCGCACAAAAAATATATTGATATTCAAGTAGTTGCTATTGGTGAAGAATTTATGGGTTATACAAACATAGAAAATACTTCTTTATCTGAAGAATATGATGCAGAAAAAGATGTTATGTTTTTAACAGGAAATGTTGATAAACTTCTCGCAACAAATAAAAACTTTTTAATTTTCTATCCTGAAGATGCACATATGCCTGCTTTAGCAGTTGACAAACCATCAAAAGTAAAAAAAGCTATTTTCAAAATTTTAAAATAGATTTATATGAAAAACAAAACAAATTTAGAAATAAGAAACATGTTCGAAAAAATATCTGAAAAGTATGATTTTATGAATAGAATCATATCTTTTGGGCTAAATGAATATGTAAAAACACAAGCAATAAAAGCACTAAACATAAAACCAAATTCAAAAGTATTAGATTTATGTTGTGGCAGCGGAGATTTAGGTAAAATTATAAAAAAGTTACAGCCATCTTGTGATGTAATAGGGGTTGATTTTTCGCAGAACATGATTGAATTAGCAAGCAAAAAAAATCCGAATATAACATACAGACAAATGGACGTAACTTCTCTTGCTTTTGAAAAAAATTCTTTTGATTATATAGTAATGGGTTTCGGTTTAAGAAATATTCCGCAAAAAAACAAAGCACTTGAAGAAATATATAGAACGCTTAAAACGGAAGGTCAATTTCTTCACCTTGATTTCGGCAAACATAATATATATAGTAAAATCTACGATAGTATTATATTATTCTTAGTTAAATTTTTTACTAAGAATACAAAACCATATAAATATTTAATATTATCTAAAAGAAATTTTTTAGAACCTGAAGAACTAATTGAATTGTTTAAATTCAACAAACTTGCATACATTAAACACAAAAATATGTTTTTTGATGTGATTTCTTTCCAAATATTAAAAAAGCAGAGATAAAATAATATCTTTATTAAAAAAAACATAAAAAGAAGGGAACACAATAAAGTATCCCCTTCTCTTCATAACAGTGAATTAACTATTTAATCAATTCACCAACTGCTTTAAATACAGCCATACGTTGAGCTGCATCCTTTTCAGCTTTTTCATACAAAGCTTGAGCTTCTTCAGGATTTGTTTTTGCTAATGACTTGTATCTGCCTTCAGACTTAATAAAGTCTTGGAAGCTTTCCTTTGGATCTTTAGCATCCCATGTAAACGGTTGTTCGTTAGCAGGATTATATCTGTATAGTGGGAAATAACCTGCTTCAACAGCACGTTTTTGTTCTGTTTGAGTTTTACTCATATCGATACCGTGAGCAATACAAGGTGCATAAGCAAATATAATTGATGGTCCATCATATGCTTCAGCTTCTTGGAATGCTTTCAATGTTTGTTGTCTGTCTGCACCAAGTGCAACAGAAGCAACATATACATATCCATATGACATACTCATCAAGCCCATATTCTTCTTATATGTTTTCTTACCACCTGTAGCAAATTTAGCAACAGCACCGGTTGGTGTAGATTTAGAAGCTTGACCGCCTGTGTTTGAATATACTTCAGTATCCAAAACAAGAACATTAACATTCTTATTTTGAGCAAGAACATGGTCAATACCACCGTAACCGATATCGTTTGCCCAACCGTCACCACCAATAATCCATATTGATTTATCAGTAAAGTAATCTTGTAATTCTCTTACTTTAGCTAAATCAGGACAATCAACATCAGCATATTTTGCTAATACTTCTTTTGCTTTTGTTTGAGCAGCAACTGCTTCTTCTGTTTTAGAGTTATCAAAATGAGCCATTGCACCTTCTAATGCTTCTACTAAATCAGCAGGAGCTTTACCTGATGCAAGTACTTTTTCAACGTATGTTTTCAAAGTATCTCTGTTTTGATCTACAGCTAATCTCATACCAAAACCAAATTCAGCATTGTCTTCAAATAATGAGTTTGCCCAAGCTGGTCCTCTTCCATCTTTATTTGTTGTATAAGGAATTGTTGGGAATGTACCTGAATATATTGAAGAACAACCTGTTGCGTTTGCTACTATTGCATTTTCACCAAATAATTGAGAAACCAATTTAACATAAGGTGTTTCACCGCAACCAGCACAAGCACCTGAGAATTCAAATAACGGTTTTCTTAACATTGCACCTTTAATTGTTTTGGTTGTATTTTTACCCATTACATTATCAGGCAATGAATCAAAGAATTTTTCGTTAACAACTTCACAAGCTTCAACTTCTTTTTCAATTGTTGACCAAGATAAAGCTTGTTTTCCAGGCAATTTGTTTGCAGGACATTGATCAATACAAACACCGCAACCTGTACAATCATTACAATAAACTTGAACTTTGAAGTGTTCACCGTTTGCATTTGGTTTTGCTTCAACAGTTTTAAATGATTCAGGAGCATTTGCCAAGTTTTCTTTTTCAACCAATTTTGTTCTGATTGCAGCATGTGGACAAGCACTTGCACATATACCGCATTGAATACAATCAGCAGAATTCCATTTTGGAACTCTTGGAGCGATTCCACGTTTTTCAAGGCAAGCAGTACCTGTAGGTATAACACCGTCAACACTCATTGCGCTAACAGGGATATCATCTCCTTTTTGTCTCATAGAAGGTTCAATAATCTTCTTAGCAAATTCAGATGCATCATCAGGAATTAATTTTACATCTTCAGCTGCACATACACCGTCTAAAGAAGCAGGTATTTCAACTTCTTGACAAGCATCTACCGCAGCATCGATTAATGCTAAGTTCATATTTACGACATCATCACCTTTTTTCTTAAAGGTTTTAATTGTCATTTCTCTCATACCTTCATAAGCTTGTTCAAATGGAATAATTCCTGAAACTTTAAAGTATGCAACCATCATAACTGTGTTTGCACCTTTACCTCTTAATCCTGGTTGTTGTGCAATTAATTTTTCTGCATCAACATTG
>DVJT01000080.1 GCA_018716565.1 Candidatus Avigastranaerophilus faecigallinarum | reverse complement strand
TAAGTATGGGTATCCCGCAAGGGGATACATTCTACGAGAAGGAAAGAAAAATGACAGTAGTAACAAAAAATCTAAAAACAAAGTACGATGAAGAAGTAAAAAAAGTTCTTCAAGAAGAGTTTAAGTATGAAAATGTACATCAAATTCCAAAATTAAGCAAAATTGTTTTAAATATGGGAGTTGGTGAAGCTTGTCATAACTCAAAATTAGCAGAAGCAATTGTAAATCAGTTGACAAAAATTGCAGGACAAAAAGCATTGTCAACAAAAGCAAAGAAATCAATTGCTGCTTTCAAGTTAAGAGAAGGAATGCCTGTAGGTGCAATGGTAACACTAAGAGGCGAAAGAATGTATGACTTCTTACAAAAATTAATTTGTGTAGTACTTCCAAGAATTCGTGACTTTAGAGGTATAAGTGCAAAGAGCTTTGACGGAAGAGGAAACTATACATTAGGTTTAAAAGAACAGTCATTATTCCCGGAAATTTCATATGATGAATTGGATGCAGTTCACGGAATGAACATTTCAATAATAACAACAGCGAAGACAGATGAAGAAGCAAGAGCTTTATTAAGAGCGCTTGGAATGCCATTTAAAAAATAACAAAAGGAGTATAAAACGTGGCTAAGAAAGCAATGATAGATAAAGAGCTAAAAAGAGAAGCTTTAGCAGCTAAAGGAAAATATCCAAGAGTAAGACTACATAACAGATGTTCAATCTGCGGACGTCCTCATGGATTTCACAGAGACTTTGGCATATGCAGAGTTTGTCTAAGAAAGATGGCTCATCAAGGTTTATTACCCGGTGTAGTTAAAGCTAGTTGGTAGTTAAGGTTTGTATAGTAGAATAAAAACTATTATACAAAACTTAATTTTTCAATAACTTTTCTATACTGCTAGATAAATTTTAGTAAGTAGTTGACGGTATTCCGTCTTAAAAGGTAAAGGAATAAGAAATGAATACAGATCCAATAGCAGATATGCTAACAAGAATAAGAAATGCCAACATGGTATCTTTAACTGAAGTAGATATGCCAAGTTCAAAATTAAAAGTAGAACTAGCAAAATTGTTAAAGTCAGAAGGATATGTTGAAGATTATGCAGTTGTTGAAAAAGAAGGCAGTGCATTCAAAACATTAAAAATCACATTGAAATATGATGAAAAATCAAAACCTGTAATATCAAATTTGAAGAGAGTTTCAAGACCAGGTTTAAGAAATTATTGTAAAGCAAAAAATATTCCACAAGTATTAGGTGGTATGGGCATAGCTATAATATCAACAAGTAAAGGTTTATTAACAGACAGAAAAGCAAGAAAAGAAAATGTCGGTGGCGAAATTCTTTGCTATGTATGGTAATCGAGTAAGTAAATAATAAAAATTGGAGATAAAAAAATGTCACGTATAGGAAAATTACCAATCATCATACCGGATGGTGTAGAGGTAACAATAAATGGACAAGTAGTAACTGCGAAAGGACCTTTAGGTACAGAAACAGTTGAAGTTCGTCCAGAAATCAAACTTGAGAAAGTTGATAATACAGTTGTAGTAACAAGAATAAACGATGATAGAAAATCACGTTCATTACATGGTTTATCAAGAACATTGGTAGCAAATACTATTAACGGTGTTAAAAGCGGATTTACAAAAAAGCTTGAAATAGTTGGTGTAGGTTATCGTGCTGCAATGCAAGGTAATACATTAAATTTGGCTTTAGGATATTCACATCCGGTAAATATTGATGCACCTGAAGGAATTAAAATTTCTGTTGAAGCGAATACCAAAATTACCGTTACTGGTGCAAATAAGCAAGCAGTTGGTGATTTGGCAGCTTTAATTAGAAGTAAGAGACCACCTGAAGTATATAAAGGTAAAGGTATTAAATACGAAGGTGAATATATCAGACGTAAAGCTGGTAAAACAGGTAAAAAATAGAAATTAGCGTAGAAAAATTGCCAATATAAACCCTTGTAAAAACAAGAAGGTTTGGGTGAAAGGAAAGAAAAATGATTAAACAAACAAACAAAAAAGAAGCAACACAAAAACGTCACAAAAGATTAAGAGCAAAATTATCTGGTACAACTGAAGCTCCACGTTTGGCAGTATATAGAAGTACAAAGCATATATATGCTCAAATTATAGATGACGTAAAAGGAGTAACAATAGTTTCTGCTTCTTCAATAGATAAAGATATGAAGAAAGATTTAGCACACGGCGGAAATATCGAATCTGCAAAAGCAGTTGGCGAAGCAATTGCAAAGAAAGCTTTAAAAGCAGGTGTTAAAGATGTAGTATTCGACCGTGGCGGATTCTTATATCACGGAAGAGTTGCAGCTTTAGCTGACGCAGCTAGAGAAGCTGGATTAAACTTCTAATTGAAATTTATAATAGTAATAAAAGACTCCTTTAAAAAGGGGTCTTTTTTATATTTGAGTAATTGAATTATTTTTTATTTCAAAAATTTCTACATTTTTTAAATATTCTTCTTTAAAGTGAAGAGTATCAACAGATGTAATAATAGTCTGAGTATCATTACCGATAGCATTAAGAAGAAAGTTTTGCCTTAGATCATCAAGTTCAGCCAATACATCATCTAATAAAAGAATTGCATTTGTTTTAATTTTATCTTTTATAAGTTGGAGTTCTGCCAGTTTAAGAGCGAGAACGATAGTTCTTTGTTGTCCTTGTGAGGCATATTTTTTTGAATCATTATTATTTATATAAAAAGAAACATCATCTCTATGCGGTCCCAGAACAGATTGTCCTCTAATAATTTCTTCAAGTTTCTTTTCTTCAAGTTTCTTCTTAAAATTTTCTAATATAAATTCATTGTTAAAATCAAATTTTTCAGCAGATGAAATATCGCCAATAATACAAGAATTATAGAATATAGATAAATCTTCTTTTTCTGAAATTTGAGAATGCTTTATCTTTGCGGTTTTAAGAAGTTCATGTAAAAAATTTATTCTTATATATGTTATATTGCTTCCTGTAATTGCAAGTTGCTCATTCCAAACATCTAACAAAGAAGTATCAGAATTAATATTCCCTTTTAAATTTTTTAGGTAATTATTTTTTTGAGTTTTTATTTTATTGTATTTTGAAATCCTTTCGGAATATGCAGGAAAAATTTGGCTAATAGCTAAATCAAGCCATTTTCTTCTGTCTTCAGGTGTACCTCTAAGTAATAATAAATCATTAGTTGTAAAACAAACTGTTGAAATATTACTAATGAAATCAGATGATTTATTTTTATTAATACCGTTAACTTTCAGTTTTTTTCTGTTAGGCGGATTTATATATATCTCTAAATCTACATCAATATCAAATTTTTTGATTTCGGCTTTAATATTGCAAAAATCTTTTCCCAAAGTGATTAATTCACTATCAGATTTTGCTCTTAATGCATCAAGATTCGATAAATAAAAAATTGATTCTAAAAGATTTGTTTTCCCCTGAGCGTTTTTTCCTATGAAAAGAATTTTGTTAGAGTTAAAAGAAATCTCAATATCATCATAATTTCTGTAATTTTTAAGTTTTAGATTTTTAATAAACATAGCTGTATTATATCAAAAATTGAATAAACAATCTTGTCTAAGTCTTGAAAAACTTTTATAATTTACTCATATTGGTATGTTAAGAGGTTGTTATGGATAAGTTTAATAATATATATATGTGTATTTTAAAAAGTAAATTAGGAATTGCATTATTAAGTATAATACCATTCTTTTTTATGAAAAAAATGCTTTTATCTGAATTATGTGTGTTAATGTTAGTAGTTACAATTGCTACAATAGCTACATCAAAGAAATTTAGCAAGAAAGAAAGTATATTGTTTGCACTTTTATATAGTTTTCTATTTTTATGTTTAGAAATAGGATATGTAGCAAAAGGGTTAGTTACTTCTCCATTTGGGATGGTGACTCTTATATATTATGGGGCAAGTATGCTTATAGCTCTTGCAATAAAATTTTTAATATGGTTAATTGCAGGCGGATTTATATTTTACTTGTTTAATTTGGTTTTAACTGTTTTAATGAGATGGGAAAAAACAGAGCTAATATTTAAGCCTTTTACAAAATTATTATCAAATCCTTTAAAAACGATATTTACTTCTTTATTAATTGGATTTGTTATTAATTTATTTTTATATTCTACTTCTGTGCATATAAAAGTAGATTTTTTACCTGAATTAGAAAAGTCGAAGTTAAAAATAGAAGCGGTTTTGAACGAAAAAAGAATTTTGTTATATTCTGCTAAAGAAAACAAACTTGCATTATACGATATAGAAAAAGATCTTTTAATAAAAGATTGTCCTGAATTAAAGCCTATTCCGGATGGATATGTCAAAGATCATGAATATACATTGTTTGATAAATTAAAGAACGGAGACGTATTTATAAGAAATTGTATGCAATCTAAAAGTAGAGAAAATATGTCTTTAAAAACATATGCATATATATATTCTCCGAAAAAGAATGCGATTGTATGGCAAGCTGAACTTCCGAAAGAAATAAGCTTTTATCAAGCTGCAATTATTGATATTGATGCAGAAAGAATATTTGTAGTTGGTGCTGATTCTGATAAAAAGACCTATATATACAATATAAAAGATAAAAGAATAGAACAAAAATCTGAAACCATAGAGGAAAGAAGAGGCTGTGAAATTATAAAATTAAAGAATGGAAAACTTCTTATTTGGGGAGGTTATTCCAGCAATGATAGTATTGAATTATATGATATAAATAAAGATGTATTTGAAAAGATTCCACTTGGATTTAAACAAAAATTTGTTTATGGAAATGATAAATTATACTTGTTGGAAGATGGTAGAGTTGTTATAAAAACAACAAAGATGGAAGATAAAAAAGAAAATGGGGTTGGAGAATATTCAAGCAGTATATATAGTGGTACTGGTTATCCTGTTCCTTGTGTAGTTTTGTATAATCCAAATGATAATTCATTTAAAGAAATAGATATAAATAAAAATAGTAAATATAGGCATGATAATAAAGTTTCAATAGCTTCAACTGCTGATGGTAAAATAATTATAGCTGGAGGCTCATTAATTAGTAAAAAGCGTATAAAACTTTCAGGATATGATAATAAAATAAATTTTTACAATGTAAAAACAAATAAACTGCAGAAATCATATGGTATGAAATTTGATGATACTCTTAGTCCTTATATCTATACACTAAATAATAACGAATTTATATATGTGTATGGTACGGATTTTGGAATTGATCATAAACAAAGATATCATAAATTAAAATTTTAGGAATTAATCATAAGGTAACAGCAATAAAATGGAAATGCGAAAAGAAGACATTATTGAAATTGGTAAAAGATTATATTTAAAAAATCTGACAGTTGCGACATCAGGAAATATAAGCATCAAAACAGATAAATGTATATATATTACAGCTTCCGGGAGTTCTTTAGGCGCTCTGAAAAAAGAAGATATTGTATTGACTGATTTAGACGGTAATGAGATATCACAAGGGAAAGCCTCATCAGAGAAAAAACTGCATGTTGCAATTTACAGATTGAGACCTGAAATAAATGCAATAATTCATACTCATCCGGTATATTTAACCTCATTTGCATCATGTCATAAAGCATTAAAAGAACCTATAATGTCTGAAAATATCTTATATTTTGAAGATATTCCCGTGGCTAAATATGCAATGCCATCATCAGATGAACTTGTAAAAAATACTATAAAACATTTAAAGAAACGAGATGTTGTCATGATGGCAAACCATGGAGCAATAGCAATTGCAGCTAATTTAGAAGATGCTTTTGCAAAGATAGAAACGGCTGAATATTATGCACAAGTTACATTAAATACGCATATAATAGGGAAGCCTAAATATTTAAGCGATGAAGATATAAGTGATTTATTAAAGTTAAAACATTCAAGAAGTTAGTCTTCGGATATTATTTTTTTAAAGCTGATCCTTGGTATGAATTACGTTCTTCGAGAAGCTTATCAATTTTATTTAATACAACGAATTTTTTGCTCAACCACGCAGGTGCTAACATATTAGGTTTTAAACCGTTTCCTGCAAGCCTGTGGATAGTAACTTCGGGAGGTAATAATTCCAAAAAATCACAAACGGTTTCAACATATTCATCCTCTTCCATCATTGGGATTTTGCCTTGGTAATATAATTTAGTGAGTCTTGTGTTATTTAAAACGCAAAGCAGATGAATTTTAACTCCGTTAACACCTAAATCGCCTAAAACTTTTGCAGTTTGCAACATATCTTTTTTTGTTTCTGTTGGTAATCCCAAAATTACATGGGCACAGACGTTAATATTTCTTTTTTGAGTTTCTTTTAGAGCATGACAAAAAGTTTCAAACGAATGCCCTCTGTTAATGAATTTGAGTGAGCGTTCATGAATACTTTGGAGACCATACTCAAGCCAAATATAGTGATTTTTAGTGTAACTTGCAATTAAATCGAGCTTTTCATCATCAACACAATCAGGTCTGGTGCCGATAGACATACCTATAACATCTTCATGAGACAGTGCTGAATTATAGATTTTTTCAAGTTCTTTAACCGGTTTATAAGTATTTGAGTATGCTTGAAAATAAGCCAGAAACTTTTTAGCTTTATATTTCTCTATAGATAATGCAATACCTAAGTCTAATTGTTCTTTGATAGAAATATTATTTGGATAGAGTTGAGAGAAGCTCCCTCCGTTATCACAAAAAATACACCCTTCATTTGAAATAGTACCATCTCTATTTGGGCATGTAAAACCGGCATCTAATGTTACCTTATATACTTTAACTCCGTAAAGGCTTCTAAGATGATCGCTAAAACGATTATATCTGATATTAGTATTATAAAAAAACATTATTCTTGTTTATCATCAATAGCAGGGTAAACATAATGTTCACCACAATTAGGACAAACAACTTCTTGTTGTTTTCCATTTTCCAAAACAGCAACTTCAAAAAGGCATTTGCATCCTGATTGAACACATCTTATTGCCCAAGTTGGTCTAACAATTCTTGCCATGATATATCCCTCTAAAAAATGACTTTAGAATATAGTATTATATTTTTTTTATAATAGCAAATCATTAATTTTTA
>DVJT01000079.1 GCA_018716565.1 Candidatus Avigastranaerophilus faecigallinarum | reverse complement strand
TTTCTTTTTAAATTATCAAATTTTATCAAAGCAAGATTATAAGAATATTCAAGGAATTTAGAATATAATAAAAAAATTCAAGAGAAAGATCTAAAGATTGAACATTATAGCCTGCAACTTTCAACTGACCGGCTAAAAGAGGGCAAGACAAATAAGGGCTTACAGGGCTTGCTGGAGGAGGAAATATTAATAATATTTTATAATTACTACTCATTACACAAACGATATTATCATAAGTTAAAAGCATTTTAAATAGAATAAAAAATAAAAAGAGGCAAATAATTTTCTTTAAGAATTAAAAATACAATTTTAAATATTACAGAATATGAATCTTACCTAGAAAACGATAAAGTATCGTTTTTCGAGAGGTGCGAACCCTAATTTACGTAGTAAATTATTGGTTCAATTCCTATTCCTTCGCTTTTTTATACTTTGCGCCCGATGACTCTGCCGAGAAAAACGATTGAGTATCGTTTTTCGAGAGGGGCGAACCCTAATTTACGTAGTAAATTATTGGTTCAATTCCTATTCCTTCGCTTTTTTATACTTTGCGCCCGATGGGAATTGAACCCACACCTAAAGACTTCGGAGATCTTTGCTCTATCCAATTAAGCTACGGACACAACAATATTATTATAACAAGTATTCATATAAATAAAAACTAAATTCTCAATCCAGAAGATTGAGTTGCTATTTTGCTATACGTATCAAATGAATCAAATGTTCGTTTCTCCGATTTAAGTTGCGACACTTTCTGAGGGGCAGAAATACAATTTTGTTTATTTTCGAATGTTGAATGATCATAATTTGAGAAAACTTCAAACAATTTAGAATCACTCGAATTGAGGATTGGAACATTATTGAATTCATATCGTTTCTTTCTTTTAATACTTTCCCGAGTTTCACCCATCTGAGCAAGCTGTTTTTCATATGCACGATTAGATAGTTTATTTTTAAGAATAGGCATAATTATATTACTAGCAAGAATAGAATAACCAATAGTAGCAAGTATCAGAAGCCCATTATTTTGACCACAAAGATCATCATAAGCACTTCCATTTCTAAACTTTTTCAATATACCATTACTTATTCTTTTTTCTTTAGCTAAATTATCAAAATCACAAGCAATATCTTCAAGTGTAACAAATGGAAGCCTTGTAACAGAATCAGGCAATAAAGCTTTCGCTTTTTTGTTAATAGAACGAAGATTACTTTCAAGCTTGATGGGTAAATTCTTATTCTTTTTTAAAATGAGCTCAGACACTTTTGCAATTAAAGAAGCAACAGTTTCTTTTATAGGTCTTAAATGTTCAGTACTATATAATTCATCTCTTGAAACTCCAACAACAGGAGCTACAACATTAATTAATTTTTCTCTTGCTTCACGAGTAGTTAAAGTACCACTTTCAAATTTTTTCTTTAAGAAATTATTCAATATAAATGGAGGAATTATTGTAAGCACTAAATCAATTAATAATTCTTGTTTTTCTTGATTAATTAAATAATCTTTATTATCACGCTTACTTTTTCTCAGCCCACCTATTTGAGCAATATGACTGGAAATAATAGAAACAGCATTAAAAAAAAGCATTATCAATGCAGTTTCTTTACTACAATCAAAAACAAAATCAGTAATTACCCCAAAGAAGTTGCCTGCAGCATTTCTACTAAAAAAATTCTGTCGAAACCTATGCAAAGGAGCAAAAATATAAGTTTGAAAAACCTTTAGAGCAGGATTCATTTATTTGACTCCTCTTTTGGGGTAGCATTAGGATTTTCTTTAATAACAGAAATAATTTTTACTAATTTATCTTTAATAATAAATAATTTTTTCTTTTTATTTTCAAACCAATTATTAATTTTTTCTTTACGGGCTTTTGAGACATCTGCAAGAGATTTTAACCAAGTTTTATTTTCTTTAATTACACCTGATAATAAATCTTGCATATCACTCGTTAAAGGCACATCTATTTTTGAATTTGAAAAAAATGTCATAAACAATATTGCAAAGAGAGTTCCCATTGTTTGATTATATTGTTTTACCCTTTTTGATAGAACCAATTTTTCAGCTTCTTTTTTTGCAGCAGAAAGCTTTGCATTCAAATCTCTTGCTTTAGGTGGCAATAAATAAACACTAAAAAAATTATATTTACCCAAACCAACAAATTTATCCATAAATTTTAAGAATGCAGCCCTTATAATCACTCCGGTAAGCCCACCCATCATTGCTTTTGAAGCTGATTTTATTGCAGCATCTGTTTTTTTGTCTTCTTCCGCAAATTTTAAGTCAATAAGAGGAACAAACATCAAAGCAGTAGTAGCGAGAAACAATTTTTGTTCAGGCATACTAACATATTCTCCAGCTAATTTTCCAATTTTACCTATAACATTCGGCATAAAATGCGGTTTTGGAGGAATTCCTTTAAATGAAGTGGGAGAAAGATTCTTATTATATTTATTATTGTATGATGAACTTATTTTCATAAGACTTTATACTAACACCTTATTATTCAAATGGATAAAAAATATAAATATAAATAATTGACATAATGACAAAAAATGTTAAATTTTATTTACAAATTTTATATTAAAAGCAATTTTTTACTTGTTTCTTTTTCTTCTGAATAGCAAAGGAGTTTTGTATGCAAATTTCATCAATTACAAA
>DVJT01000078.1 GCA_018716565.1 Candidatus Avigastranaerophilus faecigallinarum | reverse complement strand
GAGAATAAGAATATAGAAAATAATCAAGAAGAAAATCTAAATAACTATGAAGAAAAGGAAATCTGATGAAAAAAGTTGTTAGATTAAAATCTATACAACAGACAAAATAGAAATAAAACAACATTCTATTTTTTATATAAATTAGAATCTTAAATATTTATAATTTAAGAAATAGGAATTTTATGAATAATCCAGTTTTTATTATAAATAATTTTACAAAAAAATTATTAAAAGGAATACCTAAAATCAATCCCCAAACACAATATTTAGAAATATATTCCCCAAATAATCAATTAATTGAAATTATACCATTCTCTAAACTTAATCATGGCTTGTGGGGGTTTGTATATGAACGTTTAGTGGGATTATATTATGAAGATTTAGGATATGAAGTTGATTATATCGGATTAGAAAAAAATTTTAAGGATCTCGGTATTGATTTAATATGCAAGAAGAATAGTGATTGTTTGTGTATACAATGTAAATGTGTTCATAAAAACATAGGTAAACAATCTTTAGAAAATATTCTATATAAAGCTAGCCGTTTTTTTGAAAAAAATAAATTTGATGTTAAACCAACTTTTTTAATTGTTGTCCCCAATATAAAAAAAACTTTTACATTGAAACTTCAAAATTATGTAAAATCTTTAAATTATACTCAAAACTATACATATTTAAAAATTGAAGAATTAAATTTATTGAATATATAAATAAATTTAATTCTGTAAGTTGGAACTTGACCAAACAAAACATAGTCTATTAATTTTGTTTAAATACAACATAAAACTTTTTATATATCAGTATGCAGGGTGCAATTTTTTCACCCCAATAAAATATTCTAATATTGAAAAATATTGTTTAATTTAAAATAACAATCTTGTCGTTCAGATGTAGAAACTTTTTATAAAGTTTAAAGAACTTGTGTCTGAACTTTGTTAATAATTTCTTGTAAAGTCATCTTGCAGAGTATAACTTGCGAGCCAATAAAAAATTTCGGAACGACAAGATTTCACGACAAACAAGGCGAATCCTTGAGCCGTAGTTTGACGGGTTCCGTAAGATGATTTTCTTTTATTTTTTTAATTAGAAAATCACGTTACGGAAGAACTTGCGAACCAATAAAAAATTTCGGAACGACAAGATTTGAACTTGCGACCCCTACCACCCCAAGGTAGTGCGCTACCAGGCTGCGCTACGTCCCGAAATATTTACTTTTTTTATTTTAGGGCCTGAGCGCACTACGTGCTACCTCTCGCAAAAATGATACTCAATCATTTTTTCTCGGCAGAGTCAGGCTGCGCTACGTCCCGAAACTAAAATTGTATAAAACAATCTCTCTATTTAGTCTAACACCCTTAAAAAATTTTTTCAATAAAGATTATCTTATTCTAACATCGCATTTAGCATATAATTTGCCATCCGACTCTTGAAAATGCTTCTTAAATAATTCTTGCAACGTATATCCTGTATATTCTGAATAATCCTTGAATTCCTTTATTCTTGAGTTTTGTGATTTATTAAAATATTTTTCTACATTTGCTATTTTATAATGTTGCTCAGGATCTATAGGTTTACCGGTTTGGGTAATAATTACATATTTTGCCAACTCATTAATATCAGTATTTTGTTCATATTTTTCTAACATAGAAGTTCTATCAATAATAAGACCGGAATAATGAATTAATGGGTTCTGCTGTGGCATATCTTTATTAAACAAAAAATTATCAAGAATCATATATAAAATATCATGTCCACTTAGCTCTGTAGTCAATATCTTTGCTTCTTCTTCTTTTATTCCGGATAAAACGCTCATAACATCAAGAAAAGAGTTTTTAGGTTTCTTTGAAACATTTAAAGGATGCCTTATTGAAGATGAATTTAATGCGAAAAAGTCAATAGAACTATCTTTTTTCTTTAACTCTTCAAGTATTGTATCCGTAATAAAATTAGCAAGAAAACTATTACCTTGTCTAACATCTTTTATGTCCAATTGCTGAACATTTTCCTTATCAGTTCTAATAGAATATTTATTTTTTGTATCTTTTGCAAATAATTTTCTATATAGCTTTAATAAAGGTCCATTTGTCTTGTTGTCTAAAGGTGAAAAAGATTTTAGCCCAATATCTGCTAAATTCCCTTCATCATCAACTTTCATCTTTGCATTCACTATCTTTTTGAAATTTTGCGACAAAGGAACAATAGGTGTACCATTAACTACTCTAATAGCATCCTTGTGTTCGTGACCGTCAAAAACTAAATCAACCGATGATTCTCTAGCTAAAGTATCAGCAAAATTAACACCAGTATGACACATAAATATAACATGTCCATTTGGATTTTCTCTTTTAAATTTTGAAATTCTATCTTTACAAGCATTTAATGTTTTTTGATAATCTTCTTTTGAAACATACCGTTGAAGTTTTGGTATATTATCAATTAAATTAACCCCATCCATATTTTTTTGATATGCACTCATATTAACAGGACATATACCTAAAAATAAAAATTTATGTTTTAATTCGGGATTTTTATCATCTTCGATTTCAACTATTTTTTCATTAATGATCTTATTACCACTTATACTTTTCTGAAAACCGTCTGAAGAAGATATATCTAAATTTGAAAATAAAACTTCTGCATCTATATTGGCCAAAACATCATCTAAAAGTTTAACCCCACCGTCAAATTCATGATTTCCGGGAGTAAATAAAGTCACAGTATTTGAGGCAATTCCCTTAATTTGTCTGATAAATTCATTCAAAATATCAAGCTGAAATCTCGCAACTTCTTTTTTGGGGTTTGTTATATATCCTTTTCTAGAACCATCAATAAACCAATCACCACATACTGCAATAACGTTAGCACTTGCTTTATCATCACTCTTACAGAAAATATCAACTTTTCTGCTACGCATTTCTTCTAAAGCATTATTTGCATATAACAATTCACCATGAGTATCAGAAAATGCATTTATATTAAGCATTGCAGCCTTAAAAGAAACATTAGTTAAATTGTTATTTTTTATCAGTGAAATTTTCATATTCTAATAAAACTTAAAAAGGAAAAATTTGTTTTATTTTTTAAAATACGAGCTCCATAATATATAAAAAGTATCTTCTTTTAAATATACCAATAATAAATTTTATGATAGAATGACAAAGAGAGATATTTGCTATGAGATTATGTGTTATAGGAACAGGTTATGTTGGGTTAGTTGCAGGAACTTGTCTTGCAGATATGGGTAATACAGTTATATGCATTGATAACAATCAAGATAAAATTGAAAAATTACAAAATGGAATTATCCCTATATATGAACCAGGATTGGAAGAATTAATAAAAACTAATGTAAAAGAAAAACGTTTATTTTTTTCAACAGATTTAGCTGCTGCAGTAAAAGATTCAAGTGTATGTTTTATAGCTGTTGCTACACCTCAAGATATAGACGGTTCTTGTAATTTAGATGCAGTAATAACAGTAGCTCAAGAAATAGCAAAAAATATAAATGAATATAAAGTAATTGTAAATAAGTCTACTGTTCCGGTTGGAACAGCTGACAGGTTAAGCAAAATCATAAAAGAAAAAACTAATATACCATTTGATGTAGTATCTAATCCTGAATTTTTAAAACAAGGAGCAGCAATTGATGATTTTCTATCTCCTGATAGAGTTATCATAGGATCAGACTCAGAAAAAGCATCTAAGATAATGAGTGATATATATTCACCATATTTTAAGACCTCAAACAGGATAATTTTCATGGATGTAAAATCAGCAGAAATGACAAAATATGTTGCTAATGCTTTTTTGGCTACAAAAATTTCATTTATAAATGAAATGGCAAATATATGTGAAAAAGTGGGCGCTGATATTGAAAAAGTAAGGACAGGGATTTCAACGGATAAAAGAATAGGCGATAAATTTTTATTTCCAGGAATCGGTTTCGGTGGTAGCTGTTTTCCTAAGGATGTAAGTGCCTTAATCTCAGTAGCAAAAGTAAATAATACAGGAAGTAATTTACTTGAAGCAGTAAAAGAAATAAATATAAACCAGAGGAAGCTATTTGTAGAAAAAATCTTAAAATACTACAACCACAACGTAAGTAACAAAACATTTGCAATATGGGGTCTGTCGTTTAAGCCCAAAACTAATGATATGAGAGAAGCTCCTTCAATTGATATAATAAATTCTTTACTACAACAAGGAACAAAAATTAAAGCATATGACCCACAAGCAATAGAAAATGCAAAGCTTATCTTTGGAAATAAAATTGAATATGCTAACTCTGCTTATGAAACAATAGAAAATACTGATGCATTAATTTTGCTTACTGAATGGAATGAATTTAGAAAGCCTGATTTTGATAAATTAAAAAAGAATCTAAAAGATCAAATAATTTTCGACGGTAGAAACCAATACAATAAAAGTAAATTAAATTCACTCGGAATAAAATATATAAATATTGGATAAAACAAAAAATCATAGTTAAGTTTTGTAAACACAAATTTTTATTGTATTTTTACATACTCTCGCAAGGGTAATATGGTTTTAATAATAAAATCAGAAAATAAGACATGTATTTTTTTGCTATAATCAAACCACTAAATAGCAAATTTTATTTTTTTGAGATTTAGAACAGATGTACAATAGTATGGATGGATAATATGAGAATCAATTCTATTTCAACAACTACGGGATATCTGAAAGGAAGGGCAACAGAGCGCTTGCTGAACCAAGGAAGAGAGTGTGCAAAAGAGCGACATAATTTAAAACAAAATAATAATGACAACATAAACACGACCATCAAGAGTAATTCTGATGGTCGTGTGAGTTTTAAGGGTGCTACACCACTTCTTCATAAAGCAGCAAATTTTGCCTCAGATAATCCATTAGTAGCAGAAGCATTATTTGCAATACTTATTACTTGCGGTTTAAGACCATTGACAATTATGGCAACAGCAAAAACAGAAGAAGACAAAGAAAAATGTTCCTACCAAGCAGCAAAATCTGTTTCAACAGGCATTATAGGACTTGCAACATCAGTTCTTATAGGCATACCAATTGCTGCAGCAGCCAAAGCAGCTCAAAAAAGAGGTGCATTCAACATGCCTGAAGAAATGAAAAAGCAATCAATGGAAGTTGTAAAACAAGGAGCTGAAAATTTAACAAAACTTGCAGAAAAATTCACTAGTGAAGGGAAACATTCTGAACTGGTAGAACAAATAAAAGGTCTAACAGCTCCAATGGCAAAAAAAGGATCAATAAATCTTGGAATATTTAAAAAAGCAGGAAAAAGTGCCGAAAAAATATTTAAAGAAAAAATTGATGATGTTGCACCAGAAATATCAGAATCAGTTAAAAATGCAATTAACGAACAAAAAACCATAGATAATTTTGCAAGAACAGGAAAAAATGTTATTGATAAATTATTTCAACCAATATTTATGCCGATTAGAGCAACAATAACAGTAGCATTAGTTCCAACTATACTTGCAGCACTTGGGCTAAAAAAATCAAGCGGAAAACCAAAAGAACCACAAATAACCCCATACGACTATTTAAGCTACAATGTGTTTAAAACAAGTGATGATAAAAAGATTTTTCAAGCTTTTTCGGGGGTAGCCAATTATGAGAATAAATAGTATAAACAATACATATCAATACAAAACAAATAAGAATAATGTCAATAATAATAGAAAAGACATACAATCATTTAAGGGTGTCCCAACAGCAATTACGGAACCACTTTCAAATTTTTATGAAAAAGTTGCAAGTACAGGAGGTTTTCAAAAATTCATTTCAAAATTCAGCAAAACAAACTCCTTTACACATTTAATGGTTGCAGAAAGCTGTTTCTTATCAGGTTTTTACATGATAAACACACTAAGAAACAAAAAAATCAAAAAAGAACAAAAACCTCAAATGCTTATAAATGATGCTTTGACACTGGGTGTATCTACATCTGGAGCATATTTACTTGATGACAAAGTAACAAAAGTAGTTGATAATCTTTCCAATAGTTATTTCACTAAAAACCAAGACTTTTACATCAATAAAGCGAAAGAGTCTGCAAAAAACCTAGCGCAAAAAACGGGAATTATGGATGATATTTTTAATGCAGCAAAAGAAGCGTCTGATGATGGTATTAATGCTGTTACCAGAAAAATAGGTGAACAACTAAGCGGCATTGTTGCAAAAGGTAATAAAACAAAAGCATTTCAAATTTCCGCAGATAAACTAAAAGAAGTTCAAGAAGGCGTATCTAATGCAATTAAATCAAATAAAGGTAATATGGAAGGCGCTACAAAAGCTGCAGCTGGTTTAATTGATGATGTATATGACAAATTAGCTGGAAAAGTGGAAGCGGATAAAGTAATTCCTGGTATAAATAAAATTAAAACCCTTGTGATATTCGGTATAATATACAGATACTTAGGACCAGTTGTTGTAACACCTATTGCAAATAAATTAAGTTCTAAATTTTTCTCAAATAAAAAAGAGAACCTAGAAAAAAAAGCATAGAACATTAAAATATAAATTCTAAAGGACCTATTTAAAATAGGTCCTTTTTTATTGACATTTCAAAATTCTACATTAAATAAAAATCAAGGTAAGAATAACTGCAAATAAATCTAAATCTATAGTTATTATTCCTAAAACAAATACGACTTTTTTTACATAACTTTACATATGTTTTTTTGATTAAAGTTAATTTTAAATTTGGTCGATAAAGCGAATAGGATAACAAATAACAATGGAGAAAGAAGATGGGCTTAGCAGCTTCACAAGCAAGATTTCTAGGTATAACAGCAAGAAAATCAAATATAGAATATGAAGGTCAACAAGTTAACCAACAACGTACGGCATTAGCAGAAGAAGTTAATGCTTTATATAGCAAATTACTTTCATTAAAAGTACCTGTTGCACCTGATACTACTGAGTTTTATGAATCAAATTACAGTTTTAGTATTTCAGACAAAACTAATAATCAAGATGGAGATTATATAGTTAAAAATTATTATGAAAATGATGATGGCACATATTATATGGATGTAGAACGTACATATGACAAAAATATGGCAGAACAAAGTGATCTGTCAAATCAATGGAAGATTGTTGAATCTGAAGATGGAACTTATAGTTTAGTTAATATAAAAGATGAAACAAGCTATGCACTAAGTTTATCAAGCGATCCAAGTGAAATAAAAAGTTTAATAGACTCAACAGCAGGTATTCAACCGCTTCCTGAAGGAACGCAAAATTTATACACATATAAAGATAGTGACGGAAAAACACATTATATTCCAGATGTTCAGGTTACAGGATATGATCCAGCTGCAGAACAAAATTCAATCTACTCTTATATGAAAACAAATAAGTCAGTAACAGAAACAACAACTTTTGATAATGTCCAAATTACTTTTGACGGAAATAACAGAATGAGTTCTATTACCATACCTGGTGTTGTTACAGGTCTAGATGTTGATACAACTAGGACATATGACTCTGAAGGCTATGATGCTGCATTAAGAGATTACACAATGAGCAAAGATGAATATGACAAAATGGTTGCAGATTTAAATGCACAAACAGAATCTTTGCAACAAGAAGATAAAGTTCTTGAATTAAGATTGAACCAAATTGATACAGAACAAAATGAATTACAAACAGAACTTGAAGCAGTAAAAGCAGTATTAGATAAAAACATAGAAAATACATTCAATACATTCTCATAGATTGAATGCATAAGAAATAAAACAGCAAACACAAATAAACACATTGAGGAATGTAAAAATGAGTTACAAAAATGATAGTTATTTAGTTATATCAAATAAATATGGTTCTTTAAGTGGCGATGCAAAAGCAATGCTATTTGAAACATATGACCTTTTAAGAGACATAACTGTCAGTGGAAGTGCATCTGATGGTGCAGGTTTTGGTACAGCAGGAAGTTTTCTATGGAAAATAGCAAGTATGATTGCTCCAAGCTCATTTATGTCAACAATGGGTGGAGGAACTGCAATTAATATACCAGGAACATCCTATTGGTCGCCATCAAATTCAACAGTTGGAACTAATTCTGCCTTTGGAATTGGGTCTTTATCACAATATTCAGGATTCACAGGCGGAGCAAGCTCAATCGTTCAAGGGTTTGGAACTTCTGGAGAAGTTGGCTACTTAACAGGTGGTGCTTCATCTTTAACTTCCGTTTCTGAAATAGCAAATTCAGCAGGTGTAAATGCACTCGGTTATACTGCGGGTTTAGCTTCAGGTTTTGGTTTTGGTGATAGTTTCTTATTACCAGCTGCCGGAGTTGTTTCAGGATTTGGCGGTATTTTACAGGCAATGTCTCCTTATTTGGGTGAATTTGGCCTTGGTACTACATTAATTGGTAACTTATTACAAGGTACAGCAAGTGCTCCTCTAGCTGCCTATCAAAAAGTAACAAGCAGTATTTTAAGTAATGCCGATACTATTCTACAGAACAAAGTTAAAAATATTGAAACAGTTTGTAAAATGTTAGATGCGCAAAATGATGTCGTGAAGAAAATGTTGAAAGACGATATTGAAGGTATGAGTGATAAAATTCAAAATATGTAGTTATATTTTCCTTTCCTTATACATACACAACCGAACCCTCTTCCGAGGGTTCTTTTTTAATTATTATAATCAAACTTAGACTTTCCTATTTTTATTAATATAAAATCTCCACAATCTTTAATTGATCCATCCTTTGGATATATAGTCATAGCTTTAGAGATTTTGCTTACTTCTTTTATGAAATCTTCATAATCTTCTTTTTTAGTAAAATGAACAAAATCCTTATATGCTTTTACTTCAAATCCTTGTTCTTTCATAAATGCATACGGTCTATTAACAAATAATTCAGAATCAAAAGAATCATATCTATCCCAATTAAAAATACTGACATTTATTTCTGGAGCTTCAATATAATAATTTCTATTTAATTTTGGATTATCTTTAACCCCAATTATAAGTAATGGCTTATCACCTAACTTCAAAACTTCTTGATAAAGAGAATATGCAAACATCCTATCATTTTGAAACTTTAAATATTCAGTATAAAATATTCTGTTAATTTCTTGTATCAATGAAAAAACAACAAAAAAAACTATTATCAGAAAAATCTTTCTTAATATATTATTCTTTTTTAGCATAGTATACAAAAGAACAAAGGATATTGCACAAAATATACTATATGGAGAATAAACTCTGTAATAAAACTCATAATTTCCTGTTAAAAAAAGTGGAACCAATGGTAGTAAAAAGAATATAATTCCAATAGGTAAAATCTTTTTATTTATTTTTATTGAATAAAAGATAATTATTAGAAAAAATATAAAACAAGATATTAGAATTATTTTTGAAGCAGAATCGTATCTACATGTTTCTATAAAGTTATTTAAGAACTTTACCATAATTTCTTTAAAAGAAATTATTAAAGAATTTATAGAAGAAAAATTATATTTTATTAATTCATAGATTCTTTCTTCTTTACTAAAACCCAAAATCTTTCTTATAAAAAAAAGAATACACCAATTTGTAAAAAGACTTGCAACAAACAACAAAAAAGAATTTACCAGATCATATCCAATTTTATTTTTATCTGCATTTGTAATTATTTTGAACATTGAAAAAGCAAGAACAACCATCAGAAAATAAATAATTCCTGTTTCATAAAAGGAAATGCTTATGAAGAGCGAGATAAAAGCTATAATATACTTTTTTTTGTTATTACCTAAATTGGAGTTATAAAAATAATATATTGCAATTGCACTAAACAAAAAAGATAAACCATACTCAAGATTTGTATCCATAAAACAAAATAAGAAACCAACAAATGGGAAAGTTAGCATAATACAAGAATATATTATTTTTGCTGTTTCAGTAAAAATCTTAGGGAAATTCTCTTCAAATAACTTTGCATATATATTAATGGCAAACATATAAACTAAAACAAAAAGAAATTCTCGTAAGAAAGGGATATATTCATTAGCAATTAATACTTTTCTTGTGATAAACAAACCTAATCTATTTAAACCAAGTAATATATAAAATTGAGACCAAGTTTCGAGAATTTCATCATCAATTCCCATGGCAGAGTGCGTCAAAGCAAAACCAAAACTTAATATACCGGTTAATATAAAGAAAAACCAATAGTTAAAACTATTTTTCAAAAATCTTTCTAACATCTATAATCCTCTCGATTATATTTAAGATATTATCAAATAGCCAAAATTAAATCAAACATTCAAATTTTTCTTGTAAAATTCCGGTTTCTGATGCAATATTTGCCTCTTCTTCTGTCATTGGACCATCACTTCTTAGAATCTCTGCTGCTTTATTGCATTTTTCTACTAATTGTCTATCACCTATATTTTTCATACTCAAAGCATTGGAAAGTACCTTTGGCATATTCAGACCATAGCCTTTTGAAAGTTGTGTATAATAAAATCTTTCATAATCACTTGGAATTCTAACAGTCCAATTATTTTTATCTGATTTCCCAGATATATTTATTCGTTCAGACATACCAAACATATCAGGCAAGGTAAAAAACTGTTTTGCGGATGTAAATATTTCTGCAAATTTAGCAGTTCTAAAATCTTCTTCGACTTTTTGCGCTTCTGTTTGTTTTTTATACTCTTTTGCTGAATATTTTAACTTGTTCTCATCTATATTGTAATCTCTATGCATTCCATAAAGATGAAGTTTTCTTTTTTCCGTGTCTTTTGATAAATTCACAAGTGAATCATTATCGTGACATCCGACTCCTACATAAAATTTACCATTTTGATAACCTTTTTCCAAAAACTTTGCAGGTGTCTCATCGTACTCCGCATATGCTGTTGTATATAAATGAGGATATTTATTAAGTGTCATTTCTCTGCTCTTACCTGCAGAAATTCCAACAAGTTCTAACATTATATTATTCGGATTATTTTCATCAAATTTTTCACCCAACACATTTTTTGCTGCCGCTTTCATTATGTTAAAAATTGTGAAATTAATTTCCGGCAATTTAACTTCTTCATAATTTCCATTAACAGCTTGATATATAAATGGGGTAACAAATTGCCATGCGGCATCCATTCTTATGCCATCATATCTTTTGAAAAATTCAGTATATTTATCATATAAGAATTTACCAACTTCGCCTAATTTAGATAAATCACCATCATCTGTGCATTCGCCCAACTTCGTATAATCTAATGCAGGAAGCCCCCATGTTTGAATACAATTTGTTTCAGGACAACCAGGATCAGGTCCGCCATAATATAAATTTTCTCTAAAACAATCTATATTAGACCACATCTCGCCTTGAGAAAACCCAATTAAACAATCTCCATATAATTTTATATTTTCAGAATTCAAGAAAATTCGGCTCTCTTGCTGTTGCTTAGCAGCTATAAATTGCTTAAAATTCTCAAAATCAATAATTTCTTGATACTGACTTTTTAATTTTGCAATTCTATGTTGTCGAACAGAATCAGGAATTTCCGAACTATATAGCATTCTGTCAGTTTCACTCCATTGAGATATGTCAGAAGTCGCATAATGAACTATTAATGCTTCATAAAGGGCATTTTTATCTAACCAAGAAGAATTTTCTTTTCGAAAGCTCATAAATTCATTATATAAACTTACTGCTTCAGGTTTTTCTGCTTCAAGTGCTACTTTATAATTTTCATATGCTTTCTTTAATAATTTTTCTTGTATTCCGTCTTCTTTTTCAGAACCAAGTACATATTCATAATCAGTCTTATATTCTCTTGTAATTTTATCTCTAGGATATTCTTCTGCTGTTTTTTTTATATCATCAGCAGAAAGGATATTTGCATATTCATTTTTTGTAAGTTTCCTTAAATCTATTATATGATCACCAAATGCATAATTAGTACCGGAATAAGGAGAAGTATTATTTCTTGTTATTTTACCTTGTGGCTGTAGTTGAATTGATGTTATGCCGGTCATTGACTTTAAAAAAGACATAAAATTTTTCAAAGAATCTGAAAATGTTGTGCCTATACCTGTATTATATCCGTCTTCTGATGGTGTATTAAAATCAAAAACAATTGCAGTTGTATCTTTTATTTGTAAAGCATCTTTTGCCTCATTGAGTAATTCAGTATATGCCTTCTTTTCTTCTGTAGTAAAAGCCCTTCCAAAATTTTGGTTTTGTATTATCGGATTTATACGCATAAACTTCCTCTTATTACTTACAATAGTTTAAAAATACTAAACAAATAATTTGTTATTTTTATAGAATTTATTTACAATTTAAAAATATAATTTAAGTTTTTAGAATAATAGCTTTTTGATATGAAAAAAATAATACAATTAATTATTTATTTAACTTTCTTTATAGGCATAATTTTTTCAATAATTGATAATGATAACCTTACAGACAATAAAAGCAATATAATTTCAAACAAGAAACTAACAGAAAAAGATTATGTAAATATGTACTGTACCGGCATAAAAGAATACGTTTTAGAAGACAAAACAAGAGTTGATTGCTTAACAGATGAATATGCTATTGAATTTGATTATGCAAAGAAATGGGCAGAAAGCATTGGTCAATCTTTGTATTATTCTAAAAAGACAGGGAAAAAACCGGCTGTAGCAATTATTACTAACGGAGAAAATGATTTAAAATACATACAAAGAATTAAAGAAACAGATGAAAAAATTACAATATTTGAAATTCCTGCAAATATCGTAAAAAATAACAAAGAATAAAAAGAAGAGGATGAAAATTCATCCTCTTTAAATTTTTTAGATTAAAAACTTTCCATTTTCATAAATTAGTTCATCATCAGCATAGATTTGACCACCATTTTTCATATTCTTAATCAAATCCCAATGCAAACCTGAAACATTCTTACCACCTGTATCAGGGTATGATGCACCAACTGCCATATGGATTGAACCGCCTATTTTTTCATCAAATAATATATTGCCTGTTACATCTTGAATCATATCATTTGTGCCAATTGCTATTTCACCGACAAATCTTGAACCTTCATCCATATCAAGCATATTATTCAAAAAGTCTTCACCTTTTTCGGCTTTTGCATCAATAACTTTTCCGTCTTTTAATGTTAAAAGAACTTTTTGAGCTTCATTTCCACGGTACAATTGAGGGAAATCAAAATATATTTGACCATTTGCACTATCCTCAACAGGAGAAGTATAAACTTCACCATCCGGGAAATTACACTCACCGGCACAACTTTTCCATATTCTACCTGCTACATTAAATGTTATATCTGTTTTATCTCCAACAATTCTGATTTTTGATTTTTTATTGAGATAATCAGCTATTTTTTCTTGTTTTTCTCCAATTTCAATCCATTTTGAAACAGGATCTTCTTCATGTAAATAACAAGATTTTATCAAGAATTCAGTATATTCTTCTAATGACATCTTTGCTTCTTGTGCCAAAGCATTTGTCGGAAAATCAGCAATAACCCACTTCAAGTCTCCTTCTGCAGCACGTTTTAGCATTTTTTCAGACAAATGTTTCATAACACTTGAACGCTTTGCCAACTTTTTAGAATCTAATCTTGCCATATTTTTTAAATTTAATGGAGCTCCAATAGATATAAGATTTTTAGCTTTTTCATATTCTATCTCTGTCATTGGATCAATATATTCAAGTTGTTCATCCGTTGCATTCTTTATATATACTTCATTTAAACCTTCTACCCCCATTCTGACAACAGGGTATGCTCCTTTTAAAAGAACTTGTTTATAGATTTCTTTTACTAAAGGTTGAGAAAGGTATGAATCTGTTCTTATTATTGTAAGTTCACCTTTTTGAACTTTAACAGAATAATCAACTAGAACTTTGGCATATTTTTCCCATAATTTATTCATTTTTATACCTCGTCATTTGCAAGTGCATTTAAACGACCTAAATAGATTCCTCTTTTCGATGTCTTTATAAATTCTGTAATTCTTAAAACATTTTTATCGTTTGGATATTTTTCTTCTAACTCTTTAACAACATTTGTAAGTGTTGTGGTCCTAGCTTGAATATGTTTATAAGCATCACGAATATGTTCTATTTCTTCTTTAGAGAAACCTCTTCTTTTTAAACCTACTACGTTTGGACCGTGTAAAATAGCAGGAGCACTTGCTGCTTTTGCAAATGGAGGGATATCCATTCTCGCTGCTGAAAAACCTGAAATTATTACATATTCACCTATTCTTATATTTTGATGAAATACGCTCATTCCACCTAAGAAAGCACCTTTCCCTACGTGAACATGACCACCTATTGTAGCTAAATTTGCAAATATTGCTTCATCTCCTACAACACAATTATGAGCGACATGAGAAGATGTCATTAACAAACATTTATCACCTACTTTTGTTACAGCACCATCTTCGCCGGCACCACGATTTATAGTTACATATTCTTTTATTATACAATTTTTACCGATTACAGCCTTAGTCTTTTGACCTTTATAGCTTAAATCTTGAGGTGCTGTACCTAAACTTGCGAATGGAGATATTAAAGTACCGTCACCAATTTCGCAGCACTCTAAATATGCATTTGCCATTATTTTAACATTTTCACCTAATACTACATCTTCACCTATTACTACATTAGGTCCGATTTCACAACTTGCAGGAATTACTGCATTATCTGCGATTATTGCGGTTTTATGAATAGCCATATTTCATCTCCTGACTTTTTATTTTTTATCTATTACTGAAAACATTAAATCTGCTTCAACAGCTACGTGTCCATCAACTGAACCTTTTGCATGAACTTTAACTAATGGTCCTTTTATTTTCACTACTTCTGTTTCTATATCAAACCTATCTCCGGGAACTACTTGTCTTCTGAATCTTACACCATCAACTCCCGCATACAAGAATAATTTGTTTCTATACTGAGGCAATGGAGCCAAGGCACCTGCCGACATTTGTGCCATCGCTTCAAGTTGTAATACTCCAGGCATAACAGGAACTCCAGGAAAATGTCCGCAGAAGAATTCTTCATTTATTGTAAGATTTTTATAACCTTTACAATATTTTCCCAATACACATTCTGTAACCCTATCTACTAATATAAAAGGATATCTGTGCGGAATTAACTCCATTATTTGATTAATATCAAGAGTTATTACTTCATCATTTGTTAATACTTTCTCTTCTGCCATTATTCCTCCGTAATATACTTATCTTTTAAATTTTTTGCAACTATTGTATGAACAGTATGTCCTGCTTCTTTTACTATTATCTCTGCTTTTGAGTTCAAAATATTAAAACCTGCCAAATAGAAATCTCCTATCAAATCAAGTATTTTATGTTTTATTGGTTCATATTCTGATTTTAACTCAGCAGTATAACCATCTTCAGTAAGACCTAATGTATTTTCTATACTTGCCCCTCTTGCGTAGCCTGCTTTTTGAAGCATTTCAAGTTCATTTAAATAGCCAAATGTTCTTGCTTCTATAATTTCTGGTAACTTTTCCATATTTAAAGCTACCCACCTGTTTGACAAGTCTTTATGTCTAAAATTTACACTATAAGTAACATTAAGGTTTTCAGATGGTAATACAACCAAATGTGTTTTTCCGTTTAAATAGCTCAACGGCTCTTTCACCATGTATTTTTTATTGTCAGGATTTTCAATCCCAGCATTATTGAATGCATCTACCCACTTTTTAGAACCACCATCTAAAATTGGTAACTCGTAATGGGATAAATAAACATCTAATGAATCAATCTTGCAGATTGCACAAGCAGCCATAAAATGCTCTATCAACATAACTTTAATTTCATTATTACCGATTACGGTACAATGTTCAGTTGATACTACGTTATCTATATTTGCATCAATAGTTTTCCCATTAAAGTGAAAACGTAAACCTTTTTTATCAGAAGGACATACTCTTGCCTCTGATTCAACGCCTGTCATTAATGCAACTGATTTTAAAATTACTTCTTGTTTTATTGTAGACATTAACTAATCCTTCAAAAGATGTTCATACTGTTTAAATTTATTAACCAAATCTTCTGCTTTTTTCATTGTTTTCATTTGTTTAATAAAATCTTTTCTTGGCATTGCAGGAGCCCCAATAAGGATTTGTTTTTCCGGAAAACTTCTTGTAACTCCGGCTTGTGCCATAATAATTGTGTCACTGCCAATTTCAATATGATCAGCCATACCAACTTGACCGGCGATAACTACGCGGTCACCAATTTTACAGCTTCCTGCTATTCCAACTTGAGATACAATCATACATCCCTTGCCTATTTTACAGTTATGACCTATTTGAACCAGGTTATCTATTTTTGTTTGTTCACCAATTACGGTATTTTCTATAGTACCTTTATCAATACAGGTATTTGCACCAATTTCAACGTCATCACCTATAACAACAGAACCGACTGAAGGTATTTTATAAATTTTTTGATCTGTATTATCTTCTTTTACTTTACCTTCTTCTCTGGCATTTTCTACATTATTAGGATTCTCAGTAACAAAACTAAAACCATCCGCAGCTATACTTACACCGTGCTGAAGGATAACTCTATTTCCAATAATTGCATTATCACCTATATTACATCCTGCATGAAACAGACAATTTTCTCCTATTTGCACACTTCTACCAACATATACATTAGCAAGAATTTTAGAATTTTTACCAATTGATACATTCCTTGATATAACTACATTCGGACCTATTGAAACATTTTCACCGAGTTTAGCCGTAGGGTGAACCGTTGCTGTAGGATGAATACCCGGAGTTGATTCAGGAGGCATATAAAACAAATGCAATAATTTCATCATTGCTAGACGTGGTCTCTCTGCTTCTATTGTAGAAATCAATTCAGAAGTCACACCTATAGGAACCAAAGCAGCCTTTGCCTTTGTTTTTGATAGATTCTCAATTTCATCCTCATTCAATGCTAATGCCAATGTATTTTCATCCGCTAGTAAAGGCGGACCCAATCTTGATATTTTTACATCTTCTAACTTTGTTAAAATACCACCAACAATTTGTGATATTTCTTCAAGTGAATATTCTGTCATTTTATCTATATCCCTCATTATAATTCCCTCTATTGCATATATATTGTAATACTTTGCTAGAAAAAACACAAATAATTAATTATCTACGCATTTTTTCAATGATTGAAGTTGTGGATTTTCCCTCTACAAAAGAAATAAACTCTATTCTCCCACCGGCGTCCATTATCCCTTTTGCTTCAGGAAGTGTTTCAATTGTATAATCAGCACCTTTTGTATGAACATCCGGCTTGATTTTTAAGAGTAAATTAATTGGAGAATCTTCATCAAAAAGGACAACATAATCAACACTTCTTAATGCGCTTAAGACCTCTGCTCTGTCATTCTCATTATTTATAGGACGGCTGTCTCCTTTTATGCTTTTGACAGATTTATCAGAATTCAAAGCAACAATTAAAACATCTCCAAAACTTTTAGCTTTTTCTAAATATCTTACATGTCCTACATGTAAAATATCAAAACAACCATTTGTTGTAACTATAGTTTTCTTTTCTTTTCTTAATTTCGATAATAATTCAGGTAATTCTGATTGTTTAACTAGCATATATAATTCTCCGTAAAAAATAGGGCAATATTAAACAATATCACCCTATATCTTTTCATTAACTATTTTTTGTTTGTTTTTTGGTTCTGTTCACCAAACTGCTGCATTGCAGGATTTGACTTCGCTGATTCTTTTATTTTCTTTTGAATATTTTCAGGATTATATGCTTCATCATAATATTCAATCTTTGCATCTTTTCTCAATGTTTCTATCTTATTTTTTAGGATATCAACTTTATCCAAACTTTCTAAATAATTAATAATATCTTTTTTACTTTGTTCAAAAGATAAAACACCTGCTTCATTTCTATCAGTTACCATAATAATATGGAAGCCATATGGTGTTTGAACAACTTCGCTTATAGTATTTGGAGCCATAGAAAATGCTTTATTTGCAAAAGATTCAACCATTTCTTCTTTTGCAAAGAAGCCTAAATCGCCACCACGTATAGCACTTGCCGTATCTTGTGAATTTTCTTTTGCAACTTTAGCAAAACTTGATGGAACTTTTTTTACTTTAGCTTGTAATACTTCTGCTTTCTTTTTCAGTTCATTCATCTTTTCACTTACTTTTGCAGCTAATTCTTCATCTGTAATTTCTTTATTATCTTCTTTTATTTTTGCCGCAATTTGTTCCGGATTTGCTGCTATCAATATGTGAGAAGCTCTAACTCTTTTTGGATATTTAAATTTATCTAAGTTTTCATTATAGTATTTTTTCGCTTCACTTTCCCCAACAGAAACCATTGCAATTGAATCTACAAATTTTTTCAATTTAATTTCTTCTTCAATATCTTTTTTGAACTTGTCATAAGTTACACCATTTATTTTTAACACTTGCATAAATTGTTCTTTTGAACCAAATTTACCAATTATATCTTTTTCTGCATTTTCAATTTCTTCTTTAGTAACAGCTATTTTATTCTTTTCCATTTCTTCATTTAATAGTGCTTTTACAATAAGTTCTGATACAACCTTTTCACGTAACATTAATGCAAAAACATTATCTGGATCTTTTTTTAAATCTATTCCCATTTGAGAGAACATATTATTCGTTGTAACTGATTCATATGCTTTATCAAATTCGCTTTTTGTAATAACTGTATGATTAATTTTGATAAGGTCATTATCACTTTTCTTTAAAGAACAGCCCGTAAAGACAAACATTGCCAAAAGTGCAAATATTGTTACTTTTAATTTGTTCATATATCTTCTCCTTAGATTAACTAACCTTTATTATTTGGATTATAATCATATCCTATCTTTAGTATATGATAAAATAAATTAGACAATATGTTAAACAATTCTTCAAAATTAAGATAATTTCTATTTAACAATAATATGCTATTCCCATCCCTGCAAGCATTAGGCGCTATTGTATACTTAATATATTTCGTAATATTTCTATCTACTTTAGCTGAAATTATATTCCATTCTCCTTTTGAGAAATTGGTGTATATTCTAATTGTTGAATCGGTTTCCCTTATTAAAGTTATTCCTGCTTTTGTTGCAAGCAATCTTAATTGAACCAATTTTATCAGATTTTCGACCGGTTCAGACATTTTAGAAAATCTATCTTTCCATTCTGCTTTTATTAATTCAAGTTCAGATTCTGATTTAACATCAGCAAGTCTCTTATATTCAATCATTTTCTGTTCTTTTGAACCTACCCATTCATCAGGAATATATGCCGTTACATTTATATCAACTATGGCAGGCTTATTTTCTTCAACTTTACCGTCCTTTATTTTTAAAACTGCTTCTTCTAATAATTGACAATATGTATCAAAACCTACATTTACCATTTGACCATGCTGTTTTGTACCCAATACATTTCCGACTCCGCGGATTTCAATATCTCTCATTGCTATTTGGTATCCGCTTCCTAAAGTCGTAAATTCTTTGATATATTTTAGACGTTTAACTGCATCTTGAGTTAGTGTTTTTGATTGTTTATACAAACAATAGCAAAATGCTTGTCTGTCTGTTCTTCCGACTCTTCCTCTTATTTGATATAACTGAGCCAAGCCAAATTTATCTGCATCATGTATTATCATTGTATTTGCATTCGGTATATCTAAGCCAGATTCAATTATAGTAGTACATAAAAGCACATCATATTCTTTATTCAAGAAATCCATCATTATTTGTTCAAGTTGATTTTTATCCATTTGACCATGTGCAACTGCCAAACGGATATTAGGCAAAAGTTTTTTCAAATTTTCAGCAAACTCATATATGCTTTCTACTCTGTTATACAAATAGAAAACCTGACCTTCTCTTTCTATTTCATAATTTATTGCATTTTTTACTATTGATTCTTTATATTCACTCACAAAAGTTTTTACAGGTAATCGGTTTGTAGGCGGAGTATTAATTACGCTCATATCTTTTATACCTGATAAAGACATATATAAAGTTCTTGGTATAGGTGTCGCTGACATTGTAAGTATATCTATATTTTTCTTCAAACGTTTTAATTTTTCTTTATGAGCAACACCAAATTTATGTTCTTCATCTATTACTAGCAGACCTAAATCTTTAAATTGAATATCATCTTGAAGAAGTCTATGCGTTCCAACAACAACATCTACTTCTCCTAAAATCAATTTTTTTATTACTTCTTTTTGCTCTTTTGCACTTTTGAATCTTGATAAAAGTTCAACTCTAACAGGATACGGCTTAAATCGTTCAGATATAGTTTGGTAATGTTGCATTGCTAATATTGTTGTAGGTACAACAATAGCCGCTTGTTTGGAAGACATTACTGCCTTAAAAATAGCTCTAATTGCAACTTCTGTTTTACCGAAACCAACATCCCCGCATATTAGCCTATCCATCGGTTTATCTGATTCCATATCTTCTTTTGTTTGAGATATAGCTTTCATTTGATCAGGAGTTTCTGTATATCCGAAGGAATCTTCCATTTCATATTGCCAAACAGTATCAGGCTCAAATGCATAACCTTGAGAGAGCTTTCTCATCGCATACAAATTGATCAAATCTTGAGCAACATCTTCAACTGCTTTTTTAACCTTTGCTTTTGTACTATTCCAATCGTTTCCGCCCATTTTCGATAATGATGGTAATACATTTCCCGAACCTCTATAGCGGCATAGCATATTTATTTGTTCTGCCGGAATATGAAGTTTATCACCACGTGCATATTCTAATGTTAAATAATCTTTTTCCTCATTATCTATTATTTGTTTAGATATTCCTTTAAAAATACCTATACCATGCACCATATGGACTATATAATCGCCTTCTTTTATATCATTAAGCGTTTCTATAAAATCAAGATTTTCTCTTCTGTAGTTAAAACGAGTTGCAGTTATATCTTTTGAACGTTTATTGAAGAACTCTTTATCAGTAATAACTATTAATTTACAGTCTTCTATAATACTGCCTGCAGAGACAATATTATCCGTTACATATACTGCATTTTTTTCTTCTATATTATAAGTATAAGGAATTTCATACTCTGTAAAAATTTCTTCTATTCTTTTCTTATAATCAGTTGCCGTAATAATCTTATAATTACATTTTAATTTTTCACGAATAAACTTAGCTATATCTTCAAGCCCCGATGCAAAATATGGAATTAATTCAGTTGTTAATTCAATATTAATGTCAAACTCTTCCGAAATAAAATTATCAAAATATACTTTCTGGAAAGTACTGACAGTTGTTAAAAAGTCTTTAAGAGGAAGATGATTTTTATTCTTTAAAGGCAGAGTAAGTTTTGTTCTTATATTTTCATCATATTGTTTATTAAGATTTTCATCTGTTTGTTCATATCTTGATTTAAATTGAGTATAATCATCAAAAACAAATATAAAATCATTTTGAGTTAATTGCGAAATAACTTTCAAATCATTATTAAAATAAGATTCATAATATTCTATACCTTCAAAATAATTTTCATTTTTTATTTGTTCCAAAATTTCAAGCTGATTTTCTTCATTACCGTTAATTATTTTTTCTATTTTTTTATATGATTCATTATTCAGAATAAACTTATATATCGGTTGAATATTAATATCTTTTTGTTTTGAAATACTTCTTTGATTAGATGCATCAAAAATTCTTATATCAGTTACGGTATCTCCCCATAGTTCCAACCTGTATGGATTTTCGCTTAACGGATAAATATCAATTATATCACCTCGAATACTAAATTCACCAATATCAGCAACTAAAGTCTTTCTTTTATAGCCCATTTTTACAAGTTTTAAAGCTATTTCTTCTATATTAATATCATCATCTACTTCTATATTTAAATTATTAATATCAAAAAAGTTTTTGTCAGGAAATTTTTCAAATAAAGCTTTTTGCGGCACAATAAGAATTTCGTTAGACAATGCGGAATTTAATATATTTATTTGTTTTGCATATTTATATAGATTTTTAGAGTTCGTATCATAAATAGATCCATCTTGATATGGAAAAACAAGAGCGTCTATATTAAACAATTTTTTTAAATCATTACAATATTTAAGTGCAGCTTGTTCTGTTTCTACAACATAAACAAGTTTTTTATTATTCTTTAATAAAAAATCGGCCAAAATAAAAAGTTTTGAGCAATTAGTGATCCCGCTCATCGCAAAAGAAATATGTTTTTTTAATAAAGCAGCTATTTCTTCAGAATATTTGCATTTTAGATTTTTAATATACTCTTGCATTCCACAATTTTAAAACTTACATAACAAATTATCAATTATTTATACGATTGTCTAAATAGTAAAAAAAATGTTTTAATACTAACAGATATACAATAGGGGTACTAATATGAAAAAGAAATTTTTAATATTGTCAATAATCCTAACGATGACAACCGGAATAGCTTTGGCAGAAGGAATGGTCTTTGATCCTACAGAATATCAAGCAACTACAACACAAAAAGGTGCTGTCCAATCTAACGCAAGTATAGAGAAGAAAACACAAGCTTCCTCAACATATGCACAAGACGCTATTTCAGGACAAAACTCAAATTTTGACAAAGCTCTTTTTGAACTTGATAGCGCACAAGTTAATATAAGAAATGAACTTTTAGACTATAAAGCAAAATACCAAGAAGTTGATACTCAATATAAATTAATAAAAGAACAAAGGCGTGTTCTTGGTGATCAAATAAAAACAATTGAAAGAAGAATAAAAGAAATTGAACGTTCAAAAAGCCAAATAAGAAAAACAATGATATAATAAATTAAGACTCTTACAATAGTAAGAGTCTTAATTTTAGAGGAGTGTTATTGATGAATAAACAGGCAAAAATAATTGTATTTTCATGCCTGTATATGCTTGGAATTTACAGTTTCTTTTCAGAATACTTTTTACCTGTTGCAAGTTGTATTTTTATAATTTTAGCTTATTTATATAAATTCAAGAACTTAATTTCAACAAAATTATTCTGTACCTATGCTTTTATATTTTTATTAGGGTTTTTAAATGCCTCATTCAATTTGAATACAGATGATGAACTTACAACATATGCAAATGAAAATATTAATATAACGGCAAAAGTACTTACAATTCCAACGAACAACAAAGAATACAAAACAAAGTTTTATGCAAAAGTATTAACAATCTCAACAAAAGATGAAACAAATAAAAATATCAAAGCAAAAACATTAGTAACAATAAATGATGCAACAAAAGACCTAAGAGAAATTAAAATCGGGGACACAATAAAACTTGAAGGGAAATTAAAAATACCCAATGTTGCACAGAACCCTTCACAGTTTGATTATGCAAAATATTTACAACTAAAGAAAACTTTTTCTCTACTTTATGTCAATGAAAATTGGGAAATTCAAAACAGAGCAGAAAATATTACAGGAAAGTTAATACGAAAATTAAATGACACAAGAAATAACATTATAAAAATACATAGTCAAAATATAAAATCTCCAATGCTTGAAATATTAGGAGGTATTATCTTTGGAGATGATGCTGTTAATCCTGATGAGAATACAAAAGAGAAATTTATCAACTCTGGTATTTTTCACATACTTTCCGCATCTGGAATGAATGTAACATTAATTTTCGGTATTTGGTATTTTATAGCGAGAAGTTTAAGACTAAATTACAAATTTTCAATAATTTCAGGAATTTTACTTATTTTATTCTATACTTGTATGACAGGTTTTGGCACACCTATTATAAGAGCAACAATAATGTTGACTCTAATTTTAATAGGTAAACTAATAGATAAAGAAACATCTACAATATCTTTATTATTTGTAGTTGCATTTTTAATGTTATTAATAAATCCATTAATGATTTTCGAAATAGGTTTTCAGCTTTCTTTTATTACTACTTTTGCATTAATAATTACCGCCCCTTTATTAGCTTTTAGTTTTAAACATAAATTTATAAATATTACATTAGGTGCTTGTTTA
>DVJT01000077.1 GCA_018716565.1 Candidatus Avigastranaerophilus faecigallinarum | reverse complement strand
ATGACGAGAAAGTTCTTATTGAATATGAATTGCCAAGTGATGTTAAAGTAGAGGAGATGTGATTTTTATGAAAAAAACAGTAGCAATTTTATTTGGAGGGTGTTCAAGTGAATATGATGTATCACTTGTATCTGCAACTTCCGTAATTAAAAATATCAAAAAAGATAAGTACAATTTGTTGATGATTGGAATTACAAGAAATGGTGATTTTTATTTATATAATGGTGATGTGGATAATATTGAAAAAGATGAATGGTTAAATGAAAAGGATACCAAACGAATTACCATTTCAACAAATAGAAGTGATCACGGAATTATAGTTTTAGAAACAAATGAAATTATTAAAATTGATGTTGCTTTTCCAGTATTGCACGGTCAAAACGGAGAAGATGGAAGATTACAAGGACTATTGGAACTTGCAGGAATAAAATATGTTGGGTGTGATATGACTTCATCTGCGATATGTATGGACAAGTATTTAGCCCACGAAATTGTTTCTTCAAATGGTTATTTATCACCTATATCTTATTTATTTAATGAAAAAGATAGTTACGAGATGATAGAAAATAAAATTCATAATTTACACTTTCCATTGTTTGTAAAACCTTTGAAAGCAGGATCATCTTTTGGTATTACAAAGATAAAAACAATAAGCGAATTAAAAGAAGCGTTAAAAGAAGCATTTAAGTATGACAATAAAGTTATTATAGAAGAAAATGTAGATGGATTTGAAGTTGGTTGTGCTGTATTAGGAACAGATAAGTTAATAATTGGTGAAGTGGATGAAATAGAGTTAGAAGATGGCTTCTTTGATTATTTTGAAAAATACAATTTGAAAACAAGTAAAATACATTTACCTGCAAGAATTAGTAAAGAAGAAAGAGAAAAAATTAAAGATACTGCTCTTGCTATTTACAAAATATTAGGTTGTAGTGGCTTTGCAAGAGTTGATATGTTTTACACAAAAGATAAAAAAATCGTTTTCAATGAAGTAAATACTATTCCGGGCTGCACATCACATTCAAGATACCCTAGTATGTTAAAAGAAATTGGTATTCCTTTTGAAGAAGTTATTGATCGTTTAATTGAATTGGGGTGGGAAAAATGAAAAATATAACTTTAAAAAAAGAAGATATTGGAAAAGGAGAATTAGTCCTTATTAACCCAGATTATACATTGAAAAGTACAATAAATAATCTAGTATCTTTTGATGAAGAATACAATAATATCAAATTAAATAATATTGCAAATTATTCTTTACACTTAATACTGAATAATATAAATGCTGAAAATAAAATAGTCCCTGTAAGTGGGTATAGAACACTTGAAGAACAAAAAGATATATATAATACATCTTTAAAAGAGAATGGCAGAGAATATACACAAAAATATGTTGCACTACCTAATGCTAGTGAACATCAAACAGGTTTGGCAATAGATTTAGCATTAAATGAGGGAAATATTGATTTTATTTGTCCTAAGTTTCCTTATTATGGTATATGCCAAAATTTTAGAAATATTGCTCCAAAATATGGATTTATTGAGAGATATAAAGACGAAAAGAAAGCAATTACGAAAATATCAAAAGAAGAGTGGCATTTTCGATATGTTGGTTATCCACATTCAAAAATAATAACAGAAAAAGATATTTGTTTAGAAGAATATATAGATTTTTTGAAAGATTTTATATATCCAAATAAGCCTTTAATTTATGAAGAATATAAGATATTTTTCATTCCTTATAAAGACGAAAGTATTAGTTTAGAAATGGAGGAAAATTATAATATTTCTGGAAACAATGTAGATGGATTTATTTTAACTATCAAAGGAGAGAAATAATGAGTAAAAAAATAAATATTGATATATGGAGATTTATAGTATCGTTCTTAATTGTTGCCATACATATTTCACCATTTGCCAAAATTAGTCCTGAATTTGATTTCTTCTTTACAAGAATATTAGGAAGAATAGCAGTTCCTTTATTTCTAATGATAACTGGATATTATATATTAGACAGGGCTTTAAAAGATAAACAAGTTTTAGTTGACTATACAAAGAAAATACTGAAAATTTATTTTCTTTGCATATTACTTTATTTACCAATAAATATCTATATGGGTAGTTTTAAAAACATTGATATTATTACAATATTAAAAGATGTTTTTATAAATGGAACATTATATCATTTATGGTATTTTCCAGCACTTATTGTTGGAGTGTGGATTACATATTATTTAGTAAAAAAATTAGGAAGAAAAAAGGCTTTAATTGTAACGATACTATTATACATAATAGGTGTGTTTGGAGATAGTTATTATGGCATAACTATTATGAATCAGATTACAAAGAATATATATGAATTTATGTTTAATATTTTTGATTATACGAGAAATGGTTTATTCTATGTACCAATATTTATATGTTTAGGGCATATTGTAAAGGCAGACACAAGCAAAAGTACAAAGTTTAATTTATTATATGTTTTATTATTCTTTGTTATTATGAGTGTGGAAGGAAGTATTTTTCATTA
>DVJT01000076.1 GCA_018716565.1 Candidatus Avigastranaerophilus faecigallinarum | reverse complement strand
TTTTCATCATATATATGTGTCAAATTCTGATAAACAGCATCAGCTGTACCTTTATACCAATTTCCGTCTATTCTCATTTGAGCAGGAACTAAATCTATATATTGTCCTAAAATTGGAGATACAGGCCAGCTTCTTGCTATATGTTGATTTAAAGAATCTGATTTATATTGAGTTAAAATTTTTAATTTATAGAAACCTGAATTAATGAAATTATTAATTACAAAATCAATAATTCTGTATCTACCTCCAAACGGAACCGCAGGTTTAGCCCTATCCCTTGTCAAAGGGAAAAGCCTTTTTCCTTCTCCGCCTGCAAGAATCATTACAAGTGATGTATCTAATGCCAAGATGTTTCTCCTTTAGTTATCATCTAAACTTAAAACGGCCATAAACGCCTCTTGCGGAACTTCTACTCTACCTACAGCCTTCATACGTTTTTTACCACGTTTCTGCTTTTCGAGCAATTTTCTTTTACGAGATATGTCTCCGCCGTAACATTTATCTAATACACTTTTTCTTAAAGCTTTTATATTTGTCCTTGCGATAATTCTTCCGCCGATTGCAGCTTGAATTGCAACTTCAAACATTTGCCTTGGAATAATATCTTTTAATTTTGAGGTTAACTTTTGACCAACATAAAAAGCACTATCTTTGTGAACAATTGCACTTAAAGCATCAACTATTTCACCTGCCAAAAGAATATCCAATTTAACTAAGTCTGATCGTTTATAATCGCTAAATTCATAATCTAAACTTGCATATCCTTTTGAACGTGATTTTAATTGATCATAAAAATCTGTAATAATTTCACTCAACGGAATTTCATAGTGAAGTGAAACTCTGACTTTATCCAAATACGTCATATTTTGGAAAATACCGCGTTTTGATTGAGCAAGTTCCATTAATAATCCGACATAATCATTCGGAGTAATAATTGTCGTCTTTACATAAGGTTCTTCTATATAATCACGGTATTGAGCATCCGGTAAATTTGCAGGGTTATCAATTTCAACAACTTCACCATTTGTTTTATGGACTCTATAAATAACACTTGGTGCCGTTGTAACAAGAGTAAGATTATATTCTCTTTCTAATCTTTCTTGAGCAATCTCCATATGAAGCATACCCAAGAAACCGCACCTGAAACCAAACCCTAAAGCAGATGATGTTTCCGGTTCAAAAGTAATACTTGAATCATTTAATTTTAATTTTTCTAAAGCTTCTTTTAAATCTTGGTATTGATCGTTATCAACGGGATACAATCCTGAAAATACCATCGGAAGTGCTTCTTTATACCCTGCCAAAGGTTCTTTTGCACCGTTTTCGACATGAGTTATTGTATCACCTACAAATCTTGTAATCTCCTTTATAGAACAACCCATATACCCAACATCACCTGTTTTTAATTCTTTTAGAGGAACTCTATGCGGATTCAAATAACCCAGTTCAGTAATTTCATATTCCTTACCCGATGCCATAAATTTAATTTTATCACCGAGTTTAATGTTACCATCTATAACCTTAAAGAAACATAAAGTTCCAAGATACTGGTCATAGGCACTATCAAAAACTAAAGCTCTTAAAGGTTTGTCAGAAGTATCCTCAGGCGGCGGCACAAATTCAACAACCGCTTCCAAAACATCCTCTATTCCAATACCTTCTTTAGCACTTACAGGTATTGCCATAGATGCATCAATGCCTAATACTTCTTCTATTTCTTCTTTAACTCTTTCAACATCTGCCGACGGTAAATCTATTTTATTAATAACAGGAATAATTTCTAAATTCTGCTCAATAGCAAGATATACATTTGATAAAGTCTGTGCTTCAACTCCTTGAGTCGCATCAACAATTAATAAAGCACCTTCACAAGCGGCTAAAGAACGCGAAACTTCATATGAAAAATCCACATGCCCTGGCGTATCAATCAAATTAAGAACATAATCTTTCCCATTTTTGGCTTTATAATTCATCCTTGCAGCATTCAACTTAATGGTAATACCGCGTTCTCTCTCAATATCCATAGTATCAAGCAATTGATCCTGCATATCACGCTGAGCTATAGTACCTGTTTTCTCTAGTAACCTATCAGCTAATGTCGACTTCCCATGATCAATATGAGCGATGATACAAAAATTTCTTACATTCTCAATATATTTCATACAATTAGTTTATTATAGAAAAACTCTTTTGCCAATATTTCACAATAAATTTTCCTAATAATAAATTTTATTGAAAAATTCTATGTGCTCATCTTTTTTGGGAACAACAAACCCAGAAAAGAATTTTAATGCTTCAGAAGCTTTTTGGACAATACCTGACCACATATCAACAACTACAGCTTCATCTCCCCAAGTTTCAGGATCTTGAACTGCCATATTATCAGAAGTACCTATAAGACAAAAAGCGTGACCACCTGTAACATAATGCCAACTGCCATTTTGACATATATACATTTGAATAATCTTATTTTCAATTCCTTCAGCATCTAGTTTTTTACTTACTAATATTGCTTGTTCTCCACAATTTGCAAAACCTGTTTCTTTAACGACCATTTCTACAGCATCTTTTTCGGGATAACCATACCTTACCATATCATCGATACGATCTCGCGTTCGTTCTATTCCGTCTTCCAACTCTAGTTTTTTTTGTATATCTTGTTCTTTTTCAAAAGTATCATAATAAGTATTTGATTTTATCCCGTTTGGAAAATCTCTTTTAACAGCACTTATTGCTTTATTTCCATATAAAATATTTTCTTTTAGACCACTAAACGATATTTGCATAACATTCATAAAAAAACACTTCAAAATTTTTTTTGCTAAAAAGCCTCTAATTAAATTTAGAGGCCTTTATTTTATAATTATTTATTTTTTATGCTATTTCTTCGTTTTGTTTTAATTGAGGATTAATAACACCTTCATTTTTTTCATCTTTTTTTGTAGGAAGTTTTATTAATTCAGCTACACCTTCATTTTTCTTTTTAACCATATCTGCTGTTACCGTAAATTCCTTAACATCTTCCTGCGCAGGAATCGCATACATTATATCCATCATTATTTCTTCAACAATAGAACGAAGAGCTCTAGCACCTGTTTTACGTTTAATTGCTTCAGATGCAATTAAATCAATAGCTTCAGGCTCAAATTTCAACTCAACACCATCCATACCCAATAAACATTGATATTGTTTTAATAAAGCATTCTTTGGTTGAGTTAAAATATTCTTTAATGTCGCTTCATCTAACGGATCTAGAACAGCATATACGGGAATTCTTCCTATAAACTCAGGTATTAATCCAAATTTGAGCAAATCTTCAGGTTGAAGTTTCTTCAATAATTTTGCAGCTTCAAGTTCTTTTTCTGCTTGAGTTTTTGCTCTATCTGCCCCAAAACCTATTGTAGTAGATTCACCTGCTCTTCTTTCAACAATTTTATCAAGTCCAACAAATGCACCACCAACAATAAACAAGATGTTCGCAGTATTTATTTGAATAAACTCTTGATGAGGATGTTTTCTTCCTCCTTGAGGAGGAACATTTGCAACAGTACCTTCAATCATCTTTAATAATGCTTGTTGAACACCTTCACCTGAAACATCTCTTGTTATGCTTGTATTTTCTGATTTTCTTGATATTTTATCAATTTCATCGATATATATAATACCCTTTTCTGCTTTTTGAGCATCAAAATCAGCATTTTGATAAAGTCTTAGAAGAATATTCTCAACATCATCACCAACATAACCTGCTTCAGTTAAAGTTGTAGCATCTGCAATTGCAAATGGCACATCAAGCATCTTAGCAAGAGTCTGTGCTAGTAATGTTTTACCACTTCCTGTAGGACCTACAAGTAAAATATTACTCTTTTGAATTTCAACTTTTTGCTCATTACCTGCCTCAGAAGCATTATGTGCAAGTCTTTTATAATGATTATATACTGCAACCGATAATGCCTTTTTAGCATCATCTTGACCTATAATGAATTCATCAAGATACTGTTTTATTTCATGTGGTTTTGGCACTTTTTTTAAATCAGTTTCTTTTGTTTCTGTTTCTTCAGGCTTTTCTTTATTTTCAAGAAACTCTTCGTCTAAAATTTCATTACACAGTTCAACACACTCATCACAGATATATACATCAGGACCTGCAATAAGTTTCTTTACCTGTTCTTGCGTTTTACCGCAAAATGAACATTTTAAACGACTGTCATCATGAACTGCCATTAATTATATCTCCTGCTTTGGTTTTGGTTGTGTGTTTACAGTTACAACTTTATCAATCATTCCGTATTCTAATGCTTCTTCAGGAGTCATGATATAGTCTCTGTCTGTATCTTTTTCAATCTTCTTAATAGATTGACCTGTATTTTTAGCTAAAATTTCATTTAATGATTTCTTAATTCTGATAATTTCAGCTGCCTGAATTTCAATATCCGTAGCTTGACCTTGAGCACCGCCTAAAGGTTGGTGAATTAATACTCTTGAATGCGGTAAAGCCATTCTTTTTCCGGGAGTACCTGATGATAATAAGAATGCACCCATTGATGCAGCTTGTCCCAAACAAATTGTGGATACATCTGCTCTAATATGCTGCATTGTATCATATATTGCAAAACCTGCTGTTACACTACCACCCGGAGAGTTAATGTATAACATAATATCCTTTTCCGGATTTTCGCTATCTAACAATAGCAACTGTGCAACTATTAAGTTTGCTACCATATCATCAATAGGAGTACCAAGAAAGATTATTCTTTCTCTCAACAACCTTGAGAAAATATCAAATGATCTTTCTCCTCTGCTTGATTGTTCTATTACTACGGGTACAAAACTCATATTTTTCCCTTTCTAACCTGATTATTATTATTTTTTATAATTAACTTTTGCATTTTCAATCAACAACTGAGTAACTTTTTCTGTTATTATTTGTTGATTTATTGAGTGCAATAAATTAACATTCTTTTGAATTTCAGCAACAATATTTTCTGTAGTTGTACGATAAATATTTGCCAAATCTCCAATTTTCTTTTGAATATCTTCTGAAGTTACTGTTATTTTTTCTTCTTGAGCAATTTTTCCAACAATTAATGATGTTTTGATTCTTTTAACAGCTTCTTCTTTCATTTGTTCATATATCTTTTGATGTCCTTCTTTTTCAAGCATTTCATCAAAATTACCGCCTTGCATATTAATTCTTTGCTTAAATTCACCCATTAAAGCTTGAATTTCACGGTTAATCATTGTTTCTTGAATATCAATATTAGTGTTTTCTAATAAAGTATCAAATATTTTATTAGCAACTCTCTTTTTATTTTCAACTTTTACGCTATTATCAAGATATTTTTGGATATCTTCTTTTAAAGCATCTAATGTTTCAAACTTAGGATTTACTTTTTTAGCCAATTCATCATTTATTTCATGAAGAACCTTTTCCTTTATTGAATTTATTTTGATATTAAATTCAGCAGGTTTACCTTTTAATTTTTCATCATGATATTCAGATGGGAATGTAACATTAATTTTGAATTCATCACCTATTGAATGATCAACCAATTGTTCAGCAAAACCTGCAATAAAATTAGAATGACCCAAATCTAAAACATAATTTTTAGCAGATCCGCCTTTGATTTCTTCCCCATCAACATAACCGTCAAAATCAATATTTACTAGGTCTGTAGATTTTGTTTTTCTGTCTGTAATTTCATTCAATGTAGAAAATCTGTCAGCTAAACGTTCAAGTTCCTTATCAATTGCATCTTCCGCATTCTTATATTCTTCAACTTCAACAGACATTCCTTTATATTCGTCTAATTTAACTTCCGGTTTTAATTCAAATTTAGCAACAACCTTTAAAGTTTTATCATCAGCAAATTCAAAAGACTCAATACTTGGAGCTGATACTAAATCAAATTTATTTTCTTCAATAGTATTTTCAAATATCGTTGGAAGAACACTATCCAAAACTTCTCTTTCGATTGCTGCAATTCCCACATATTTTTCTAAAATATTCTTAGGTGCTTTTCCTTGTCTAAAACCTGGAACATTAACTCTTTTTGCAAGTTTTTTACAAGCTTTATCATATTCAAAAGAAGCAACCGCTGGTTCAACTTCAATATTTAACTTAACTTCATTGTTTTCTAACTTTTCAATTGTTACTGTCATCTTATATCACCTTTTCTATTCTACATTAATTCTACACATGCCCTTTATAGACGTAATAACCATCTAACTATGATAGATTATAACATAAATATATTTCTTTCAAGTTAAATAGACGATTTAGAGGAGTCCTGAAAAAAATAGCCCACGTGTATATATACATATGTGGTATAATAAAATATACAAATGTACAGAAGGAGTATCTATGAAAAAAGCGTTTATTCTACTAACTTTATTTTCCTTATCAACAAATATTTCTTTAGCATCAGCTTTTGGCGGCTATGATGCAGGCGCTGTAAACAGCCAATATATGCGAGATCTAAGAACGCATGAAGCAATTACTAGATCAAAGAATAAAAGTGCAATTATAACAACAAAGAAAAATACTCCTTTACAACAAAGAGAAATGCAAGAGCAAAGAGATAAAATTATAAATGCAGATATAAAAACAATTACTTTTGTCAACAATGCTTCTATTCCTTCAAATGAATTATTGAATGTTGTTGCTGACAAAATTAATATGCCAATGTCTGCTGAAAATATTTCTTCAATAAGAAAAGATATTATGAGATATTATCAAGATAAAGGTTTTTTCTCTGCAATAGCAATAGTCGCTTCTCAAGATAGTGAAACAGGTGAAGTGGTTATTGAAGTTAGAGAAGGTGGTAAAAATTCAATCACAATTCAAGAATAATATCTTTTTTATAAATTAATCAGAAATAGCTGTTTAGTTTAAACAATTGTATAATTTTTTATCTCAAAAAAAACCGTAAACTAATAAAAATACATATGAATGTGTTCTACAGTTTACGGGAAGTGTGTTATGGGCAAACAGCCGAAATTTCTGCCTATTATTTTTATCTGGATTATTATTTCATTTTTTGCAGTTAACACTACATTCGCTTTCGAATACGAAAATACAGCCGATAACCCACGATTAGTTAATCTAACTCCTCAACAATTTCGTGCGCTGGATACTATTGAAAAAAGAATCTACAGTAATTGTTTTAGCAGTGAAAATACGATAGACAGGATAGAAAGACTTGAACTGGACTTATTCAATGAAATACAAAAAGGAACGCCAACCCAAAGAATAAATTCCCTTAAACTTGAAAGTTCAAGAGTAGCTTTAAGAGGAACACCTATGACACCGATGATGGATTCAAGCTTCAATTCAAAATATATAAATCCCAGAGGCGAAGGAACTTATTATGATGATGTAGGAATAATAGATGGACTAATCCGTCTTTGGTGGCCTGATTTCTATGCAAGCATATCTGAATATAGAAAATATAAAGAAGCCAATTTCTACTAACTTATTCTATATAATAAACTAATTTGATACATAAACATTTTTTTCATACATAACTTGCTGAGTCGGTTCACCATAAGGAAGAACTCTTTGTGAATATATCTGTGCTTGATAAATATCTTTGGGTCTTTTATATGATGTTGTTGCAGTATTTGGCTTTCTAACACCGTTTACATCAATCCATAAATTAGGTCCTTCAGACGCAATACAAGGTGTTTTATTATTAAAATCGCAAGGGAATCCTTCTTCATCTGAGTTCGCTGATGAATAATTTGTAATACAATAAATCATTCCATCCTCAGTTGTAAAAACAGGACCATTACAAGCTGATGAAGTAAAAGTAGATTCACCATCTATAACATTCATTCGTCTAGAAAAAACTTCAGATATTAAAAGTTCAGCAGATGAATAATCTTGAGCAGATAAACCTTCTAATGCATAATTTTGCATCAAGGCTTGATTAGCAGCAGAAATAGCTTTCTTTATTGCACTTTTATATTCTTGTTGATTAGAATTATTTAAAAACGCCGGAATTGTCATAGCTGCTACTACACCTATTATTACTAATGTTATTAGAACTTCAGACAATGTAAAAGCAAATTTTTTCATTTTATATTCTCATTAATATACACTTATCAATAGTAACATTTATAAAACGATTTTGGCAAAAAATATTTATAAATCCTATATCTCAGACAAAATTTTTACAGACTTTCCTTTGTTTTAAGTATCTTGCGACGTATAATCAACTTGCTTAAAGTTAAGAAATGTAACTTTAAAGTATTTAACTTAACTTTATATTTCTTTTTATACTTTTTTCCTAACAACTAAAGCATTATTTATAGCTACAGATGTTTTAATATTACTTCCGGTATATATTTTTCCGTCAACATACATAACAGTAGAACTACCACCATCTAAATTAATAGCCTCATAGCAACCGAGTTGTTTCATTAATTTCGCAAGTTCTTTTAAAGTAACTCCTGTACTTCCTTCTTTTCGTCCTTCTACAGTAACCATTATAAGTACATTATCCTTAGTATATCCTATAGCAGTTCTTGGATTTCTTCCTGCTATTGTATTTAACTTTTCGCTTGATACATCAAGAAAAATTTCTCCATCTTTCATTAAATATGGACCACCACTTATTAAATGTTCAATATTATTCCATCTTGGCGAAAGTGAATAATCTATTTTAACTTTATCTCCTGCATTAATATCAGCTAAAATATCTTTAGGTGCAGAAATAACATATCCGTCTATAGGTATAAAAATCGGATTAGTTGATTTTGTAATAACTTTATCATCCTTTATTGCAATATGTATTGATAGAGTTTTTGTCTTAGGAGACTTCTCTCCCCATTTAGATGTATATATAAGTACATTTGAAGCTAACATTCTCGGTTGATTTATATTATCAATTTTTATTGTTTTACCTTTTGTCTTTATTTCACCTTTAAAAGATATTCTGGATGTTTCAAATGAATCTTCTCCAATTCCTAATCCAACTCTTTCATATATCGGTCCTGAAATTATCTCATTATTTATAACTAATGCACCTAATGGCGTTCCGGTATCTTGCTTAAAATAAGTACCATTTACTGCCAATATAGCTCCATTTAACATTGCAATATTATTTATTCTGGCTCTGGAGTGCATTTTTTCTGAACACATCTGCGGAATTATTTCTAAATTTTTATTTATATTCCTGTTTATCTCCGCAACATTAATTTTTATTCTTCTGGAATTTATATATTTAACAATCGGAACATAAACAACACCGTCATCCACCTTAGTAATTTTTTGATTAAGATATTTTTCTTTTAAATCTTCATCCCACTTTTTTTGCAATAAAAAAAGAGCATCATCAGATTGCTCTTTATACATAGTATTCTCTTGAATATATCCTCTTAAAATTGTTCTCGCCTCATACGCATCAAGCGGCATATTATATCCGGAGAAAACAGCTAATGCCATTATTACCAAACCAAGCTTCAAGACCATTTTCTCGGAACAAAATATTCTTCTTTCTGCCAGTGCTTCTGCGTACATGATTAATGTTCCTTATACTACAATTGTAACATATTTTCATGTTTTTTTCAAGTGCAAATAACGACTTTATTAAGAAAAAAGAGTATAATTAATATAAAAGTCGGAGGATTTTAAAATGAAAGATAAAGCAATAAAACATTTTAAAGAAGGATATTCTTGCTCTGAATCTGTTGTTCAAGCAGCTATTGATAAAGGCTATGCACCAAAGGAACTTTTAAGCGTAGCAACACCATTTTCAGGCGGAATGGGAGTAAGATGTTTATGCGGAGCCGTAGCAGGTTCACAGATTATAATTGGTTCAATGTTTGGGAAGAATGAAGAACGCGATGGAAAAAAAGCAAGAGCATTAGCAAAACAATTTAATGAAAAATTTGCAGAAAAATACAAAGTTAACTGCTGTAAAGTTTTATCTGCAGGGTATGAGTTTTCTTCACCTGAAAGGCGTGAACATTGCTGCAGTATGGTAGAAGATTGCAGTATTCTTTTAGAAGAACTATTAAAAGAAAACCTTGTAAACGCATAATATACCAAAAGATAGATTGAATAAAATAATATATGTTAAATCAATTTACGAACTTACGGTTTAGCAATATAAAATCATTTTGTTTGTTTTATAATAAAACGTACTTGAAGAAAGAAATGGTATGTTTATAGATAAAACAAGAATAAAAATCCTTTCAGGAAAAGGAGGCAATGGTATAGTTGCCTGGAGAAGGGAAAAATATGTAGATAAAGGAGGTCCCGCGGGCGGTAACGGAGGCAAAGGCGGAGACATATATCTTATTGCAACGGAAGATATGTCTACATTAATGGACTTCCAATTTCAATCTGTTTTTAAAGCAGAAAACGGTGAAAACGGATATATAAAAACTCAACACGGTAAATGCGGTAAAGATTTATATATAAAAGTTCCAGTAGGTACAGTTGTTAAAGATGTATCAACTGGGAAAATAATAGCAGACCTAAATACAAATGAACAAACAATAATGATAGCACAAGGCGGTCGCGGCGGAAGAGGCAATGCTTGTTTTGCAACCGCACAAAAAAGAGCACCACAATTTTGTGAACCCGGAGAAAACGGAATTGAAAGAACTTTAGAACTTGAACTTAAGTTATTAGCTGATGTAGGCTTATTAGGAATGCCAAATGCAGGAAAATCAACATTAATAAGCTCTGTCAGCAGTGCTAAACCTAAAATCGCAGATTATCCCTTCACAACATTAGTTCCACACTTGGGCGTAGTTAAAAAAGACAGCGGAGACGGTTATGTTATTGCGGATATCCCAGGTCTTATAGAAGGTGCTTCTGAAGGTATAGGTTTGGGTCACGAATTTTTAAGACATGTTGAAAGATGCCGTTTCTTAATACATTTAGTCGATTTAACAGAAGAAGATCCTATAAAAAATTATAAAATTATCAACGAAGAATTAAAAAAGCACTCTGAACAATTAGCATCTGTTTATCAAATAGTAGCTTTAAATAAGATTGATTCTGTTGATGAAGAAACAAGACAACACTATATGCAAGAATTTAAAAAATTATCTGACGACGTATTTTTAATTTCAGCAGCAACAAGAGAAAATTTAACAGAATTTATGCACTTTGTATCAAAAAAAGTTGATGAAATACCCAAACCCGTTATTGTTGTCGATGTTGAAGAAGATGACGGTGCTATGGATAATGATGACAGCTCATACAGCGTTTATAAAGTTGATAAACATACATTTGTAGTTGAAGGCGGAAAAATTTTCAGACTTGCAAATGTTACAGACGGAAGAAATACTGAACAATTATACAGATTCCAAAATATATTAAAAGCAATGGGTGTTTTTGATGCATTAAAAGAAGCAGGCGTTCAAGAAGGTGACATTGTTAAAATCGGACATTTAGAATTTGATTATTTATATTGATAAATAATTTTTTATTTAATCAGTTCGAAATGATTTTTATTAAACCTTAATATTCCTTCATCTCGCATTTTGCACAATTCTCTTGACATTGCGCTTCTATCAACACATAGAAATTTTGCCATTTCTTCTCGTGAATATGGAATTGAAAAAACCCTTTCTCCATTCCTAAATGTTTCTAATAATGCCAAAATCTTATCACGAGTGGTTTTTTGAGCAATAATATCAATTTTATCATTTAAAAGAGAATTTCTTTTTGAAATCATCTTCATTACATTTTTTATTAATTGCAAATGATAATGGCAAAGTTTTTCACAAGGGGTAATAACTTTCTCAAAAGGTAAAAATAAAACCTCACACTCATTTTCGGCAATAATATCAACAGGACTTTTATCTAAACCGCAACATACTATGTTATGACCAAAAATATCATTAATTTTTAATCTTTCAACTATAGTTATATTCCCAAGTGTATCAGTTTTTTGAATAACTGCACTGCCACCTAAAATTACTCCCAAATAATTAATTTTGGCTGAAGTTTTTAATATATAAGCATTTTTGCGGAAAACTTTGGTTTTTATACCAATACACTTTAAAAGTTCAAGAACTCCGTCATTACTAATTTTCTCAAACAAATCTACATCAAGCATTCTAAAATACTTTCTTTCTCTTTTTTCTTTTTTCCGTTAAATCAGTAATTTTCAAATCTTTTATAGCATTATCTATAGAAATTTTAGCAAGCGGTTTATGTGTTCTTCTGTCATAAAAAACCAACCAATGCTGTCTGTTTGGATTATCTACGGAAAAAGACAAAATACCCGAGACATTTTCACCTTTTTTTATTGTTTTCATAGCCAGTGAATTTTTGTAATCAGAGAAAATTGAAGGATGATATGAATTATGCAAATCATTAACCAGTTCAATATCAAAACTTGAAAAATCGGATTTTGAATTATTTTTTATTATTAAATCCAAAGAAATTGTATTTAAATGGTCAAATGGATCTTTTTCCAAGAAAACATCAGATATATCTACCTCAAGACCTTCATATTCAAGTTCATCTTGTCTTACTGCTTCATGTGTCATAACTTGAATAGGTTCAGAACTAACTATTTTAACTTTAATTTCATCACCGGGAGAAATTAGAACATCACTTCCTTTTCTGAAGAAGCTCATACCGAGTGCAATAAGTCCACCGATTGCAGCACCACCAGCTAAGGTATAACCTTGGCTTGCAACTGCACCCGGTATACCTGCTATTTCTAGAGCAGCCATTGCACCTGTTACACCGCCTACTGCTGTATAAGCAATATTTTCTCCCGCAACTTTAGCTACTGATTTAGCAGGATGTAATTTAGAAGTCATTTCACCTTGAATTGGTATTTCTCTTCCATCCGGAGTAATTAAATAATCAAAAGAAAGTTCTATATATCCATCTCGGCCCATTCTTTTAGGATCTACTATATTTCTTATGATACCGTGCGCTACAGTACCTTTAGGTAAAAGTACACCGCTTCCGGCTAAAACATCTTCTGAAACCTCAGCAAAAAATTCATCTCCTTCAACAGATGTTGTACCGGCTAAAACCTGAGATACCGTTAATTCAACAACTTTATTACCTTCCAGTTTTTCTTTTTCTTTAGTAAATATTTTATCATTCTCTTTATTTTTTAAATCGGTCTCTTCAATATATCCTTTGAACGGTTCTTGTGCCTGTACCATTAATAAACCATCCGAGAAAGATATTCCTAATAATATAAATATTGCAATTATTTTCTTTTTCATATATCCACCAATCTATTTGACATTTTACTACATTTAAAATAGATTTCAAAATCTATAATTTTTTTGTTATACAAGTATATTCATGATATGATTTTTACTGAAAATTAAACAAACAGAGGGTTTTAAAATGACAACTGGGACAATGGAAGAATTAAGAAAAAAATATGAAGTTGTAATAGGTTTAGAAGTACATGCTCAATTGAAAACAAAATCTAAAATTTTTGCATGTGACTCTACAGAATTCGGTAATGAACAAAATACTCAAATAAGCCCTATTACCCTTGGCATGCCTGGCGTATTACCGGTTCTAAATAAAGAGGCAGTTAATATGGCCATATTAACAGGTTTGGCTTTAAACTGTACAATTCCTCAATACTGTAAATTTGACAGAAAGCAATATTTTTATCCTGATCTTCCAAAAGGTTACCAAATTTCACAATATGACCAACCAATTTGTGTAAATGGTTATATTGATATAGAAGGAAAAAGAATAGGTATAACAAGAGCTCACTTAGAAGAAGATGCCGGTAAACTCGTTCATATGGGTTCATCAGGAATTGCAGGCTCAAGTTATTCTTTAGTTGACTTAAACAGAGCAGGAACACCATTATTAGAAATCGTGTCAGAACCTGATATGCGTTCATCCGATGAAGCAAGAGCATATATGGAAGAATTAAGAACTACTCTAAGATATATAGGCGTATGCGACGGAAACTTAGAAGAAGGTTCAATGAGATGTGATGCGAATATTTCTATAAGACCTTATGGTCAAAAAAAATTCGGTACAAGAGCAGAAATTAAAAACGTAAATAGTTTTAGAGCACTTCAAAGAGCTATTGAATATGAAATAGACAGACAAATTGACCTTGTAGAAGCAGGTGAAGAAGTGGTTCAAGAAACAAGATTATGGGATGATAATCAAGGCGTTACAAAATCTATGAGAGGAAAAGAAGATGCTCATGATTACAGATATTTCCCGGAACCTGATTTGATGCCATTAGAAATCTCAAGAGAATGGGTAAATGAAATAGCTGCAAAAATGCCTGAGCTTCCTCAAAAAAGAAGAGAACGTTATGTTTCATACGGATTAACTCCATATGATGCTAATGTGTTAGTTGAACAACAAGATATAGCACTATTTTATGATAAAGTTGTAGCTTTAGGTGCTGATGCCAAAGTTGCAAACAACTTCTTAATGAAAGAAATTGCTGCTTTCTTAAAAGAAGAAAAAGTTACAATTGAAGAAACAAAATTAACAGCTGAATCGTTTGCAGAATTAATTAATATGGTTACATCAGGCGCTATCTCAAACAACATAGGTAAGCAAATAGTAATTACATTGTTAAAAGAAGGTGGAAGCGCTAAGGAAATTGTTGAAAAACAAGGTCTAAGCGTAATATCTGATGAAGGAGCACTAAAAGAAATCTGTAAAAAAGTTGTTGATGCTAATCCGTCTCAAGTTGAATTATACAGAAACGGAAGAGATAAGTTATTCGGCTTCTTCGTTGGACAAGTAATGAAAGAAACTCAAGGCAGAGCAAATCCCCAATTATTAAATAAATTATTAAAGGAAGCATTAAATAATTAAATTTAACAGAAAGCAAAATATATTTTTATGAACAGAATCATTATAAATTCTGTTCTTTTTTTATTCTAAACAAACCTGATGTATTTCAAATATAAACAGTAAGCCCTCTCATATCGAGAGGGCTTACTTATGTTCAGAATTTTTAATCAAGCGGAATTATTAACTTTTGTCCAATAGAAAGTTTATGAGCATTAGTCAATTTATTCACTTGTCTTATTTTTTCTACTTTTGCAGGATCATATTTACCATAAAACCTGAAAACAATAGAGCTCATAGAGTCACCCTCTTTTACTGTATATGTTTCAACAGTAGGAATAACCACCTCATCAACAGCTTCAGATGTTGCAGGGACTACTGAAATACTAGATGTAATTTGTGGCAGTTTACTTTTTCTCATTATTTTCTTTTCAAACTTTGGTTGTCCCAAAGATGCAGAAGATGTATCAGCAGGTAGATTCGAACTAATACTTAAAATTGCATTCATAATAAACATGCATAAAGCTCCGGCTATAAATCCGGTTAACAAATATACTCCCGGAGATTTTTCTTCTTTTGGATTAATCTTAAAATTCTGCCATAAAAGATCCAGTTCCTTTTGTTTACTAGGTCTTTTATATGCTTTAGGGGTATAATCGTCCTGTTGATTTTGGCTATATTCCCTTTGACTTTTTAATTCAGATAAAAAAGCTATTTTTTCATCTGATAAGTTTGATCTATACATTGATGAATTTCTCATAAATTATATACCCCAATCCTTTCCCTTTAATAGTCACATGATATCTGAATAAATATTTATAAGTCAAGAAATATGAGTTTTTTATTACAGTATGTATATTTATTCTATATAAAAAACAAGAGGTGAATGAATCACCTCTTGCCTAACCTTTTAGTCTAATTAACAACGCTAATTATTAGTTAGCACCATCTGTTCCTTTTTCATACATTACACCTTGAGTTGGAGCACCATAAGGAACAACTTTTTGAGCATAAATTGTAGCTTGGTAAATATCTCTTGGTCTTGAAGAATTTGTAGTTGGTTGGTTTGGTTTTTTAACACCGTTTACGTCTATCCAAATATTTGCACTTGGAGCTGGGTTTGCTTCAGTAGCACCAGATACACAACCTGTTGTATTGTATGAGTCACAAATAGAACCTTGAGCATCATTTTGCGCAGAAGAGAAACCTGTTACACAGAACATCATACCATCTGCTGTTGTAAATACATCTGAACCAGCACAACCTGTACTAGTGAATGATGTATCACCTTCAATTACACTCATTCTTCTCTTAAATACATCAGTAACTAATGCTGTACCAGTTGAATAATCTTGAGCAGATAAACCTTCTAAAGCATAGTTCAATGTTAATGCTTGGTTTAAACCTGCAATAGCTTTCTTTAATGCTGAACGATATTCTTGAGCATTAGTATTGTTCATCAATGTAGGAACTGTCATAGCAGCGATTACACCGATGATAACCAAAGTAATTAAAACTTCGGCAAGGGTGAAACCTAATTTTTTCATAATTTTTACCTTTCGTTTTTTCAAAACTTTTTCCAAATACCAGTAAATTGTATACTTTTTTTAACAATTCGTCAAGTATTAACAAAATTTAACAAATGTCTATAAAGCACAACAGTATTTCATTATAGAATACTAGGCTATAAACAATTTTTATTAACTTTTGCTACTTTTTAATTTGGCATTCGTTGTCTTTTTGTTTCTATTATTTTTATTATTATTTTATTATTTCAATCACAAATTCAAAATTAAAGATAAATTAAAACAAATATAAACAAATAGAACCAGTATACCTTACTTTTATTAAATCCGGTGTATAACGACACGGCCCATATTAATTGGTAATACAAGTTATATCAATATATTCATTTATTTTTGTATATCTTATTTTGTTTTCTTTTGCGACTTATAAGTTGACTATTCCACATGAAAGAAGCTTTTAAACATGAATTTAAACTATCTTTAACGAATACAACAAAAGATGTATTTTTTATAATAAATTACAATTTTTTCTAATAAAAAATTGTATAATAATGACAAAGTAAGTTTTATCATTAATAATTACATGTGTAAAGTACAAAGGAAAAGTAAATGATTAACAACCTAAAAAATATGGTAGCACAAGTTTTCTACACTCCAAGTGTATCTACTCAAAATATTAATTCAACAAATACAGGATACAATCCTTTTGAAAATCCTTTTGTACAGCCACAAAACAGAAACAACTATGCAATTAATCGTCCGGTAAAAGGTGGTTATTTTGCAGGGTATTATAATGGTAAACCCAATATTGTAGGCAGAAGATTATTTATTGAAGCATAAAAACAGGGCTAAAGTATTTTAGCCCTGTTTTTATTTTATACAGATTCTATTCCTTTATAGGAACAGAAATTATGAGTTTGTGTCCTTCTTTATATTTAGAAATATTTGCAGTGTCTGCATTTTCAGGAAGTATAAAATCTTGAGAAAAAGCAACATCTTGTTCATATTCTTTATCTTGCACTTGCGAATTTCCGAAAACAGTCAATTTTCTTCCTTCTACGTTGTAGTTAATCTTATTTTCATCATTTTGAAAAGGTTTTAGACCTACAATAATATTGAATTTATTATCATCAAATTCTGTTTTAATTTTTACTGAGTCCATCATAAATATTGGCATGCCAAAATCAGCTTCATGCATTTTTTTCATCTTATGGAATCTGTCTTTCATATTAAAAGCATCTTCAAAAGCTTTCATATCTTGCTTATACATTCTGTCAATATCATCAAACATTCTTTTCTCAAATTTATAAGGATTAAAATGAGGTCTATAGTATTTATGCATCATTTGATCTGCAACAAAATAAAAAGCAAGAAATCCTCCAATAAATGCTGCACATATCATTGCTAAACATTTTTTCCAACAATGATTTTCAAAACAGACATGTTTATCTGTTTCTTTCATACCTTCATTTTGATTATTTGTGTTATTTTCTTCCATATTGCTTCCTTTCTTTTTTGCAATTAAATTATATATTTTGTTTTACTGATTTACAATAACAAAGTGTACTAGTCACCTATACAATTATTCAAATATTCAATAGTATCCAATTTGTTATCATATAGAAATTTCAAAAAATACAAATAATTAATATCGTGAGAAGACACAGTAACATTTATTTCAAATCCATCAGAACAAAATGGCTCATAATCATAAATAACATAACTGTTATACTTACTTTTCCACTCTTTTTTATCTATCAAACAATTATTTTCTAAAGCCGTTTGCTCTAACCAAGGAATTATATCTTTAGATATATTCTTGAATTCTATTTGGCTTCTTTGATTTAATCCATTAATGTATTTTTCAACTAGCATTTTTTCTATACCCCGCAATGACTTTTATTGAACACACTCCCAAATCCTGAAAAATTCCATTTAGTTTCAGGATATTTACAGTTTAAACATATTCAAAGAAGAAAAAAATACACCAAAAGGTAATATCAATCTTATATATTCGGGCTATTTTTAAATGAATAACAATAAAAATTATAATCTAAATCAATGTAAAATATTTGATTTTATTGATTTTCAGGGTCGATATAAAGAATATATTAAAAAAACAGGATTTTGAATTTTTTGCCTTATAATAAAATCGGAAGTTTTGAAATATAAGAAGAGGCAAATAGATGAATACAATATTATTACCAATAAACGAATATTTAAATAAATTAGAAAACGCTGATAATAACGTAAAAAATGAAATAGAAAATGAACTTGTTAATATCGGTAAAGAAGCAGTTCCTTCTCTTGTAGATTCTCTTCAAGTTTTAAAAGGCAGAACAAGAGGAATTGTTGCTATGATTTTAATTAGAATTGGAGAATCATCTATTGACTATCTTCAAAAAGCAGCAGAATCAAATAGCGATTTTGAATGGATTGCAAATTATTTAATTACTGAAATTAAAGGTGTTGCAGCCTAGTTGATTAGAAAGAGTTTAAAAAAGACCGATTTAATAATCGGTCTTTTTTTGTTTTATTTTTATTAAAAGTGCAACTATATATGTAGTTTCGTTATTTTGTTTATTGAAACGATATCAAAGCTTTGTCTGTTTGAGGACGAAGTCCGAGTTACAAAGCTTCAGGTTGAAATTAACAAAATAGAAACGAAATATCAAGTTGCTAGCCTTTTGGTACTTTTCTGCAATGAGAAAAGTACGTAATAGATTACATTATGTTCATTTAAAAACCAAAATTTAGGAAGTAAATTTTAAACAAAACTTGAATAAAAAAAGAAAAAAGTACAACTGTATATGTAGTTTCGTTATTTTGTTTATTGAAACAGGTTAAATTATTTTTAAACAGAAATATCTATAATTTTAAATAAGTAATCTGTTTATCACCATATGTTTTAATTTTAATAATTTCAAAATCTTGAATATTTATATTCTTATCAATAGGATGTTCCAAGATAATAATACCTTCATCATCCAATATATTATTATCTTTTATAATCTTTAAAGATTTTTCATATAAATCAGAATCATATGGCGGATCAAGAAAAATAACATCTGCTTTTAAATTAATCTTTAAGATATTTTTTAAAGCATCACCAAAATATAATTCAGGAATGAGCCCAAGACTTTTATAACTTTCCTTAATTGATAAGGCCGTTTTTTTATCTTTTTCAAAAGAAATAACTCTAAAGCCTCTTGATATAGCTTCAAGCCCCATTATACCGCTACCTGAGAATAGGTCAATAAATAACTTCCCTTCAAAATCAATCATTGCAGACAAAGTATTAAAAATACCCTGGCGAGTTTTTGATAATGTGGGCTTTATATTTTCATATTCTGCCGTTTTTATTTTTCTTGAATTATATTTACCGCCTGTAATATTCATTAATCAAGCTCTATTAGATTTTTTGCAGAAGCACCATCAACTTCAGATTCATAAACTTTAACTTTACTCAATATATTTGACCATTGACCAAACATATTTTGTGAATAATGAGGAGCTTTATTTTGATATATAGCAAAAATAATTCCCTCTTTACCTTGAAAAGCCCTTTCAACGGCGCAAGTATTTTTCATTTTACTACACCAAGTAACCATAGCATTATCAAAATCACTTACTATATATTCAGGAACAATATCAGGATAATTATTTCTATCCTTACCTAATTGTTTATGGAGCATCACCATTGGAGATAAGCCTTGATTCTTTAAAACACGTTCCGAAAAAATAAGCATTTCTGTGTAATTATCCGAACTTTGATTATATGGTACATAACATTTTTTGCTTTCAATTCCATCAGGACTTGAAACTTTATGCCATCCTTCATTCGGGAAATCAAATTGCAACGTATCTTTTGCCATAACAAAACTCTGCAATAATAAAACACTTAATATTGATATAAAAATCTTTTTCATTAAATTAACTCCCAAGCAGGTTTTTCAACAGCTGCTATAACTTCTACATCTTCATTTTTCAATATATTTTCAAAAATTTCAACAACAAATCTTTCACTATGAAAATGGCCCAAATCAACAATGGTCATATTTGTAGCATTCAGTGCCTGATGATGTTTTAAATCACCAGTTATAAATACGTCTATACCAATTTTTTCAAGTTCTTGAATATACTCTGCACCACTGCCTGAACAAAATGCTATAGATTTATATGTTTTTCTTTGACTATTTACAACTCTTACACTTGGCAAGCTAAAAATTGTTTTCAGAGTTGAAATCAGTTTTGAAAAGTTTTTTTCTTCATCAAACTGTTTATATTTAATAAATTCAAAAGCAGTATCTAAATCTGTAAATCCGCATTTTTCTGCAAGATATTCACTTACACCGCCTTGTGCTATATCTAAGTTAGTATGAGCTGAGTATACTTGTATATTATTTTGAATTGCCTTAATTATAAATGGGGATTCTATTGTTTTTATTGAATTAAAAAATATTGGATGATGTGATATAATCAAGTCACATTTTTTATTAATAGCCTCATCAACAGTAGATGGAGTGACATCAAGTGCTAATAGAATTCTATTTGTATCTTCGATACCTAAATTTATCTGCCAGCCTGAATTATCCCATTTCTGCATTGTGTTTAACGGTGCAAACTCTTCTATTCTTTTTATAATTTTACTTACTTTTTCCATAAATTTTTTCCAAAATCTTCATAGCTATAATTTGTTTATCAGCTTTTTCAAAATGACAAACATTCATTTCTTTATCTATTATATACAATTCATTATCATTTGACGAGAAGCCGATGTCTTTTTTAGAAATATCATTTGCACATATATAATCACATTTTTTCTTTGAAATCTTTTGTTTTGCAAATTCCATTAAATTTTGACTTTCAGCACAAAATCCCACAACAATTTGGTCATTTCGCTTAATTTTAGACATTTCTTTTAAAATGTCAGGATTCTCAACAAGTTCAATTATTAGAGGATTTCCATCCTTTTTTATTTTTTGTTCAGATTTATTTCTTACCCGATAATCACTTACAGCAGCAGCCATAATTAATGTATAAGCATCTTTAAACTCTTCGTTTACTTTATCATACATTTCTTGAGCTGTTTGAACATTTATCACTTTATATTTTTTATCAACATCAACTGTAGAAATAAGAACAACATCAGCTCCGAGTTTATATGCACTATCAGCTAATGCAATGCCCATTTTGCCTGAAGAATAATTTCCGATATATCTTACTGCATCAATATTTTCCTTCGTACCACCAGCTGTTATTACAACCTTTTTACCTTTTAATATTTGTTCAGGCAATAAAATATCTTTAACAGTATCATAAATTAAATTTATATCAGCAAGTCTGCCTTTACCGTTAGTTCCGCAGGCTAAAAAGCCAGTATCAGGTTCAATTACTTTTATTCCTCTATTCTTTAGAATTTCAATATTTTTTTCTACAGCGGGATTTTCCCACATATTTGTGTTCATACAAGGTGCTATTACAACAGGCTTTTTAAAAGCACAGAATGTTGATGTTAATAAATTATCACAAATTCCTAAAGCCATTTTTGCAATTGTATTTGCGCTCGCAGGTGCAATAACAAAGATATCCGCTTCATCAGTCAAAGCTATATGTTCAGGCTTATATTCTTTGATATTAAATTGCTCAATATCAACAGCATTTTGACTTAATGATTCTAATGTAGTCTTAGTAACAAAATTCAATGCATTAGGAGTAACAACAACTTTTACATTTGCATGATTTTTTTTAAACAAACGAATCAATTCACAAACTTTATAAGCTGCAATAGCTCCTGTTATACCAACTAAGACGTTTTTTCCGCTAAGCATTTTTTACCCTTTATTATTAAAGATTTTTTGCATATTAGCCAACGCTTCTTCTATGTTATCATCAAACAATTATATATTAAAAATTATAAGAGATATTAAGTTTAAAATAATTTTTTATTATTCTTAGCATTTTTTTTAAGAAATTTACTTTAATTATATATACAGCAGAATAAAATAAAGGACATTAAAAAATGAACATTGGAGAAATTAAACAAGCAATCACATACAATAATATAAATCAAAAAACTGAATGTAATACAACCGGAACATCAAACCAAACAAAAGAAGAACAATTAGATTTACCTATTGAAGATAAAAAAACTGTAAATGCATCTCAAATTATGGGTTATTATCCAAACATAATAACAAATAATAAAAATTTTGATACACAATTTAAAAACGCAACTAAATTTTCAGACGGAAGTGCTATACTAAAACCAACAATTTGTGGTTCTAGTAGTTTAATTACAAGAAATGAAGACGGAACATACACTGTAAAAAAACAACCAACTGTTTATGGTGCAAAAGCAAAATATAAAACAATGACCGAAGTAGAAATTATGGCAGATAAATCTCTATGTTCTGGAACACTAAAACAAAATGATGATGGTACATATAATATTAATTATGTACATAGAGATGCAATTACAGGAGAATTGATTCCTGTAACGAAAGAAAATCTAACTTCAGAAGAAGTTTCAAAATTACTACAAACAGAATCTATACATATGCAATAGATTATTACCTATAATTAAAGATTTTCTGCATATTAGCCAATGCTTCTTCTATGTTATCATTAATAATTTGATAATCAAAGTTTTTACCGGCTTCTATTTCTCTTGCAGCAACACTAAGCCTTCGTTGTATAGCTTCTTCACTTTCAGTATGTCTGCCTCTTAAACGCTTTTCTAAATCTTCTAAAGATGGAGGCATAATAAAAATTGAAGTAGCTTCAGGCATTTTTTCCTTTACTTGTTTTGCACCTTGAACTTCAATTTCTAAAATCAAATCTATTCCTTTGGCCAATGTTTTTTCTACAAAACTCTTTTTAGTTCCATAGAAATTACCGCTAAATTCTGCCCATTCTAAGAATTCATCATTATCAATAGATTTTTGAAAATCTTCTTTAGATACAAAAAAATAGCTTACACCATCTTCTTCACCTTGTCTTGGCTTTCTTGTTGTAGCAGATATTGATAACTTAATTTCAGGATTTTCCTTTAAGAAAAGCTTTAATAAAGTGCCTTTTCCAACTCCGGAGCATCCCGCAACTATATATAAATGACCTTTCATAAATTCCCTTTTTATACAATTTTTATAGATTATACCTGAATAAATATAAAAAGAAAATCATATTTTATTTTTACTAAATTTTACCTATTATCCAAGCATGGATATCATTATATAAAATCAATACCATCAAGGCTATTAATAAATAGAAGAAGAAATTACTTAATATTTCAACAAATTTCTTACTTACAGGTTTTCCTGTTATCTTCTCGATAATAAGGAATAATAAATGTCCTCCGTCTAAAGCCGGAATAGGCAATATATTAATTAATGCCAAGTTTAAAGATATCATAGCTGTCAACAATAAACCTTGGAATATACCTTTATATGCAATTATTTCAGTTCCTATTTTTGTAATAGCAATAATTCCGTTCATTTCACTCATTGGAATTTTACCTGTAAATAGTTTTCCAAGAGTATATACCATAAATCCTATATTATAGTTAACATAATGAATCGTTGCAGGAATTAATTCCTTTAGGTTTTTGGTTTCAGTATATTTCTCACTATATGATTGTTCAATACCAAGCTTTCCATCTTTACCTGCATAGACAGGTTTTAATTGTACTTCTTGATTATTTCTTAAAACAACTATTGAAACCGGTTTTTTGGTATCAGAAATCGCTGCAGCTATATCAATTGGTAAAGCATCACTTTCAAGTTTATATTCGCTGCTGTAATTAATCTTATCTCTTAAATCTTTTTGAAAATCAGAAAGCTGAGTTTCTTTTGATTTATATTTCTCCAAACCTAAAATATTATCAACAGATAACTTAACACTTTCTTCATCTGTAAATTTAGGAAGTTTTACAATTGTACCTGCTTTTATAATTTCATTATCGGATAATTGAGGATTTAAAGATTTTAACTCTGCCAATTTACTTTCAATTAACTTTTGAGAAGCGAAACCATCAAATTCCTTTGATAAATCAAGATGTCTTGTTAAGGTTATAGGATAATCAACCTTTAAACCGTTAACAGTATATAAAATATCACCTTTTTGAATACCTGAATCAATTATAGATTGAACGGCACTTGGTGCAAATTTTTCAAACTTAATAACAAATTTATTATCAGGTAAATGTTTCCACAAAAGTCCTGTAAAAAATATTAGGAAATAAGCTAAAATAACATTACATATTACACCTGCAGATATAACAAGTGCCCTTTGTCCTACTGATTTATTAGAAAACCTTAAAGTGGAATCTTTTGGCAAATCACAATCTTCTTCATCGTCAGGAAATGAAACATAACCACCAAGTAAAAATGCATGGATTAAAATTTCTGTTTCACCAAATTTTTTAGAAAATAAAGTCGGTCCGATTGGTAAACCAAACCCAAATTTATCAACTCTTATTCCTACTAACTTCGCAGCACAAAAATGTCCCAATTCATGTACTAAAATCAATAAACTGATTAACAAAATCATGATTATTGCACTTGAAAACATATTTAAAAATCCCATTTTAATCTTCTCTTTTATCTAATATAATTTGTATTATATGATAAAGTTAATCGAAAAACTACTAAACTTAATATATATCCAACCTTGCTACTTCTGTCATTCAAAAAAAGAAGACAGTATTATATGCAAAAAATGTTATAACAGAATCCATTTTATGCCGCCTTCTGTATTTAAGGAACAAAATAATTGTAAAATATATGCCTGCACGTTATATGATGAAATTACAAAAAAATTAATAAAAGACTTAAAATATCATAATAAAAGAATTTTAGCGTCACTTCAAGCAAAAATAATGTACGAATACTGGCTTGATTTACATAAAAAAGAGACTTTTCTTATTTTACCTGTCCCTATACATTCAAACAGGAGAAAAGAAAGAAAATATAATCATATGGATTTAGTAGCAGATGAATTGAGTAAATTAACTGGATTTAAAAATAATAAAAAATTTCTTTTAAGAATAAGGGACACAAAAAAGCAATTTAATTTAAATAAAACGCAAAGACTCCAAAATATAAAAAATGCATTTGAAATTAACAAAAATGAAACTATAGATACAAATGAAAATCTTTTAATTATTGATGATATAACATCAACAGGAATAACATTAGAAGAAATAATAAAACTTTTAAAAAAGAACGGATACAAAAAACTAACAGCACTTACACTTTCAACCCCTGACATTTGGAATTAGATTAAGATTATTAACAAATAGGGCAATTTTTATTAATAAAAATTTTTTATATAAAAACAAGGTAGGTAAGTTTATTTTTTGGAAGGTAGGTTCTTTTATGGTTAATGCAGCAAATTTTACAACATCAATTCCTGCAAATAATGGATTAACAAATTCTATTGCACCTGTTGAAAAGAAATATGTAACTATTAATGGACAACAATATCCTGTAAAAAAAGTTCAAGACAACAGCAAAGGAATGTCTTTAATGCCATGTTATAAAGAAGTTGTTGTAATAGATGGCAAACAATATGACGTTAAAGAAATTTCTGATAATCTAGCTTGTGATAAAACTAAACAAGTTGTAGTTGTTGACGGTCAGCAATACGATGTAGAAAATACAAATAAAATAAACCTAAATGGTGGTTTCACTTTTAACCCAAATGCAAGAATTAATCAGGATTCTACAATGTCTTATATGGCATAAATTACTATAAATAATAAAAGAGGGCTATATAATAAAGCCCTCTTTTTTATTCATTAATTTTTGAAGTAAGTTCTGTTATGTCTTGAGCTAAATGCCTATCTATAGCAATATCACTCTTAACTTTTTGGTGAGAATACATTATTGTTGTATGTTTTCTGTTAAAACAATCACCAATATATGGGAAGCTTTCTCCTGTGAGTTCCTTCGCCAGATATATTGCAACTTGACGAGCATATGCTGTTTTAGCAGCTCTATTTGTACTTTTTATATCATCTACCGAAACATTGTAAAAACCTGCAACTATATCAATTATTCCTTCAACAGTAACCGTTTTTCTTTTTTCACTATAACCGATTACTTTTTTAACTATCTCAACAGTTATAGGTATTTCATTTATTGAAGTATATGCACTAACTGTATTAAACGCACCCTCAAGTTCTCGAACATTTTTATTATAAACTGTTGCCAAGAATTCTATTACATCTATCGGCATTTTTATATTATTATCATTTGCCAACTTTGTCAGTATGGCCATTCTGGTTTCTATATCAGGCACTTGAATATCAGCAAGAAGCCCCATTTGGAAACGAGTTTTTAATCTGTCAGGTGTATTTTCAAATTTATCAGGCGATCTGTCTGAAGTAAAAACAATCTGTTTACCTGAATTATGAAGACTTTCAAATGTATTAAACATTTCTTCTTCGGTTCTTGCTTTACCTTCAATTAACTGAATATCATCAACTAAAAGGACATCAACATTTCTGTATTTATTGCGGAAATCATTCATTTTTTTATTCTTATCGCCTGCTTTATCCATACCTTTTACAAGCGAGTTGACAAGGTCATTAATAAATTCTTCAGCTTTTACATATTTTACTTTTAATTTTGGTTTATGAAACAATACATCGTGCCCAATTGCTTGCAACAAGTGAGTTTTACCCAATCCTGAACCACCATATATAAATAACGGATTATATTGTTTGCCAGGATCCTTAGCAACCGCAAGCGCAACTGCATGAGCAAATTTATTATTAGCTCCGACTACAAAATTATCAAATTTGTATTTCAAGTTTAAATTACAATCAGAACGCATTTGCTTTAACCCATCATACTTTGATGAAGCAATACGTTTCTCCAAATTTTGAATAAACTCTTTTTCTTCGTCTTTCTTTGCTTTTTGCTTTTCTTTCTCTAATTGTTTATGGAGATTATCATCATAAATAACCTTAAAATAAACCTCTTTACCACAAACCTCAGAAAGAGCTTTTGAAATTTCTTTCTGATTTTTTTGTAAAATTTGTACCGCCAAATTTTGTCCCGTTAAAGCACAAAAACAGTTGTCTTCCAATGAATGCGGAACTAAAGGTAATATCCAAGTTTCATAAGTAGTTGTAATGACGGTATCTTTTAATATAACAAGTGCGTCATTCCATATTTGCTTAATTAATTCGTCTTCCATTTCCCATCCTAAGCGTAATTTTGAGTATATAAAAGGCTAAAGATGTATATTATACAGGATTAGCCTTTTATTCTTAAACTCTCATATCTAGTTAACTTTAGTTGTAAGTCTTAAATGCAATTCTCTAAGCTGATCTTCAGAAGCTAAAGCAGGTGCATCTGTCATCAAACATTTAGCAGCTGAATTCTTAGGAAATGCAATTACATCTCTTATTGAATTTGTTTTAGCCAATAATGCAACAACACGATCCAAACCTAAAGCAAGACCGGCATGCGGAGGTGTACCATATCTAAATGCATTAATCATAAATCCAAATTTTTCTTGAGTTTCTTCTTCAGATAAGCCTAATGCTTTAAATACTCTCTTTTGGATTTCACCATCATGTATTCTTACACTACCGCCTCCAAGTTCATTACCGTTATAAACTATATCATAAGCAATTGAACGGCAATTAGCAGGATCTGTTTCCATTTTGTCTATATCTTCAAGATTTGGCATTGTGAACGGATGGTGAACTGATACATATCTGTTATCTTCTTCAGAATATTCAAACATTGGGAAATCAACAACCCATAAAAGAGCATGAGCATTAGGATCAATTAAACCTAATTTTTCACCAAAGTATAATCTGAATCTGCCCATTACATCATATGTAACTTTTGGTTTATCAGCTACAAAGAAAATAACATCACCAGGTTTTGCATCTCCTCTTTGTTTTATTTGTTCTGCTTGTTCTTCTGTTAAGAATTTAAGAACAGGAGATTTAGCTGTTCCATCTTCTAAATACATAATATTAGCTAAGGCTTTTGCACCAAATGAAACCGCTAATTTTGTTAAATCATCCATTTCTTTTCTTGAATATGAAGCAATACCAGGAATTTTAATAGCTCTAACGATACCGCCTTTTTTCAAAGTATCTTTAATTATTTCAAAATTAGATTCCATTATGATATCACCGATATCAAATAATTCTAATCCGAATCTTAAATCAGGTCTGTCACTGCCATATTTATCCATAGCTTCTTTGTAAGTAATAACAGGAAGCTTATCAGGTGTTTCATAACCAACAAGTCTGAATACTTCTTTTAAAAGTCCCTCAACCATATTCATAATATCTTGTTGTTCAACAAAAGACATTTCCATATCAACCTGTGTAAATTCTGGCTGTCTGTCAGCCCTTAAGTCTTCGTCACGGAAGCATCTTGCTATTTGATAATATCTTTCAATACCACCAACCATCAATAATTGTTTAAAAATTTGAGGTGATTGCGGTAAAGCATAAAATTTACCCGGCTGAACACGGCTCGGAACCAAATAATCTCTGGCTCCTTCCGGCGTAGTTTTAATCAAAATAGGAGTTTCAACCTCAATAAAGTTTTGATTATTTAAATAATTACGCATTGTTTTAACAATTTCATGTCTTAATTTAAGACAATTTAAAACCTTTTCTTGTCTTAAATCCAAATAACGATATTTTAGTCTGATATCTTCATTAACATCATCTGAATTTAACGGGAATGGTAATACAGCCGCAGTAGACAATATTTCTAAAGAAGTAGGATAAACTTCAATTTCACCTGTAGGAAGTTTCGGATTATATGTTTCTTCAGGTCTGACAGAAACAACACCTGTTGCTTTTATTACAAATTCATCTCTTAACTTTTGAAATGTTTCATAAACTTCAGGATTTTTTTGAGGGTCTGAAACTAATTGAAAAAATCCTGATTTATCTCTGACTTCAACAAAGATAATTCCACCTAAATCCCTAACAGCAGAAACCCAACCTGCTATTGTAACTTGTTTACCTACTTCATTTTTTGTTATTTCACCGCATCCATGCGTTTTCATTGATGTCGTTGTTATCATAATAAATTCCTGTCTACTCACTTATAATTACTTATAAATTTAACTCAAAAATACTTTATTTTCAAAGTTTTTTATATTTTTCTCTTTTTTACTCTTACACCTTCAACTTCATATACATTTTCTATTGCGATAAAGGCCCTTGGGTCAATGTTTTTGGCTATTTCCTTTATTTTTTGAACTTGAAGACGTGATATTACACAATAAACAATTCTTTTCTTTATACCGGAATAACCACCTTCTGCATCAATATATGTAACACTTACGTCCATTTTTTCCATAATGTCTTTGCCTATTTCTGTTGAATAATCAGTAATAACAAAAACAGATTTTGATTCATTCAAACCTTCAATAACAATATCCATAGTCTTATAAGCAACAAAATATGTAACTATAGAATATAAAGCATGCTGCCAATCATATATAAATCCTGCAACAGTGAATATAAAAAGATTTATAAACATGATTATTTCACCGACAGAGAAAGGTATTTTCTTTGTTGAATATATAGCTAAAATTTCAGTACCGTCAACAGAAGCCCCGTTTCTTATAATTAAGCCGACCCCTGCACCAAGAATTAATCCGCCAAATATAGCAACCAAGAATAATTCCAAATTATCAATTATACAATGTCCATGAAACATCTTTCCAAAAAATGTAACACCTGCCGCAAATATTAGAATTGAGTAAAATGTTGAGAATACAAATCGTTTACCTAGTTTTTGAAGTGCAAGTATTATAAAAGGTAAGTTAATACACACAATAAAAATTCCTAGCGGTTGACTTGTAATAGTACTCAATATCATTGAAATACCTGTTACACCACCATCTATGATTTTACTCGGGATTAAAAACCCTTCAATTGCAAATGCATATATTAATGCCCCGATTGTTAAAAAGAAATAATCTTTTAAATAAGTTTTCATATATTACCTCTTATAAAAAATTATACAATAAAATTGCTTTCAGATTTAAAATTTATTATGATTTATAATATGGAAAATATTAAACCAATAATAATTCCTCTCGGGCAAAATTGCATGCCACGAACAATATTAACAAGATGGGGTATAAAAAAAAGAAAATTTTTTGGCGAATTAACATACCCCTTCGATTTTGCTGTTTTCGGAATACCTGAAATTACAAAAATTTTAAAAACTGACTTTAACGAATTTTTCAATGATTTAGAATATAAAACAGATTATTGGATTAAAGCCCCAAATTGTATTTATTTCTCCCACGATAAAAGATACAAAGAAAAAGATAAACAAAAACTTATAAACCTTTATAAAAAACGAATCAATAACTTTAGAAAAACCATTGAAGAAAAGGATAATTTTCTTTTCTTTCAAATACTTGGCGACAGTGAAGATATAGAAAATCAATACATTGCACTAAAGAACATCACAAAGAATAAACCATTCAAATTAGCAGTAATTGATACAGAATATATTACAAAAGAAATCAATCTGAAAAATGTATATATATTAAAATTGAAAATGCCAAATGAACAATACAAAAACAATTGGTGGAAAGAAGAATATTATAACAGTCCACAAGGTAAGGCATTTGAAAAACAAATAGCCGATTTTTGTATTGACGTAATTACAAAAAAATATGTTTAAAGCTATTGTTTTGAAGCAGCTTTTAAACGAGCCATAGCTCTTGCCAAAGCAGTATTTGCAATTTTAATATCTCTTTGAGTTTCAGCAGAAGCAATTTTTGCTTCAGCCCTTTCTTTTGCAAGCTGAGCTCTTGTAGTATCAATATCATTACCGCATTCTGCAATTTCTGTTAAAATAATAGCTTCATTATCTTTAAACTGAAAAGCTCCGCCAATAATAGAAAAATATTTTACTTCACCGTCTTTTTCAATTTTGGCAGTATCGATAGCTAAAGAAGACATAAAAGGAACATGATTTGGTAAAACACCAAATCCGCCCTCTTGCCCTTGTGCATAAATGGCATCAACATCATCTTCATACACAATTTTTTCAGGAGTTATTATTTTAAAATGAATAGTTTTTTCTGCCATAATAATACCTATTTCATTTTCTTAGCATTTTCTAAAACATCTTCTATAGTACCTGCCATATAGAAAGCTTGTTCCGGAATATTATCATATAATCCTTCAACAATGCCTTTAAAGCCCGCAATTGTATCTTCAAGCTTAACATATTTACCGGGAGTACCTAAGAATTGTTCTGCGACTGAAAATGGTTGAGATAAGAATTTCTGAATTTTTCTTGCTCTATTTACAGTTTCTTTATCTTCTTCAGATAATTCATCCATACCTAAAATTGCAATAATATCTTGTAAATCCTGATACTTTTGAAGAATTTCAATAACTTTTCTTGCAACATTATAATGTTCTTCACCCACAATTAACGGGTCTAATACCTTACTTGTTGAAGCTAAAGGATCAACAGCCGGATAAATACCTAAAGATGCAATTTGTCTTGATAATACGGTAGATGCATCTAAATGTGAGAAAGTAGTAGCAGGAGCAGGGTCAGTTAAGTCGTCAGCCGGTACATATATAGCTTGAACAGATGTAATTGAACCATCTTTTGTAGAAGTAATTCTTTCTTGAAGTTCACCCATTTCATTTGCTAATGTAGGTTGATAACCAACCGCAGACGGCATTCTGCCTAAAAGTGCAGAAACTTCGGAACCTGCTTGTACAAATCTAAAAATATTATCTATAAATAAAAGTACATCCTGTTTTGAATAATCTCTGAAATATTCAGCAGCAGTAAGAGCAGATAAACCAACTCTCATTCTGGCACCCGGCGGTTCATTCATTTGCCCGTATATCAGAGCAACTTTATCAATTACACCTGATTCTTTCATTTCATTCCAAAGGTCATTACCCTCACGAGTTCTTTCTCCAACTCCGCCAAATACAGATACACCGGAATGTTCAGATGCTATATTATGAATCAACTCCATAATTAAAACAGTCTTACCAACACCTGCACCACCAAACAGACCAATTTTTCCGCCTTTTTGATATGGCTGCAACAAGTCAATAGCCTTAATACCTGTTTCTAAAATTTCAATATCCGTATTTTGATCAACTAATTTAGGAGAAGGTCTGTGTATCGGCAAATACATATCAGCCTCAATACCGCCGTCATTATCAACAGGCTCACCTAATACATTCAAAATTCTGCCTAATATATTCTTACCAACAGGTATTTTTATCGGTTCACCTGTATTAATAGCTTTCATGCCTCTTTTTATACCATCAGTTGATGACATTGCAACGCTTCTTATTCTGTTTTCTCCAAGATGTTGCTGAACCTCTGCTATAATTTTTGTATTGTCATCAACAATAATTTCAATAGAATCATATATTTCAGGTAAAACACCTGATTTAAATTCAACGTCAATAACAGGACCTATAACCTGTGTAATAAATCCTTCTTTTTCGGCAGTTATTGTCATAATTCACCTGTTCCCTATTTACCAATAATATTATTATACAATTATAAAAAAAATTTGTAAAAAGATTTTAGAACTAACAATAAGTATAATAATTTATAAAAAACATATAAAAAAAGAGCCCCATAATCGGGACTCTTTTCATTTTGGACTTTTGAATATTAACGTTTAGAGAATTGGAATCTTTTTCTAGCTCTTTTACGACCGTATTTTTTACGTTCTTTAACACGAGCATCTCTTGTTAATAAACCTTCTGATTTTAATACAGATTTATATTCTTCATTGATTTTTAATAAAGCTCTTGAAATACCATGCTTAATAGCTCCGGCTTGAGCAGAAACACCACCGCCAACAGCTTTTACTTTAACATCATAGTTTTCTTGGTTATCAGTTAATGCTAAAGGTCTATAAACCATCATTTCTAAAGCAGCTCTGTTACAAAAGTACTCAGAAAAAGTTTTACCGTTAACAAAAACTCAACCTTTACCTTTTACAAGTTTAACAACTGCAATAGCGGTTTTTCTTCTTCCGGTTGCCATAATTTCTTTATCTGCCATTATTTAGCCTCCGTTTCTGTGTATAAAACAGGCTTTTGAGCCGCATGCGGATGTTCACTACCTGCATATATTTTTAATTTGTTAAATTGTTCTTGACC
>DVJT01000075.1 GCA_018716565.1 Candidatus Avigastranaerophilus faecigallinarum | reverse complement strand
ATTTTGCATATGAAGACAAAACTTCACTATTTTCAGGCGCAATTTCCATTGCTTTTTCATAGTATTCTATAACTTTAGATTTTGAACCGATTTTTTCATATGCATCTGCAATACTTAAGTATAAAGAAGGATTATTTGAATCCATTTGAATAGCATACTCATAACTATTAATAGCTTTTCTATAATTTCCTTCAGCACATAAAGAGTCACCTTGCGCCATATATGCTTTTAACAAATAATCTTTAGCTGTTTTATCTTCTGCATCTTTCAATAAGACAGATTTATACAAATCAATTGCTTCGGAATATTTCTTTTGTGCATGATATGCAATACCTTTATTCAAAATCAAATCAGTATTTTCAGCATCTTGCTCCAATAAAGAATCATACATAGCAATAGCTTGATCATACTGTTTTGCCAAATGATAAGATTTTGCAAGTTCTTTTTTTAGTTCAACGTCCTTCGGCGAAGCAACAAGTCCTTCTTCTAATGTCTTTATTGCATTTTCATAATCGCCTTTCTTCTCATATAAAATCCCTGCATTTCTATATGCAACAGGATTATCTTTATTTTCTTTTATGTATTCTTTATATTGAATAATAGCTTCATCATATTTTTCTTTATCTGCAAGCAAGTTCGCATAATCAAAACGAATTGAAGTCATCTCCGGCTGTAATTCCAATGCCTTTGCAAATTCATTCATTGCTAAATCATCTTTGTTTTGAGCCAAATAGACATAAGCCAAATTTGCTCTTGCGACATAATCATTATTATCTTTTTTTATAGCCTTTAAAAGAATATTTTGAGCATTGTCATAATCAGAAATTCTATATAATGCAAGACCATAATTAGAAAAATCTTTAAAAGTAGCAGGGTCTTTCAAATAAATATCATTGTATATTTCAACAGCATCTTGAGGTTTATTCATTCTTAAGTATATAGATGCCATATTTTCCCTTGCATCCAAAGCATCAGGATAATAAGAAAGAAACATTTGATAATATTTAATTGCTTCTTCATCTTCTTTTAAATGAGTTTTTACACTTGCAAGATTTAGATAATTATATTTATATTCAGGAAAGATTTTCATAGCATGATTATATGCAGTATAAGCATTCTTATAATCTTGCATTTGTTCAAATATATTGCCTAAACTTATATAAATAAAAGCATCATTAGGTCTTAACTTCAAAGCCTTTTTATAAGCTTCAACAGCATTATCCCAATCAGAAAGTTCAGAATACATGCCAGCAAGTTTTGTATACAATAAAGCATCATCCGGAGACATTTGAATAGCAATATTCAATTGTTCAACAGCTTCTTCATATTTTGATTCATCAGATAAAGAACAAGCTTTATGATAATACTGATTTGCTTCAGGAGTCATTGCTAAAGAATAAGAAGTTAACCCTGAAACAATTATAATTCCCGATATTATAGACTTAATGTTAATGGCACTATCCTCCCTCTTGATAATATTAATTATCTTATTTAATCCATGAAAAATCAATTAATAATTTCTAAACATTAACACTATCAGACTCATACCATTTAACCAACTCAATTCTCTTTACTTTTTTTGTAGATGTTTTTGGAAGTTCATCTTTATGAATAACAACTACTGTTGGTATTTTGTATGGTGCAAGATTTTTTTTAGCAAGATTTTTTATTTCTTCCTCTATTATTTGTAAAACATTTTCATCGTTCAGAATATTATCTGCAGGAACAACAATGGCACCAACTTCTTCTGTACCTGCTTTATTTCCGGATTTTATCTTTAATGAAAGCACACATATCTCTTTTATTTTATCAGATTGTTCTAATACTGCTTCAACTTCTTCCGGGAATATCTTTTTACCACCGCCCAATACTATCATATTTTTAATTCTGCCTGTAATTTTTATATAACCGTCTTTATCAAGTTCAGCAATATCTCCAGTATGGAACCAGCCATCTTCATCTATAACTTCAGCAGTCATTTCAGGCTTTCCGTAATAGCCCTGCATAACATTCTGACCGGTTACAAGAAGTTCTCCGTTATCAGCTATTTTTACTCTTACAGAAGGAAGTGGCTTTCCTACAGTACCTATTTTATTATTGTCATAATAATTTGTAGAAACGGTAGGACTTGTTTCTGTTAAACCATACCCTTGAAATACAGGAATACCAATTCTGTCAAAGAATTCCGCAATACCTGGTTCTAAAGGAGCACCTCCGGAAATAAAACATTCAAACTTTCCGCCAAGCTCATCAATTATGGACTTAAACATAATTCTTCTTATTTTTAGAGGCATATATTTTGCAGTTTTATACATTAAATTGAATAAAGACTGAACTTTTTGACTCTGCTTCTTTAATTGCTTATCTATACTATTTTTAAGCATTTTGGCAACTAAAGGAACAACAATCATATTGGTTATACATTTTTCCTTCATTGTTTCAGTAAGTTCTTTAGGACTCAAACTTTTTATATAAACAATTTGAGCACCCATATAAAGCATTGCAAAAAATCCATCTGTAAGCTCTAAAAGATGATTTAAAGGTAACAAAGAAAGAAGCCTGTTCTTTGATGATAATTTAAAAATTTTCTCAAAATCTTTGAATTGCGAATATACATTACCAAAACTTATCATAACACCTTTGGGATTTCCTGTTGTACCGGATGTATAAACAATTAAAGCGGTTTCATCCAAAGAACGGGGACGCCCTAAATCTTTATCAACATCCGCTTCAATATCAAAGACATTCATATATGAAGTTTCTTCATCTTTATCCAGAACAAAAATTTGTTCTATTGATTTTACATTTTGCTTTACTTCTATTGCATGATTCAGGTAATGAGAAGAACAGATTAATATTCTCGGATTGCAATCAGACAATATATTTGTATGCTCAGATACCGTCAATTTTACATCCAACGGAACTGTTATTGCGCCTGTTTGAATAGATGCAAAAATTCCAATAGCAAATTCAGGACGAGACTCAGACAAAATCGCAATTCTATCTCCCCTATTAACTCCAACAGTTTCAATTAAATAATTAGCAAATTTCTTCGCATTTCTGGAAAGTTCTATATATGTAATCGACTCATAACCGTCTTTTGTTTTCATTGAAACAGCATTAACAGGTGCAAAAATATCACCTTTATCCCTCATTAAATCTAAGAAATTAGAATAATTATGCTGAGAAATTTGGTAGAAAGAGCGTCTTTCCAATGCTTTCTTCATAAAATTGACTCTTAATTGAAGTTCATGAGCAATGTCTTTTTCACTTTTTGTTAAATCCTTAACAGGCTGACCAAATTGAATAACAATAGTATTAAAAATTTTCGGAAGTTTTCTATTCTTATTCCAAGTCTCAAAACCGCCTTGAATACAAAATGGAACAATGGGACAATCGGCATGTTTTGCCATTATTCCTACACCTCTGTTAAATTTACAAAGTTCACCATTCGGTGTAAACTTCCCTTCAGGAAAGATTATAACAGCCTCACCTTTTTTGAGTTCAGTTACAGCAGAATCAATGGCTTCAAGTCCTTTACCAAAATTCAACGGTAAAACATTATAAAATTTTAAAAGATACCTTACGATAGGAACTTTAAACGCAGCCGGACCAGTTACAAACCACAAATGTCGTTTTGTTGCCATCTGAAGAATAAATGGATCTAAATGTCCTGTATGATTACCTGCAAGTATGACTTTCCCTTTTTTGGGCAAATTTTCTATTCCTTCAACTCTGTATCTGAACAATAACAAGAATATTTGTCCTAAAGTTGCCTTGAATAAAAAATACCTAAAGGCTTTATCAAATAAAAGAACTGAAATTGCGAGTATAAATGAAATTCCTGCAATAATTTTAAATGTATTTAACGGTTGAATATATTCTGTAGAGATTGCAATAATGAGCGTTCCGAGTAAAAAGCTAAATGTATTTAAGGTTAAATTCAAACCGAATATTTTACCCCTCACTCTATCCGGAGTAACTTTTTGTAATGTAGTATCAAGCATAATAACAACCATTGCATCTGCAACTCCAATTGGAATTAACCACTTCCACGCTATTTCAATTGAATTGCAAAAATTAGCTGTAAATAATGTTATACATAAAACAATAAATCCTATAGAAAAAAGATGAACACCTTTAAGTAATCTTGCAAAATATATAGTTAAAAACATACCTAATATTATGCCAAAGCCCAAAATAGTTCTGAGATATGTCAAATCAGAAAACGCTAAACCATAATAATCGGTTATAAGAGTATTTAAGTTATTAGAGAACATAGCAACTATAAATTGAATACAAAATGAAAGCATTACCAAATATAATGCTTTTTTATGATTTTTTATGTATTTTATGGCAACATTCATATCATTAACGATATTGTTTGAAATTTTGAAAAATGATTGTTTAAATTTCAATTTAATAGTCAAACACAAACAAGCAGAAAACAAATAACTAAAAGAAATAATGTTTAAAGCAGTAATAAAACTTGTATGGCTAATTATAAAATTAGAAATAAATGCACCAAATAAAACAGCAATAGCCCCAATAGATGAATTCATGGCATTTGCAAATTTCAACTGTGAACCTTCAACCAAATTAGGTAAGATAGCCATTTTCGCAGGATAGAAAAATGCACTTCCGCAACCTAAAAGAAAAGAGATTAAATATATATATTGAGGTTCTATTATACTCTGCATAAATATTAAATAAGTAGCCAAAAATAATATTAAAGTTCTATAAAACAAACTAAATGACAATATATTTTTTCTTTTGAACTTATCACAAAATGCACCTGAATATGGACTAAAGAAAAATTGAGGAAGAAGAAATGCAAAAAATGTTATTGCAATAGCTTTTCCGGCATTTGGCAATTTATCCAACAATATAGCAACTAAAGTAAACTGTACGACTGCATCAGCAAAGTGCGATAATAATTGACTTAGAAATAACTTATCAAATTCTATATTTGAAAGAGGTCCCAATTTATTAACAATATTTTTCATACTTTCTCCTATTTTTTTAAGAATATCATTAAAGAATAAAAAAGACCTGTTTTTAATAATTATTCACTTTGTAAAAAATATCAGTATAATATAAATTATGAATAAGTTTCTAACAATAATTTTACTATTTATCATAGTCATAACCACAACAGGAGCCGGATACGTAGGCACACTACCTAACATTGATGCAGAATTTTCTTATTTAAGAAAACAACACGATGAAAAAGCAATGGCACCATTTTCTGTTGAAGAACTCGATAAACAAAATGAAGCAAAACTAAAACCAATTCCGAGAGACAATGACAACTATGTAGATATAATAGTAAAAAAGGATAAAACTACACAATATCTTAAAGATGTTAACAGCGTCATTATTATTCTTGAAAAGTTAAGAAAATGCCTAAATACAAATCAAGATATACAAATGTTTAACGCAATAGTCAGCAATTTAATTGATAATGTTGAATATATAAGGGCAGAATATAAAGACAAACCTGAAAGCAATTACTTATCATATAACAGATTAATAATTATATCTCAACAAGCAAGAGAAGCCGCAAATTTCAGAACTCAAGGTTTGGTTTCACAAAAATATTTGCCATACACTTCAACAAATAATATATATACTAAAGAAAATTTAGACTCAAAGTTGGAAAAACTATTGGTAAATGTAAACGAAACTATTTTTATATTAAAGAATTTGGAATAATTATACTTTATTATAGCTTAGTGTCTGTTTATAAAATATTATTTTTACTCCTATATATAATAGGGAGATAAATGATGTTAAAAAAATTATTTATTATAAAAATAATATTTTTATTTACAGCAATAATAGGATTTTGTTTTTCAGAAGATGAAATAACAAATATAGAATTATCAAAATATGGCGAAAGCTATGCAAATGAAAGTATAGCAGAAAGACTAAATCGTCTGGAAACAGATTTTTTCGGAATGGCACAATCAGGTGATTTAGATTCAAGAATAGATATGTTAAAACATATCTCAGGAAACTCAAGACAAAGTGCAATTATAAATCCGAGAGAAAATTACTACCCTGGTCAAAAGAGAAGTGCCATAAGAAGATTTTGGGATAATGTAACCTCTACTTTTGATACAACGGGAACAATGACAGGCTTTACACCATCTATGACAACATCAGGCTATAATTATGGATATTCAAACAATGCTTATGGAAATGAATTTTTAAATTTCATGAATGGTTACAATAACTACTGCCCATATCATAACAGATACCATAATCACAATCGTTATCTTCACAATCCTTTTTACAACAATAATAACTTCATTAATTCAGGATTAAATAACAGATATTTTAACAACGGATATAATCCAAGCAGATACTATCATGGAAGACATCCTCACAGACCGGTGCATTATCCCAATAACAGAATTCAAAGAAGTTCATATTGGTTGCCCCCAACAGTATCTACAAGATCATCCGTTCAAATTATCAGAGACTAAAAAAGAGAGAACATAGTTCTCTCTTTTAAATAAATTATTTTTGATTATAAATTAAGACTCAAAAACATAGCATAATAAAGAAGCTTCTCTTGCTTTTTTAACAGCTTTAGCAAGCATTCTTTGATGTTCAGCGCAAGTTCCTGTAATTCTTCTTGGAAGAATTTTACCTGCTTCTGTTAAATATTTTCTTAATTTTTGAGCATCTTTGTAATCAATAGATGTAACTTTATCAGCACAGAAGCTGCAGTTTTTACGTTTTTTCTTGTCTAATTGTTCTTTTGCCATTTTTAATTTTTCCTTTACTAGTCTTTCTAAAACGGGATCTCTTCTTCACCGATTAAAACATCATCCATCTCAACTTCCGAGAATTTAACAACCTCATCAGATGATTTGTTTGAAGAAGAAGATGATGATACAGATTGAGAAGAAGAAATAACTTCAAAACTTGACAAATCAATTTCCATAACTTTTTTCTCTGTTCCGTCTTCACCTTGGACACTGGAAATTTGAAGTCTACCTTCAACAACAACCTTATCACCTTTAGAAACTGATTGCTCGATAGTTTCGGCATTATTACCGCGAGCAACTATTCTAACTAATGATTGTTCTTTTTCGTCAATATTTAAAGTAAAAGTTGTTACAGGAATATTATTCCCGGTAAATCTTTTTTCGGGATTTCTATATACTGTGCCTGATATAACTGCTTTTGCTATTGACATTTCTTTCTCCGTAATTAAGCTTTTACTTCAGATGTTTCAAGAAGCATAATTCTCAAAACGTTTTCATTTAATCTTAATTGTCTGTTAAATTTAGCCACTTGAGCAGGATCCATTTCAAAGTTGTGTACTACAAAATAGCCATCTCTGAAATCCTTAATATCATAAGATAATTTTTTTCTGCCCATTTTATCAGTTGATGTAACTTTTCCTTCAAGAGCAACTATTGCTTCTTCAATTTTAGCTACCAAATTATCAAATTCTTCAGAATCGATATTAGGTTTAATTATTGATAATAATTCGTAATTTCTCAATTTAATTCTCCTTGACTTATACATTATATTTCAAGAAACATGTTAACACGAACATTTTTAAATACAAATAGTTAGTGTTTTTATGTTAATATTTCTTAGAAAGAGTACAAAGAAAAATATATTATGAGTGAGAAATTTATACTTGTAGGCAAATCGCTAAAAGACATTGAAGAATTTATGCTCAATAATGAGCAGTCAAAATTCCGCGCCAAACAGATATATAATTGGTTATATTTAAAATCGGTAAAAGATATCGATTCAATGACAGATTTATCTTTATCAACAAGAGAGCTTCTGAAACAAAAAACAGAGCTTTGCAGCATTTCAATTAAAGAAAAGCAAATAAGCAAAGATGGAACAATGAAGTTTTTATTTGAATTAAAAGACGGTAATTATGCAGAAGCCGTCTTAATGCGTTTTGATAACCGTGCGAATTTAACAGCTTGTATAAGTACACAAGTAGGATGTCCTATGGGATGTAGTTTTTGTGCTACAGCGAAACTGGGATTTGTAAGGAACTTAGACACGGATGAAATAATACAACAAATATTTTTAATTCAAGCCGATACTGGGTTAAAAGTTACAAATATTGTATATATGGGACAAGGTGAACCACTCTTAAATTTTGATAATTTAATTAATTCAATAAAAATATTCAGAGAGCAATTCCAAGTAGGAGCAAGAAGAATAACTGTATCAACCTGCGGAATAATTCCTCAAATAAACAAATTAGCAGAATTGGATTTCCAATCAACATTAGCTATTTCTCTTCACGCACCAAACCAAGAGAAAAGAGCAGAAATTATGCCTGTTGCAAAGAAATACAAATTTGATGAACTTATTTCAACATTAAAAAAATATACAGAAAAAACAGGAAGAAGAGTAACTGTTGAATATGTTTTAATGAAAGATGTAAATGACTCTATTAACGATGCAAAAGAACTTGCTCTTTCAATTCTTAAATTAAAAAGTAATGTAAACTTAATTGTATATAATCAAAATGAGAAAAGCCCATACAAAAAACCAACAAAAGAAGCAATACAGAAATTCAAATACATACTTGAAGCATCAGGAAAAAAAGTAACTATAAGGCTTGAAAGAGGAGCAGATATTGATGCAGCTTGCGGTCAATTAAGTTCAAAAATGAAAAAATAATTTAAAACTCTTGTCATATTATATTTTTGTGGTTAAAATAATAATTGAGATTTATACATGCTTTTATTTAGTGATAAATCATCTTAGTTACATTACAATTTAATTAGGTACGGTAATTTTCTAATCAACATGAGTATTTAAAGATAAGCAAGAAACATCCTGACACTTGGAGAGAGATAAAGTAATTGCTTTAAAATAAAGGGGCATATTCGATGTATGTAAATAAGTGTATTAAGTGCGGCGCAGAGTTTGAGACAAAAAATCCAAAGAGAGTTATTTGTCCGAATTGTTTATATTCAGATAAAAAATATACGGAAGAACTTTCACAAGAAGCCGCTAACGCATCCTCAACACAAAAAGATGCTCCGCAAATAAACTCATACTCATTTGGTAATGACAATCAGGGAGAAGAAAAGTCTTTCAGACCATATGACAGAAACTCTCGCCCCGATCGTCAACAATATAACAGAAATAACAATTCAAGATACAATGACCGTCAAAGAGATAACAAAAATCAAAATGGCGGCAACTATCAAAGAAGTTATAATAAATTCAGAAATGACGGGCAACAAAGAAACCAAAGACCGCAACGAAATAATTTTAACAACAACAGACCGGGTGGTTTTTCAAGACCTCGTCCAAATGCAGGAAGACCAAAACCTCAAAGACAAAAACAACTGTTAGTTAGTAAAGAACAAATAGAACAAATTGAAATTCTTTATAAAAAGGCTTTGCCTTTACCAAATCCGGATGTACATGAAGTTATAGGTCAAGCTATAGGTTTGGAACCAAGAAAAGTTTTCTTTGGTATTAATTTGGTAAGACAAAAATTAATGCTTCCAAAACTGCCTTTCCCAAAGAGAAAGCTTGCAGTATCTCCTGATCAATTGTTTGCAATAAAGAACTTATATGAACCATTATTACCTTTACCTCCAATAGGCTGTCATAAAATCATAGCAGCACAATTAAGAATGGATGAATGGAGAGTCCACGTAGGTATTGGTTTAATAAGAAAACAAATGGGACTTGACAGGTGGAATCAAGAGAGAGAAGATGCACCTGAAGAATATAAAAAGACTAAATAACTATGAGTAACGATTTAATATCCATAGCAAAAGTTCTTAATTTCCACGGTATTAAAGGTGAAGCAAAAGTCGGTTTTTCTAAAGGAAGGGAAAAACAGATTGAAGCTTTAAAAAAAGTGTATATAAAAAAAGAAAATAACTTTTCCGAATTAAATGTTGTTTCAGTAAGATTCCATAAACAATTTGCAATTATAAAGTTTAAAGAATTCAAAACCGTAAATGATGTTGAAGAATTTAAAGGTTGTGATATTTATCTTACAAAAGAAGAAGTTGAAAACAACCTTGATGATGATGAATATCTTATAAGTGATTTAATTGGAATGGATGTATTTGATGAAGATGGAAGTTGTGTTGGTACAATCACTGCAATTGGTGAGAACCTGGCTAATAATTTACTTTCCATAAAAGATGGCAACGGTAAAGAGCATCTTGTTCCATTCGTAAAAGAACTTGTTCCTATAGTTGATTTAAAAGGAAGAAAAGTTGTTTTAAACAACATAGAAGGTTTGATAAATTGAAGTTTGATGTACTCACTTTATTTCCTGAAACAATTAATAATGCTTGCGATTTCAGCATTATAAAAAGAGCTTTAACAGAAAAAAGAATAGAAATAAATACAATTAATCCGCGTGATTTTTCAAAAGATAAACATAAAAAAGTTGATGATACACCATATGGTGGCGGCGCAGGTATGTTATTATCATGCCAGCCATATTTAGATGCACTTAATTCAATAAAAAGAGAGAATAAAACAAAAACAATAATAATGTCGCCCCAAGGTGAAATTTTTAATCAAGAGATGGCAAAAAATTTTGCAAATGAAGAACAACTAATAATAATTTGCGGACATTATGAAGGTTTTGATGAAAGAATTATAGAGAAATCAAACGCCCAGGAAATATCAATAGGCGATTTTGTATTAACAGGTGGTGAATTTCCTGCTCTATGCATTATAGATAGTGTAACAAGATTATTAAAAGGCGTTCTTGGTGATGATGAATCAGCAGAATATGACTCTCACTATGATGGACTATTAGAACATCCGCATTATACAAAACCAAGAGAATATGAAGACTTAAATGTTCCTGAAATATTACTAAGCGGCAATCATGAAAAGATAAGAGAATGGCGAAGATTGCAACAGTTTTTAGTAACAAAAAAGAAAAGACCTGATTTATTCTTAAAATTTTTAAACTCAAATTTATCAGAATATGATAAAAAAATACTTAAGAAAAACAATTTATTTTAATTTTATTTTATTTAAACTATAATAGCAGTGATATTAAGGATTTTTTTATGAAAGCTGCTGTTTTAGAAAACAATAGATTTATAATTACGGATATACCGAAACCAATACTAGATGAATATGGAGAAGGTGCAATAGTAAAAGTATCAGGATGCGGATTATGCGGATCTGATATAGTAAAAATGAGAACAGGTAAAGTTAAAAACGGAGCTGTACTTGGTCATGAAGTTGTAGGTGAAATTGTTGAAATTAATTCAAAGACTAATTTTGAAGTCGGAGATAAAGTAGCCTTAGGACACCATGTACCTTGTTTTAACTGCCAATATTGCTGGGGCGGAAATTATTCAATGTGCAGACATTTCAAGTCTACAAACATTTTCCCCGGAGGATTTGCCGAATATATTTTCGTATCCGAAGAACATTTAAACAATACAGTTTTTCATGTAAACTTAAACTTATCAGATATTGAAGCATCTTTTTTAGAACCACTCGGATGTTGCATTAGAGCAGTTAAAAGAGCTCGAATAAAAGATAATACAAAAAGTCTGATTTTAGGTCTTGGTTCAATAGGAATTCTTATGGGTGAAGCCGTAAAGGCATTTGGCAACCCAATATACGGATGTGATTTATTATATGAAAGAATTTGCCTTTCTGAAAAGTTTGGATTTGATAAATCTTTCTTATTAAAAGATGAAGAATCAACCTTAAAGGAAATGAAAAAAGTCGCACCAAACGGCTTTGATACAATATTTTTAACTGCAGGAGCTTCACTATCATTGGATTTTGCAATCAAAGCAGCAAGAGATGGTGCTACAATTGTTGTTTTCTCAAGCATAAAAGATAATAACGGATTCAAAAATAATGATATTTATTATAGAGAACTAACAATACTTGGAAGCTATTCACCTTCGCCAATGGATTTAGAAGATTCTATGAGATTAATTGAAGAAGGAAGAGTTAAAGTTGCAGGTTTATCTTCAGTATACCCAATTGAAGGAATTAATGATGCACTGGATGATACTCTTTCAAATAAAATTATGAAAGCATATATTCAACTATGAAAATGAAAGCAATACAATTCTACGAACCATTAAATATAAAATATGAAGAAGTGGAAATCAAAGATCCCAAAGATGGTGAAGTACAGGTTAAAATAATGGCAGCATTAACCTGCGGAACAGATGTAAAAACATACAGAAGAGGTCATCCTGTTCTTATAAAAAAAATTCCATCAGGATTTGGGCATGAATTTTCAGGCATAATAACAAAAGTAGGCAAAAATGTTGTAGGGTTCAAAGTAGGAGATAGAATTGTTGCTGCTAATTCAGCACCTTGCGGAGAATGCTTTTTCTGTAAAAGAGGAGAATACAATCTTTGTGAGAAGCTTGAATTTTTAAATGGAGCATATGCTGAATATATAAATGTTCCGCAAGCAATTGTAAAAAGAAATTTATTACATTTACCTGACGATTTATCTTTTGAAAGAGCAGCCTTTGCTGAACCACTTGCAAATGTTGTACACGGATTTGAAAAAACAGGGATTAAAGCAGGTCAAACTGTTGGCGTTGTTGGACTTGGACCTATTGGTTTAATGTTTGTAAAGCTGGCAAAATTAAAAGGAGCAAAAGTAATTGCAGCAGGAAGAAATCCGTTAAAACTAAAAATGGCAAAAGAATTCGGTGATGCTGATGAAATTGTTGATTTAAATAAATACAAAAATCCGGAAAAAATATTTTTAAACTTTTCCGAAGGAAAAAAAGGACTTGATGTTGCAGTTGAATGTGTAGGTTTACCTGAAATATGGGAAAGTATGTTTACATATGTAAGAAGAGGTGGAACTGTACATTTGTTTGGCGGATGCAAACAAGGTACATCAATTTCTATTGATACAAGAAGACTGCATTATGATGAAATAAAGGTTTTAAGTATATTTCATCATACTCCGTTATATTTCAGAGAAGCATTAAGATTAATATATGAAGAAAAACTGCCTGTTGAAAAACTAATAACAGAAACAGTTCCACTTGAACTTGCAGAAGAAGGACTTATCAAGCACATGAACGGCAGAGCACTTAAAGTTCTAATTAAGCCTTAATAAAATAACAAAATCTATTAAAAATATACTTATGATTTATCAAACATTAGTTCTTTTTTTAATATAGTTACCAATTCCTTGTTATTTTGGGTGTATCTGGCATAATAGTTAAGTATTTCAAAAACAAAAAGAATATCCTTTATTGAAATTTTATTTTTTATCAATTCTGCAAAAATATATTTCAAATCAATAACAGATAAAAATTCAGGTAAAATATCACTAACCAAAGTTTCTTCTTGTGAACTTACAAGTTCAATCAATTTTAATATATCTTTTTTAGAAACAATTTGATGAACATATTTAAAACACAAACTTTCTACATTAGATATAATTGTTTTAACTTTTTCTTCATCTGAAATATTTTCATCAATAATTGACTTAAAAACCGATTTTCCTCTAATCAAAACTTCATATTCGCCATCTTTTAAAATTGTTGAGTCCAATACTCTAATTTTAGGAATAATGTATCCCATACAATCAGCAAGCTTTTGTCTTAAAATAGTTATAGCTAATAGCAATTTTGAATACTTTTGTGGTTCTATTATAGATAAGAATGATCTTGAAATAATAATTGTGACTATATCAACGCCAAGCCGTTCATAAATTTTATCTATATTAACTGACTCTTCAAATTGTTTTATACACTTTTCATATTCACTCTTCTTATTTTGCTTTTTTAAAGAAAGTACATTTTCACAAATTTCTCTATATATTTTTTCCAGTTCTTGAAAATGATACGCAAAATCATAATCATTTAATGTATTTTCACAACTATAGTTACAAACCCAATCATTTTCATTAAAAACAAATTTTTCCAAGTCAGACATTAATCCTCCACTATTTACAATATATAAGATTTTTAATTATAACTATTAGATAGTCAATAATTTAAGACCTTAAATTTTCTTGAATTTTTGCAAAGACTCTTATACAAGAATTTAACTCTTCATCAGATATATTGTTCAATAATTTACTTCTTGACTCTTTAATAACAGGGACAATAATATCTTTAAGTTTTTTACCCTCAGGCGTTATTTGAATTTTATTAACCAATCTTTTATCTACACCCGGAACTTTTTTAATAAGCCCCTTTTTTTCAAGAACACCGATTAATCTTGCCATATTAGAACGATCTTTAAACAATAGTTTACACAGCTGCATTTGATGAAGATTTGAATTATCATCAAGAATACTCAATATAACAAATTGTTCAGGCGTAATATCAAACTCTTTTAACGCAAAGACTTTAAGATTATACATTTTTATCATACGACCTGTTTCAACAAGTGAATGTCCAAATATATTTTGAGGTGTTTTTTCGTACATTTCTCTTCTTATCCTTACATCTTTAGTTATTATAGTAATTCATTGGTGAAATGGCAATTAAATAAAATTTTTTCACAAAATAATAAAGTAAGTTTATACATAATTACTCAACAGAATTGAAATTTATCAATTTCGACCATTTTATTTTTTTATTGTATAATTTTTCTATAGAAAATTAAGATGGTATGGATAATTTATTTTTAGAATTAAAAGAGAGAATTGAGAAAGCAGAAAGTATTATTGTATTTTCTCACGTTAGTCCGGACGGTGATACATTAGGCTCAAATTTAGCAATAAGCCTAATTATGGAAAAATATTTTAATAAAAAAGTAGACTCCGTTTATGTAGGAATGCTTCCCTCTTTATATTCATATTTGCCAAACTTTGACAGATTTAAAGATGTTCAAACAATAGACAGAAACAAAAAATATGATTTAGCTATAGCTGTAGACGTTGCCTCAAAAGACAGAATGGTATATGGAACAGCTATATTTGATAATGCAAAATTTAAAGTAAATATAGACCACCATAAAACAAATATAGGCTATGGCGACATAAATATTGTTGATGGAGATGCAGCTTGTGTTGGTATTATACTTTACAAAATATTTAAAGAATGGAATATAGAAATACCAAAAGATGTTGCAAGATGCATATATACATCACTATTAACAGATACCGGCGGTTTTAAATATGACAATACAACACCTGAAACATTTATGCTTGCTGCTGAACTTGTAAAACTTGGTGTGTCGCCGACTTATGAATTTAGAGCTTGTTATGAAACGAAACCGCAATCTATGGTTCAATTTCAAGCCTACATTGTTACAAATACGGTTTTCTATAATGAAGGAAAAATTGCCTTTGCAAAGATTACAAGAAGTGATATGAGTAAATTCGGCGCAACCGACGATTATACAGAAGGCATAGTAGAAGTATTGAGAACTTCAAAAAATGTTGAAGTTGCAGCTTTATTAAAAGAAACAAAAGAAGGTTATACAAAAGTCAGTTTAAGAAGTAAGACTCTTGATTTAACTCCTATTGTAATGGATTTTGGCGGTGGCGGACATACTTTTGCAGCTGGCTGTACGATAAAAAAACCTATAGCAATAGCGTTTGATAAGTTATTAAAACGTGTTCAAAGTGAAATAAAATGAGAAAATATATAGAAACCCTGATAAAAAAAATTATCGAACAAGATTTCTGCGGTGTTGCTGCAGAAATGGCGTTTTGGTTTATTCTCGGACTTTTTCCGTTTTTGCTTTTCTTAACTTCATTATTTGCTTGGATGGGTAAAAAGACATTAATCACTCCAATTTTAACATTTTTGACTAATATTGCCCCCAAAGATGTTGCTTCATTAATCCTTGAAACTTTAAATGAAGCAATGATTTTCAAGCAAGGTAAATTAATTGCCATATTTGGTCTATGTATAACTATCGCACTTGCAGCAAATGCAATTGCCGCAATAATTAAAGGTTTAAACAGAGCATATGCTATAGAAGAAACCAGAAATTTTTTATATACCAGAGTACTTGCTATTTTAATGGTTTTTATAAACTCTCTTGTTTTATTTTTGGTTGTTAATTTAATTGTTTTAGGTAAAGTTTTTCTTGATTTTATGATTGAATATACTCTGCTATCAAAACTATCAATAGATATAATATCAGTTGTAAGATGGCCTGTCACATATTTAGCACTCGCATTCTGTGCAATAGGGAACTATTTTATTCTTCCTGCAATAGAAGGCAATGATAAAATAAAATTCAAAAGCGTACTACCCGGAACCTTCTTCTTTAGTTTCTTCTGGATGTTTGGTTCTTGGTGTTTTTCATTATACTTAAGTAATCTTAATGCATATAACAAAGTATATGGTGCAATTGGTGCTGTTGCCATTCTAATGGTTTGGTTATATTACACCTCTCTAATAATACTTGTTGGAGGTGAAATAAACTCAAGAGCATATGCAAAATTAATGAAAAAAGAAGATTAAATTTAATTACTCCTTTAACAGTATTTCTATATAAAAAATATTATGTTCTAATAAAGATAAGGTGGAATATGAAAAAGTTTTTATGTCTTCTTATATTATCATTAATATTATTGACTTCTTGCGGTAAAAAAGAAGAAAAAACATCGTTGGATAAAATTATAGAACGCGATGTTTTAATTGTCGGCGTTAAAGATGATTCAAAGCCTTTTGGTTTTGTTAGTAAAACAACAGGTGAACTTGAAGGTTTTGATATCGATATAGCAAGATATATTGCAAAAGATATTCTAGGTAGTGAAAGAAAAATAAAGCTGGTACCTATTACTACTAATAAGAGAATAGAATCTGTTACCTCAGGAGAAGTTGATATAGTTATTGCTACAATGTCAATTACCCCTCAAAGACAATATTTAATAGATTTTTCAGAACCATACTACATTGCAGGGCAAACGGCATTAGTAAAAGAAGATAGCGATATTCACACTTTTTCTGACTTAAAAAGAAAAACTATAATTATTTCACTAGGCTCAACCGCAGAAAAAAATATAAGAAGAATAATTCCAACAGCAAGAATTGTCGGATATAAAACATATAAAGAAGCATTTCAAGCTTTTATCAACGGAAAAGGTGATGCAATAAGCAGTGATGATACGATTCTTTTAGGAATGATAATGGACAAAAAAGGTTACAGAATACTAAAAAATAAGATTTCGTATGAGCCATACGCAGTTGGAATGCAAAAATATGATGATCAAAAATTAAAAAACACTATTGATGTTATAATCACCAGAATGAAAAAAGACGGAACAATAAAATCTCTAAAACAAAAATGGCATCTTAAATAATTATGCCATTTTTAGTTGTTGTATTGATATATTTTGAACTGCCAAATTCTTAAGTGAATTCCAAAATAAAGATCTTGACTCAACAATAGCTTCATCTTCTTCTATTGGTTTTGCATTGAAATATATTTCTTTTAATTTACAATCTATAACTTTGTAATCCATATTTTTATCCTCTTGTATATATAAAGTATATACTTGTTTATATATTGACTTGTTTTAGATTGTTTGTTACATTACTTTACAATTAAGAAACAAGTAAAATTATAATTTGAGAGAAATTCTAAAAACAAGCAATTATTATAGAATGCTTGTTAAAATGAAAAATTATATATAATAGACTAACCGAAATTAATACCGCAATTTGCAATTATGCTTGCGAAATCAGAACATAATATTTCCGAAAAGACCTTTGGATCAATTTGAGTCGCAATTAAAGCCATAATTTCTTGAGGAAGATCTTGAACCATAGGAAGCATTTCTTTTGTTTCTAATACAGTT
>DVJT01000074.1 GCA_018716565.1 Candidatus Avigastranaerophilus faecigallinarum | reverse complement strand
TCCTCTTTTTGTGTAAATGAACATATAAGTAGAATGCTTAATTGTTTTGCTAATAAAGAATATCCACAAACTAATGAATATGAGCTGAATGTATACATTATTTCTTTCTTATTATGCCAATTTTTTATAATAGAATAATAATTTATATTTTTGTTCAGCCATTTTATATTTTTTATATAAAATTTTTTAAGGCTTATTAGGTTGTTTTTATAAATTTCGGGATATTTTTAATACTCTTTATTTATATAAAAATTTTGAGAAGACCATAATATTGTTTTAATTTTTTAGGTGTTGAATATTTTAAATAATCAGATTCAAGATTTATATATTCACATTCAATGCCATTATCTTCAAGAATACCGATTAATGACGGTATACCGGGTAATATGATTGTATTTGTTAGTAAATTAACTGGTCTGATAAATAAATACTTCATAATATTTTTCCGATATCCTTTCTATAATATAAGTCTTTGTTTCCTAATTTAGTTAAATATTGATAAATATCTTCAAATGGATTGTTAATATCATTTTTAATTATTGAAAGTACTGGGTTATGTGGATTTATTATTGCTTTATTATTTTCACTAAACTCATTTATAAATGTATTTATATATAAATTATCTTTATATAATAAAAGATCATTTCTGTCTAATGATATTATTTTATTTTGGGGATTATCTGTATATAATTCATAATCATTATATACAGCATTTACGCATCCTGTAATTCCTTTTTTGTATATTAAATCATTTTTTGAAAAGTTACTTTGTTCGATTTTATAAAATAAATCAAAAATATTGTTTTGTAAATGTATGGTTAAAACATCAAATTCCGGAAGACCTGGTCTCATATTGAATTCTAAAGTATATAAGCTATTTTCTGTAAACATTAGTCCTGAAACAAAAATTCCTTTAAAATCAGGTTTTAAAGTTTTCGAACATATTTCCTCCTTTTTAGTTTTGAAATTTAATGCTTAAGAAGCGATTGGTAGTTTTATACAATCACCAAGTTCTTTATCAAATGCTTTGTCAGAAAATGGTATCATTCCACTATATGGAGTGAATGTCATTTCTATTATTTGGGCATTACTTTGAGTTTGGGCAAAATCTATTCTTACATAGCTAAATTCTCTAGCAAGAATTCTTGAATATTCTATCATCTCTTCTAATATACTTGGCTGTGGAATTTTTTCTTTTTTTTGATAGCCTTTATATGAATAAGGCATTATATTCCATTTTGTATCATAGAAAGAGGATGATTTATCTGTATGGCTGACTTCTATCAATGATGGCTCTCCATTAAAACAGTGAACTCTGTAGTCGCAGCGACAGAATCGGTTTTCAGAAATCCTTTTTTCTATAAATAATTTTGGTTTTATAAATTTATATTGGGGTTCTAATGAGTATATTTCATAGTGAAATTTTAACCATTTTCTTGTTGCATCTCTGTAGATGAGTTTGTTTTCCTCAAGTTGTCTTCTATTTTCTATAAATATATTTGTGTTCCAAGCGTGGTTTGCTTTTAGTACAAATTTGTTTGGGAGGTAGGAAAAATCAATATCATCAAATTTATCTCAAATCCCATATATAGGTGCACAATGACCTTCACCTAGGTTTTCTGTTATATATGTTTTTACTTTTATTTTGTCTGTGAGAATACTTTTCATCTTTAGTTTTTCATTATAAATTAACCACCTGATTTTTTCATTAAGAGTTTGAGGCTCCAAATAGTTATAAGTATATCCTAATGTTTCACTTGCTCTTTTGTTTATATAATATATATGGTATCTAGGAGGACAATATTTAAAAAATGGATAATATCCTTTAGTTTTCTCATAAAATTTATCTAATAAACACTTCAATTCTATTTCCAGTCTAGATGTAAAACAAAATGAACGTCTGTGTTATGTAACTTTTTTAATTGTTTGTCAATCCTTTTAATGTTTTTTGTTGTTTTTTGTAAATTTATTTTTTCATTAATTAATAAATTCTTATTTCAAAATCTTTTGAAATATATGTTAAAATATTAAATGACGATTTTTTATAATAAACTTTTAAAAATTTATAAAAGTTTATCTTTACTATTTCTGTCGATGAAAATATAATAAAAAAGGAAATATGAGTAATATAACACAGTATTTAAAAACAGCTTTTGAATATAAAAATAATGGAAGTTATAAAGAAGCTATTGATTTTTTTTATAAGGCGCTTGCATTAGATAATGAAAGTAATGAAATTTTATGTGAGCTTGCGCATTTATATGAAAAACTTTACCAGAATGAGAGAGCTATTGAATTGTATGAGCAAATTTTGCAAAAATCTCCAAATGATAATTCCGTTAAATTTGATTATGCGTTGCTGAATAAGAAAATTAAGAAGTATGATAAGGCGGAGAACTTATTAACTGATTTATTAAATACAGATTACGATAAAAATGCAATATGTAAGGAACTTTTTGAAATTTACAGTCTAAAGAAAGAATATGACAAAATAAAAAGTTACTATAATAAGTGTTCTAATTATATAAAAAATAGTGTGATTTTAAATTACATTGGACTTGCATATTTAAATACAGGAGATAAAAATATCGCTGAAGACTTTTTTAAAAAAGCTTTTATTTTGGATAAAAATAATATTGAGGCGGGAATTAATATTGCAGAAGTCCTTTTTGATAAGAATATGTATAAAGAAGCAGAAGATATAATAATGCAACTTTTAAAATATTCAGAAAATGATACATTATTCTATCTTTTAGGGGAAATATACTATATAAAAAATGATATTGATAATGCAATAAAATATTATTCATATGCAATAAAATTAAATGATAAAAAAGCTTTGTATTATTTTAAAGCAGGTATTGCTTTTTCACTTAAGGGATTTCTTAAGGAAGCTGAGGAATGTTATAGTTCTGCTATGGCTATAGAACCGGAAAAGTTAGAATATAGTTTGGCTTTGGCGTATTTATATTATTTGATTAGAAAATTTGATTTGCTTGAAAAAATTATTGATAAAATATTAATAATTGATTCAGAGAATATAATGGCATTATCTTTAAAATTAATTTTGTTAATAAAAGAAAATGAGTCAGTTGAAGCGGAAAAAGTAATAGAGAAAATTATAGACAAAGAAAATAAGACTGATTTTGTATATTATGCGCTTGCGAAATATTATGAAAAATTGAATATATGGGAAAAAGCTGTTATATCAATAAAAAGAGCTATAGAAATAAATCCATCTTCTATTGAATATTTATATAAGCTTGCAGAGTATAATTTTAATCTTTTGAAATATGAAGACTGTATAAAAATATGCAATAATATTATATTAGTTAATCCAAAATATGTTCAGGTATATATTCTTTTAGCAAAGATAAATATGCATAAAGGAAGCTTTGATGAAGTTAAACAGAATATAAATAAAATATTTTTGTTGGATAAAAATATATCTGAAGCATACTATATATTAGCAGAGGTAAATTTTATCCAGAAAAATTATGATAAGGCATTAGAAAATTATAAGATAGCTGTTTCTATGAATCCAGGGCAAGAAAAATATTATGCAAAGATAGCTAAGTGTTATTATTTATTAGAAAATTATAAAACCGCGTATTCATACTATAAGGAAGCATCTGATATAGATATTACAAATCCTGATTACAAGTATTACATGGCAAAATGTAGCATTAATAATAATGATGAAGAAAATGCTTTATCAAACTTTTCAATAATGAAGAGACTTGCACCTGCGAATATAAAATATATAACTGAATATGCTGATTATGTAGCGAGTAAGGGAAAAATAAATAGAGCTGTGTCTATTTTAAATTCATTAGTAAAAGAACTAAATAATACAGAAGAAAAAGAAAAAATAAAAAAATATATAAAAAATTTAAAAAAAGGTAGTTGATTTTTTTTTGTGACATGATAATATAATCTTGTGCAGGGGCGGAAGAGAGCCAAAAGCAAATCGGAAGCTCAAGAAAATACCCAAAATGGGGGATTAGCTCAGTTGGTAGAGCACCTGCTTTGCACGCAGGGGGTCAGGAGTTCGAGCCTCCTATCCTCCAAAATTATTAAAAGAGCCATTAAGGCTCTTTTTTATTGCGTTTTTGCCTGTTATATTTTTTGAAAAATTAACTTTTATTTTTTTATTATTTCAGAATATGTTCTATTTTTTTTGAACAGGAGTATTATCTGTAAATGCTCTGGTAATATTACAATGGCATCTATTTGAAATTTAATCTTTTTCTTTATCTGTTTAAATGAATTTCGTAATAAATCAATATTTTTAATTAATATCTGTCTTCGTTTGCTTGTTATTATGGTTATAAATATTTTTGAGTTTTCGATGTGTGCTCTACGATAATTCATTTTGTATCTTACGCAATTCTCTTTTCTTCTATTTCTATTGTTTCTGTTGGGTTATGGGAAATCAGACATTTTTCACAAAATCAAAGATTTTGGAAAAAGCAGTCAAACCCAACCTACAGACTGTGATTACATCAGTACCTTTTGAATTTAGAATTGCCAAATCAGAATAACCTGGTTCTTTCATTTACTTTTTCATTTTTGTTTATATATGTGTATAAAATTACCGCTACTTACAAATACATTTCCGTTATCAAGAGTTATTGCTTCAACATAATTTCTATATGGAAGTTTAAGAATGGGACCCAATGCAATATTATGATTTTCCATATTTAAGATTTCAGGTCTTCTACCGGGGTCTAATTTTGAATAACTAGGAAGAATTTCATTTCGAGAACAGCTTCCGTTTAATATTAATAATTTATTTTCTCCTAATTTGACAACATTAAAACCATCAATACTTGTAGTACAACGTTCTATTTGTAAATTTGCAATAACTTGTGATTCATTAGTATTTATATTGTATATCTCAATTTCGTTATATCTTTTATTTCGATTTTCATTTGTTCCACCAGCAATAATAATTTCATTATCGTTTATTTTTTTAACTACAGGAAATATTCTTTTTATTACTTTCCCAACTTTTTTTAATTGTTCGGTATCTGTATTATATTCATATACATAATCATAATTATCACTGTTTTCTTTGTATCCATGAGTAATAAATAATAACTTATTTCTTTTAATTGGAATTATATTATAAAAATCTCCTGGTAAATTTATATCATTTAATATCTTAGAACTATCATTTTCCAAATCTATAATTTCAGCTTCATATTTATGTTCGGTTTCAGAATATTGTCTAGTATATATTTTATTATTATCAAACAATAGGTAATATTCATTTGTTCCTGGTGAAAATGTTTCATTAATCTTTTTTCTTATAATTTTCTCTATTTTCATATTATTTAAATTTATAATTGCCATAGAATCATAAGGAAAAGCCTTACCTTCAATATACTCATTTTTATTTGGCATATATGCATCAGTTAAGAGTAATCTATTGTTTTTTAGTAATTTCCCGTTAGACATGAAATAAAGTTCATTTTCAAAAGGAAAATGTAATTCTTTTACAGAATTTGTATTAACATCATAAATTTCTGATAAACTATTCTGTTTGAACTTATCAGTATACAAATTATTACCAAGAATTAATATATTACCATCATCAAGCTTAATATATGATGTATATCTCCCATTATGATAATATTTTAAATTAGGTCCACTTTCGACATATACATATCTTTCGGAAATAATTTTATCTATCATTTGTTTTGCAGTAAAACACAATATTGTTAAAATTAATAATATTATTGATAGTTTTTTTATTGTTATATTCTGATTATCTTCCCTCATTACTCTTAATCCTCAATGTATACAAACAAAACAAACTGACATAGATTACCTACATCAGTTTAAATATGTTTTTATGCACACATATCTCATTTATAAATTACCCTTATCCATAACATAAAATGTTGTTTAAAATAATACCCAATTTTACAATTTTTTTTCATTCTTGTATATAACTAACTGGATTTATAAACTTTATAAATTTAACCCTTTTGGCTATATCTGTAATGCTTTCAACGTCATTCTAAAGTTATGTTGCAATTTGATTTTTTGTATAATACACACAACCTCAAACGCAGATTTATAGTAGTTCTTAAGCAATATTTTTGTTCACTCTAAGACCATAATATTCTGTAACATTTTTAATTCAGGAATTAATTCATAAGTATTAATTTTTCAATCTTCAACATTACCTTAGTTTTTATTTTACAATTTTGATATTACGATTTTTATTTTACTTTTTTACTGTTGGGTTAAAACCCAACCTACATTCTTTATGATGGCAAGCTATCTTGTTACAAGGAAGGAATTGAAACCAAACCAGAGGCACCATAGGAAATTGCAAAAATGGCAAAATGTTTAATACTTTGTGATTGCAAACATTTGTCCTACGATGAAAATTGCCAAGCAATTGCAGATTCAACTTTAAAAGCAACAAAAAGCTTATTAGTAAAAGATGGCAAACCTGTTTTATACCAAGAAGGGACAGAACTAATTAATGGCAAGGTGCAAAATGTGGCAAAAGAATATCAAACGACAGAGCACCGTTGGAAAAAAGTTGTCGGATAAAGATTGTAACTTAAAACAAATTAACCCCTAAAACTTGACAAATAAAAAGGTTGGTTTTAGGGCTTTAATATATTTTGTGCAAGTTTTTTCATTTACAGGTTTTATACACACGTAACAAATAAAAGGGAAAGAGAGAATATGCAAGTTAGAGCAATTAATTCGTATACAGTCTTTAAGGGCGTAAGAAATAATAAAGCAGAGAATACACAACAATCAAGAACATCCAAAAATACTGAAGCGGAAAATACAATAAAAACAGGTGCAATGGATGCTCTAAGTGCCCTTGGTGCAAATGCAGCCGTTGGAGTTAAAAAAGCTCGAGCAGTGCAAGAGGTACAAGAGCAAATTGATCCTGCAATGGGGCAAATACAAGAGCTTTTTGATTTCTACAAAAGAGCAGATAAAAAAATGAATACTATAACACAATATACACAAGAACAATTAGAGCAAACAACAGAAAGTGCTCAAAATCTTTTTGATGAAGTAATCGATGTATATGAAAAAATTAAAAAGGATAACAGTGATCCATTAGTTAAATTAACATATAAAAACAAATTTTGGGATCTTCCCCCCGATGAAGTCATGGAAGAATTTGATGAAAACGGTAAAGTTAAAAGAAGAACAACCTTTAGTCATGATAGCATTAGGCCTTATAAATTAATCAGGATAAGAATTGAAGAAAACCCAGAAGAACTTCCCAATGGAACAACAAAAGCAGAAAAAAGAGTTGAAGCCCACGAATTTCAACATGAAATTATTCTTGATGGTTATTTGGAAGACTACGTAAGACATCCCGATGGCAAAACGACTTATGCAAAAATAGCATATTTTGACAAAATGGGAGCAAAAGAATGCAAGGAGTATCCAAGTGATGAAGATGATTTTCAATATGCAAAAAAATATTCAAGGATAATATTAGGAAAGCCATGTAATTACGAGGAAAATAACAGATCAGTCAGAATAGAAGGGCGCAACTTATCAGGGGTAACTAAAGAATACACAGAAACCCAAAATACACCTGATAGCACAGGCACAATAAAATCGGTAAGTTACTGCCCCTTCCCTTATATTGTTAACAATTCCTATTCAGAAGGAGAAATAAGCGTTAGAGAATATAACAAGGAGCAAATACAAGAGCTGGTTGTAAAAGACGGAAAGCCTGTGCGATACATTTTAGTAGACGAAAAAGGTCGTTGGCCCAAAATCATAAAGCAATATCAAATGACAGAGGACGGTTGGAAAAAAGTTATCGGATAAAAATTGCAACTTAAAACAAATTAACCCCTAAAACTTGACAAATAAAAAGGACAGTTTTAGGGTTTTAATTATAAAAGGAGTAAAAATGAAACTTGTAATTCAGAGGGTAAACAGTGCAAGTGTTACCATTGAAAACAAATTATATTCTTCAATAAACAAGGGGCTTTTAGTCCTCTTTGGGGTTGAAAAAGACGACAAAGAGTTTGTAGGTTGGGTTTGGCTGCTTTTTCCAAAATCTTTGATTTTGTGAAAAATGTCTGGTTTCCCATAACCCAACAATAGCAAATAGAGGTGACTTTTTTAACTGGTTTTGTTTTGTTATAATGTTTACTATGCATAATTGTAAAAGTTTTAAACCGTCAATAAATATAAATTCTAAAATTCTTATTTTAGGGTCAATGCCGGGCGTTAAATCACTTGAAGAACAAGAATATTATGCTCATCCGCAAAATAGATTTTGGAAAGTAATGGCTCACATCTGTAATGTTCAAAATTTGCAATATTTAGATTATCCACAAAAACTTGAAATTCTTTTAGATAATAATATTGCACTTTGGGATACAATAAAAACTTGTAATAGAAATGGAAGTTTAGATTCTGATATTCAAAATGAAACTCCTAATAATATTAAATCTCTTTTAAAAAAATTTACTAATATAAAAGTTATATGTTTTAACGGAGATAAAGCATATTCAGCATTTAAAAAATATTTTCCTGATTTATTTGATAAGTATAATTGTTATAAAATGCCTTCAACAAGTCCTGCTAATGCAAAATATACATTAGAAAAACTTATTCAAGAATGGGACATTATAAAAAATAGTAATTAATATAAAAAAGCCTTTTGATAAATTTCAAAAGGCTTTTTATTTTAAATCTGGGGCGGAAGGATTCGAACCTCCGAGATGCCTGGACCAAAACCAGGTGCCTTACCACTTGGCGACGCCCCAATATGGCTTTCAACTCTTATATATTATTAAGAGCATAAGTAAAAGTCAAGAGATTTTATTTTAAATTTTTGAATTTATTATATACTTTTATTTATTTTTATGGCTTAATTAAATCATAAAATATAAAAATAAAGGAATTTCATATGCAAGCAAGACGTGCGGCTAGAGAATTGGCTCTAATATTATTTTCACAATTAGATACTGTTAAAAACTTAGATAAATGTGATTTTCAAGATATAGTTTTAAAATCTGTAAGAACGCTTACTAATAATTCTGTTGATGAACTTAAAACAGCTACTAATTCTATATTAGAAATGAAAGAATTTATTAGTGAGTATGAAGCAAATCATCCTACTAATTTAGAACGACCAATTGAAGTTTCTGATATTCCTGTTCCAATACCTATGACTTCAGATATTCAAGGCAGATTGGATGAAATTCTTAATGTTGCTGAAAATGCAATGTTGGCTTTAGAAATCGCTGAAATGGCTGCATTAGAAGAAAACTCTGATGTAAAACAATATATTATAAAAATAGCAAATACATTCAAAGAACATAAAACTGAAATTGATGAACAAATTAAAAAGTTTGCTTTTGGCTGGGATATTAAAAGACTCGTTAAAATGGATAAAGATATTTTAAGAATTGCTATATGTGAACTTGTTTATGTTAAAGATGCACCTTTGAAAGTTATTATTGATGAAGCTGTAGAATTGGCTAAAAAATATTCTACAGAAGATTCTGCTTCTTTTGTAAACGGTATTTTAGGTAAAGTAGTTATCGAAAATAATTTAAAGTAACAATAAGGTAAGATTATGTTTAATTTCTTTAAAAGAAATGATGAATCTAAAAATGAAAATATAGAGAAAAATGAGGAAAGCTCTAAGTCATTTTGGAATTTTTCTTTTGAAGGATTAAAGAAAACAATATCTAACACAACTCAAAATCTTGTTGATAATGTTGTTTCAACTATTGAAGAAGAAGAAGAATTTGATGATTTTATTCTTGATGATATGGAAGAACTTTTAATTAAAGCTGATTTGGGTGTAAATTTAGCTTCTTCAATAACAGATAAATTAAGAAAGCAAACAAAAGTAAAGCCTTCTCAAATTAAACAATTTTTAAAAGATGAGTTTTCTGAAATCTTGAAAAGTGCAGGTTCTTCCGAGCTTAATTATGATGATAATTCTTTAAATATCTATTTTATAACCGGTGTAAATGGTGCAGGTAAAACAACATTAATTGCAAAACTTGCAAATAATTTCAGATTATCAGGAAAGAAGGTACTTTTAGCTGCCGGCGATACATTCAGAGCTGCAGCAGAAGAACAACTTGATATCTGGGCACAAAGAGCAAAGGTTGATATAGTAAGAAAAGATGGAATTGATTCCGCCGCTGTTGTTTATGATGCAATAAAAAAAGCTCAAAGTGAAAATTATAATGTTCTCTTAATTGATACTGCAGGCAGATTGCATAATAAAAAGAATTTAATGGAAGAATTAAATAAGGTAAAATCTGTTATAGATAAACTTGCTCCAAATTGTTTAAAAGAAAGTATGTTGGTTTTGGATGCTAATACAGGACAAAATGGACTTTCTCAAGCAAAATTATTTTCAGAAGCTGTTAATCTAACATCTGTGGCACTCACAAAGTTGGACGGAAGTGCAAAAGGCGGAATAATTATTGCAATTGCAAAAGAGTTCAATTTACCTGTAAAACTTATTGGTGTTGGGGAAAAACTTGAAGATTTAAAATTATTTAATCCTGATGATTTCCTTAATGCGCTTTTTGAGAAGAAATAGTTTAACTTATAAAATCTAAAATTGCATTTATAAATGTTAAAGGATGAACAGGACATCCCGGAATATATAAGTCTATATGATATTTCTCTAAAAATTCTCTATTTAGTTTTGTTGAATTTTGGAAAATACCGCCTGAAATAGCACAAGCACCGCATAATATTACTATTTTAGGATTTGGTGTTGATTTATAGCAATCTTCTAACGCATAAGCCATATTTTCTGATATTGGACCTGTTATAACAATGCCATCTGCATGTCTTGGGGAAGCAACAAAATCTATTCCAAATCTGCCCATATCAAAATTTACGTTTGAACAAGCATTTAATTCCATTTCGCATCCGTTACATCCGCCTGCAGATACTTGCCTTAGTTTTAATGATCTCCCAAATATTTTTTTTATTTCTTTTTCTACTTCGAATGCTGTCTTATTATATTCTTCAGCAGATAATCCTTCTTTTATAATCAATTTATCTCTATTAGTAGTTCCAAGTTTGTAATAGTTAGAAAACTTTATAGAATTACATTCTTTTGTACAAGCTCCGCAAAAAGTACATTTACCAATATCTATTTTTAATGGATTGTTTGAAATAGCTCCTGTTGGACAAATATTTTCATCGACAATTTCATTTGACGTTATTATTGGAAAACCTCTGAATTGTTCTCTCATTTCTGCATTTCTAATATCTTTTATGAATTGTTGACCTTGATATATTCTTAACTTTAATGTATCTAACATAAACTATTCCTTATAAATCATTTCCGCAATATGAAAGATTAAAACTTTTGTTGCATAGAGGAAAATCGGAAATTCCGTTATTTCTCACAGCAATAGCTAATGCAAACCAGTTGTTAAAAGAGGCATCTTTTATTTTATATCTTGATAATTTACCATTCTCATCTGTTATAGCAATATGTACGACCTCTCCACGCCAGCCTTCTGTAATTGATACAACAAAACTTGACGGTAACATATTCGAATTTTTTACTATCAATTCTTCATTAGAATAATTTTCTAATAGTTTTAAAAATTTCTTAATTATATAAATTGATTGTTTTATTTCTTTATATCTTAAACGAGTACGAGAATATACGTCCCCATCAGATTTTGTGCTTCTGTTATCAATGTCTTTATACCATTTATCAGGAAAGTCAAAACGAGTATCTATATTAACTCCGGAAGCTCTTGCCGCCATTCCTGTAAGTCCTAAACTAACAGCGTTTTCATAACTTACAGTTCCTGTTTTTTCAAGTCTTGATGCAACTGTAGGCGACGATAACATAGTTTTTATTGTTCTTTCAACATCTATTGAAACTTTATCCAAAACATTAATAATTTTTTCTGAAAGTGTTTTGTCAATGTCAAAATTAACACCGCCTGTTGTTATTAATCCTCTTCCAAATCTGCTTCCTGAAATTTCAAGCATTGTATTTATAACTAATGTTCTTGTTGCTCCAAAAATAGAAGCCCCCATCATATATGCTATATCACCTGCTATTGCACCTAAATCTCCAATGTGAATTGCACATCTTTCCATTTCTAGAGCAATTAATCTTATTAATTGTGCTTTATTTGTTATCTCTGTATCAGATAAGGCTTCTATTGCATTTGAATATGCAAGGTTATATGCAATTACGCTATCTCCACATATAGATTCTGCAAGCTGATTTGAGGGGCTGTTTATAATTAATTCTTCAATTCCTTTATGCTGCCAGCCAAGTTGAATTTCCAAATCATATATTTTTTCACCGTGACACATAAATCTAAAATGTCCCGGTTCTATTACTCCGGCATGTATTGGTCCAACTGCTACTTGATGAACTTCATCGCCTTCCATTTCAAAAAATTTATACTCTTTTTTATGATTTCTGAGTGGTTTTAGCCAAGGATGGTTTTTAGGTTCAATATCGAATTCTTCATAAAATTCTCTTTCAAACTTATGAAACGCAGGTATAATCTGGGTTAATGATTCATATTCTTTTTCTTCTTCTTCAAATATTGCTGAAGAAATATATATTTTACCCTCATTATCATCTGCCAAAACTGCAAATAATCTTACTTTATCATTTTCTTTTTTGCCGAAAAATCCGATAACTCGTTTTGATAAATTAATTATTTCTTCTCTTAATTCATTTATATTTAAAATTGGAATTTCATTTATGTTATTTCTTCTTTTGTTTTCTGTAATTAACCAGTTCATAATTATACTCACATTCCGAATATTGTTAGTTGTACAAGTTCTGTTAGATTCCAAGGAATGTATAGTCCCAAAATAAATGCTGTTATAAGCAATAATATTTGCGGTATATACATTGTGATAGGAAGTTTTATAGTGTTTGAAGTTTTATCTTTTTGATTTTCACCATAACACATTCCAAATACTGCTTTTGCTAATCCAAATAAAATTATTGTAAGTAGTAAAACAAAAATTAGTGCAAGTATATAATGTTCTTTTAAAAACATAGATTTTATTATAAGAAATTCCGAAATGAACAAAACAGAAGGCGGAAAAGCTGTTATTCCAAGTAAACATAATATCCATAACCAGCCTGTTCTCTTATCGGTAGTAATTATATTTGTTATTTTCTTTATCTTTTTTGTGCCATATATTTTTAATATGTTACCTGATGTTAGGAAAAAAGATGCCTTAATTAAAGAATGGCCTATTAAGTGGATAATTGCTGCAAATATTCCTAAGCCGCCAAGCGCTGTACCGATTATTAAAATTCCCATATTTTCAATAGACGAATATGCAAGCATTCTTTTGTAGTTGTTTATATGGTATATAAAAACAGCTGCAACAAATAATGATAAAAACCCCATAATATACATTACTAATCTTGCATAGCTGGCACAATTCGCAATTACTAAAATATTAAATACTTTTAATATTACATAAAATGCGGAGTTTAATAGTGTCGCTGATAACAAAGCAGAAGCTGGTGCAGGTGCCTCTGAATGTGCATCCGGAAGCCAAAAGTGAACAGGTGCTAATCCCATTTTTGTTCCAAATCCGAATAATATGAATACAAAAGAAAGTTTCAACCAGAATTTATTAAATGTATTTGCATTTAGTATTAAATCATAGAAGTTAAGTGAGCTTAATTCTCCTGTTGAAATTGTCAAAAGTATTATTCCAACAAAAGCCAATGCAATTCCTATAGAGCATATAAAAACATATTTCCACGCAGCTTCAATTGATGTTTTAGTTTTTGTAAAATATATCAAATAAGCACTTGCTAATGTTGTTGCTTCAACTAATACCCAAGATAATCCAAGGTTATTGCTTATTATTACACCTGTCATTGCCTGTACAAAGATTAATAACATATATGTATAGTGCCTTTTCCTTTTTACAGGCGCTTCTTCCATATTCATATATGGTTTATTGTATATAGAAACGGCTAGAAATATTATTGATAATACGAACAAGAAAATAATGTTTGAATTATCTATGCTGAAGTATTTCCCGGTAAATCTTTCACTTTCGTTGAACATATAATATGAACATACTAAAAAATGAATTATGGAATATATTTGCAGCATTAAATTATTTAACTTTTCTTGTTTAAATAAGAAAAGTAATAAGCATTCAACTAAAGGGAGAATTAAAAGTAAACTAATCAACATATTCACAGTCCCTCAAATCAGATAAATGTGCTATTTCTAAGTCATCAAATTTAGTATTTATATGTTTTACAAGCAGTCCTAATATAAATACCGCAATAAATAAATCCAGCAGAACTCCTAAATTTACTATCATTGGCATTTCTTTTGCTACTGATAATGATAAAAGGAATATTCCATTTTCCATTGTTATAAAATCTATTACATTTGAAATAACTTTATGTTTTATTGTAATAAAGAATAAACTTATTATAATGACTGCAATTGAAACCCCAAAATATAAAGGATTAATTAATTTCATTGCCGGCATATTTAAATTAGAAATTAGAAAACCACCAAATAAAATTACTGTTGAGATAAAAAGACTGTAAAAATGATGAATATTTGCTTCAGTATCTCTATATTCTTTTGTTCTTTTTATTAGTCCGCCTAAAAATCTTGGGATTATAATTGACTTTATTAGAAGAGTTTCAAACGCTATGAATAGAAAATTTAGTATTGAAAATTCATTCATATCTAAAAAGCAAATTAGAAATAATAAAATTCCTTGTAAAACTAAAACATTAATATGAGCTGCAAGTCTGCTTGTTGCCGCTATATATAACATTGTAAAACCAAATAAAATTATAAATGCATTTTCCATAGATTAACCACCATATATTCTAATAGTTACGAGAGCAAGAATTATTAGAGCTACCGCTGTCATTGAAAATACAAATTCAAATATATGTGTCATTCTAAATCTTGCTATTCCTGATTCAATAGTCCCGATTAATATTGCTATAAATGATAATAATGCTATGTATAAAATATAAGATATAAAATAAGGCAAAGAAAACGGAATTAATAATGCATATATTAATGAAGAAATCATAACCATTTTTATGCCTGAAGCCCAAGTTAATAATGCTAAATCACAACCTGAATTATCTAAAACCATAACTTCATGAATCATTGTTAATTCTAAATGAGTATTTGGGTCATCAACAGGAACTCTTGAACATTCAATTAACATCATAATTAATAAAGCAATAACTGCAAGAATTACAATGCAAAGTCCAAGTATATCTTTATTAAGCCAAAAAACGTTAAGGCTTTGGAAACTATAGACTCCGCTTAACGTACAAATTGAGGCTATGATTATGAAAAAAGCAGGTTCTACTATAGTTGTGAAGCAAGCTTCTCTGGAAGCGCCCATTCCCTCAAAACTGCTGCCTGTATCCATAGCGCTTATTAAAGAGAAAAATTTCCCCAAACCTAATACATATGCAAAAATAACAAAACCAAATTCTATATTTATAATAGAATACCCACCTGCCATCGGTACGAATATACCTGCAAATATAGCTGATGCTATTGTTACTATTGGTGTTATTCTAAATATAAAAGATGTGGTTTCACTATATATTGGTTCTTTTTTTATTAGTCTAATAAAATCATATAAAGGTTGAAGAAGAACAATTCCTTTTCTTCCTGCCCAAAATGCCTTTGTTTTCTTTATTATACCGAGCATAATAAATGGCATTATTAATAATGATATTATGTTTATAAATATAATTAAAAAATTCATCCGATAAATACGACTCCCGCTAAAATTAAAATTAAAAAGATTAAACCGTATAAAATATAATGTTGTATGTTGCCGTCTTGTAAACGTTCAAATTTTGATAAAAATTTCTCATCAAATTTTAATATAGGATTTATAATATAAGCTTCTTCAACATCTTCAACCTGCGACATATAATGTGCATCTTTAGGAAATAATCCTTTTGGTTTTTTTACATCAAATATTTTCTTAAATAATGGTGTCAAAATTGATGTAAAAGGGCTTACATATGATGATGCCGTATATTGAATATGGTTATTTCCTTTATCATATCCGCATCCCCAAGTGATATATTTTGTAGTCTTTTTTGTCAGGAAATTTTTTATCATAATTAAGCAGAATACAAATAAGAAGAATAAAATTGTAATAATTGAAATAAAAGTAAGCATCATAATTATTTGCATATAGCCAAATGTTAAACCTGAATTAATATAGCTAAATGAAGTAATTGGTATTATTATTGATATTAAAGGTGCTGATATACCAATAATCAAGGTCAAAAAAGCTAATATTCCTTTGGGAATCAACATAGATATAGGTACATCAGAACTTACATTCTCGGATTTTTCACTTCGTGGATTTCCCAAAAATGAAATTGAATATAATTTAGACATTGTCAGTATAACAAGAGTACCAACTAATGCTAACGATGCGATTGTTAATACAACAGGAATAAATAATGTAGAACTTTTTATTTGAAGCATATACATCAATCCTGCATATATCAAAAACTCACTAATAAAGCCGTTTAACGGAGGAAAAGCGCATATTGCAATTGCAGCAACTAATAAAAATATTCCTGTATATGGCATTTTCTTTATTAATCCTCCCAGTTGTTCGATATTTTTTGTGTGTGTTTTTAAGTATATACTTCCGGCACACATAAATAGGAGACTTTTAAATATGGAGTGGTTCAGTATATGCATAAAGCAAGCTGTTGTTCCGACTAGTGTTACAAAGTTTTCATTATATATCATTCCGAAAATTATTATGCTTATTGCTATTCCAATTAGACCTATATTTTCTATGGAAGAATATGCAAGTAGTTTTTTTATGTCTTTTTGATTAATCGCATATATAATTCCATAAATTGCAGTAATTACGGAAATAAATAAAACAATATATCCAATTAATAATGTTGGCTGATTTATAATTTGTAAAACACGTAAGATTCCATAAATACCTGTTTTAATCATAACTGCAGACATAACAGCAGAAACATGACTTGGTGCAGCCGGATGCGCATCCGGAAGCCAGTTATGCATAGGTAGAAATCCCGCTTTTGTTCCGAACCCGATAAATGCAAGAATGAATACTGTATCTTTTAAATGGGGATATTCAAAAAACATTTTATGAAAATCTGCAAAATCATAACTGCCTGCATAATTAGACATAATTACAAATGCTGCAATTATGAATATTACAGAAATATGCATATATAATAAATATTTTATTCCTGCTTTAATAACATCAATTTTTTCATTTTCAAAAATAACCAAGAAAAATGATGCTAAAGACATTAATTCCCAAACAATAAGAAAAGCAAATGCATTTTGAATAGTAACAACCATAAGCATTGCTGCACTTAACAACGGGAAGAAAAGACAATGTGATGAAATTTGTTTTTCTTTATTTATATATGGTTTTAGGTATCCATTCGCATATATTGAAGCTATAGCTGTAATGACAGAAATAATTATTATAAAAAATTTGGATAATCCATCTGCTTCAAAAACTATTTGTCCGAATGGTTCAAATTCTATGCTTGTAATTTTAAATGAGTTAATTGAAGCAATAATCATTAAAGAGGCAATACAAGAAAATATTGAAACAACTTTTAATTTTATTTCTTCCTTAAAAAAAAGCGAAAAAATGCCACCGGTTATAAGTAATAATATTCCAATGAAAAATAGAACCATATCCCCTCAATTAAAGTTATTATGTTTTGACTATAAAATAATTATCCTGCTTTAAAATTTTTATACAAGAGGTAATTATTAAAAAGTACAAATACATATTATAGTTGTTAATATACCGATTATAATTAAGGCCAAAGTTGCCATTACAACTTGTTTGTCTTTTTTCTTTTCAATACAACTTGATGTACCCATAACATGACTTGAAGCCCCTATTGAGAGCCCAATTGCCACATCGCTTTTTATATGAAACAATTTTAATATCTTATGTCCGAATAATGCTCCGTATATGCCTGTAACAACAACAATGCACGCTGTAAGTTCAGGAATTCCGCCTATTGCTTTTGATATTTCAACGGCAATAGGTGTCGTTACTGATTTTGGTATTAAAGATGTGATAATATTCCAGTCAGAATGCATTAATTTTCCAAGAATGAATGTTGTTGTTATTGCAGTTAATGTTGCTACTATAAAACCAAAATATACTGCTCTTTTGTTCTTCTTTAAAAGTGATAGATTTTCAACCAATGGAAATGCTAATGAAATTGTAGCCGGTCCCAATAAAAGAGTATATATACAAGCAGATTCATTATAACTTTGATAATCTATATGGAATATTTTTAAAATTATAATTAAAATTATTCCCGATAGCATTAATGGCGGAATTTTTTTTAAATATTTAAATTTCCTTGATTTTTTGGATAATTCATAAATAATGAATGTTGTAATAAAACCCCATAAGTTAATCATTGTGAATTTTCCTTATTTTATGGAGTCTGACAAATTTTATAACATTTTCTACGAATATTGCTGTTACTATTAAAGTTATAGTTGTTGTTAAAACAACATTCATTGCAATAGGTATTAGATTTTTTTGTAAGATACTGTAGTAAGATATAATTCCTACAAATAATGGTACGAACAATAACGGCATATATTTTAATAGTAAATTACAGATATCTTTTACCCATTCTTTTTTGATAATATTAAGTTTCAAAAGAAAAGCAAAAAGTATAATTCCTAAAATTGGAGACGGAATTATTATATGTGCATATTTAACAATATAGTTGCAAATGAATTGTACTGCACATAAAATCGACAATCCTATGAAATATTTTATGATTCGGCTAAACATAGAATGATTTTAACATAAAAAAAGAGGAGTTGTATCTCCTCTTTTTTTGTGGATTTTTGATAAAATTATTTTACTGTAAAAGTAGCTGTAACAGTTGCAACAACTTTCTTTTCAATAGAAGAAGTATCATTGTATCCATAATCAGAAACATCTGTAGAATCAATTGGTACAATTTGGAATACCCCCATTTTTGCACTGTTTATTGGACCTATTTTTCCATTAGTTGCTTTAACCATGCTATTTGCTCGATCCTGTGCATTTTTAGTTGCTTCACCAACCATTTTTACTTTTATATCATCAAGATTTGAAACGAAGTATTTTATGTTTCCTGTAGTTAAATTAATATCTTGATTAACCAAAACATCTATTTTTTTTGATAGATTTGTTAAAGTTTCAGTGTCATTTGCTTTAATTGTAACATTTTGGAATACTGTATAGTTTTCAATTTCGTTTGTAGTATTTCCGTTTGGAGTTCTTTTGTGATTTTCATAACTTCCAATAGAAGCAAAATTTATGTTTTTTTCATCAATCCCGTTTTCGAGGAGAAATTTTTTGATTTTTACAGCATCTGAATTGATTTTAGAATAACCTTCTTTTAATGTTGGAGCAATTGCCCTATAGTCAATATTCCAAGAGGAAGAATCAGACGTAACATTTTGGCTTGCGCTGCCTGTTACTCTTATTGTTTGATTTTGTAATTTCTGAAATTCTATGATTCCCTTGGATAAAATATATGTTGAACAAACACTTCCAAGAGCTATTAGAACACCCAATAAGACAACTTGATAATCTTTAATTTGCATATTAAACTCCTTCTTTAACTTAACTAAAGTATACAAGTTCAAAATATAAATGTAAATATGCCAAAAGAGGTCTTATGACCTCTTTTGACATTATAGCTATTTATTATTCTTCAACAGATTCTTCTTGATTTTCGTCACCTTCAAAAGAAGCTGTGTCTTCTTCATCTAAGCCATATTCTTCTTCTTCACGAATTTCTTCAGCAATTTCATCTATTTCATCATCAGATGTATCTTCTTCATATTCATCTTGATGTTGAGAATGTGGAGCATATTCCATTTTTGCAGCTTGAGATTCGCTCTTAATATCAATTTTCCAGCCTGTCAATTTGTGTGCTAATCTTACATTTTGACCGTCACGACCGATTGCTAAACTTAATTGATCATCAGGAACAATAACGAAAGCTTCTTTTGAATATTCGTCATCAGCTAAGATATCAACAGAAACAATTCTTGCAGGTGATAATGCATTTACAATGTATTCAACAGGATTTTCACTGTATCTTACAATATCGATTTTTTCATTTTTTAATTCACCGATAATAGTTTGGATTCTGCTGCCTCTCGGTCCGATACAAGCTCCAACGCAATCAACGTCAGGATCGTTACTTGCAACGGCAATTTTTGTTCTGTAGCCTGCTTCACGTGAAATTGATTTGATTTCTACAATTCCGTCTTCGATTTCCGGAACTTCAAGTTCAAATAATTCTCTTACTATTTCTGCGTGTGCGTGAGAAACAATAACTTGTGGAAGTCTTGATGTTTCTTTTACGTTAAGTACAAAAACTCTTATTCTGTTGCCAGGTTTATAATATTCACCCGGAATTTGTTCTTTATAAGGCATTATAGCATCTGTTTTTCCGATGTTTACAATAACATTTCTGTTTTCAACACGTTGAATAATACCTGTAGTTAAAGTACCTTTTTTCTCCATAAATTCGTCAAGAACAAGTTTTCTTTCTGCTTCACGAATTCTTTGAGTAATAACTTGTTTTGCACTTTGAGCAGCAATACGACCAAAGTTTTCAGGAGTAACTTCAATTTTTACTTCATCTTCAAGTTCTACTTCATCATCAATTTCTTTTGCATCTTCAAGTGAAATTTCCAAATCAGGATCTTCAACATTTTCAACAACTAATTTTGTTCTGAATACACCAATTTCACCAGTTTGTTCATCTAATATTGCTTCTACGTTTGGAACATCTTTTTGTTTTAAATGTTTTTTATAAGCAGTAACCATTGCATCACACAAAGAAGAAATAATAACTTCTTTAGAAATACCTTTTTCTCTTTCTAACTCTTCACAAGCTTCAAATAATGCTGTTCCGATTTTAATCATCTTACTCTCTCCTATATTTCACTTGAATATAATCTTGCAGATATTATATTTTCTTTTTTTATTAATACATTTTTTTTATCTTTGTATGTATATACAGTTAATCCTTCGTTAGAATCAAAATCAACAATTTTTGCCACGAATTGCTTTTCTTCAGATTCATCAATAGGTTGTTTTAACTTTAGGTTTATATCCTTTCCTTTAAAAATAAGGTATTCTTTTTCTGATTTTATTTTCCTTTCAATTCCCGGAGAACTAACTTCCAAGTAATATTTAAAAGGTATAAGTTCTTCTAAAAAATCAGATAAACTTCTTGAGACATTTTCGCAATCATCAAGATTAACTTCTCTTTCAAAAGAATAAATAAATATTCTCAAAAACCACCTATGATTTTCTTTAACAAGTTCAACTTCAACTGGAACAAGACCAAATCTCATAAGAGTATTGTCTATTAATGGTTCAAGTTTTTCCATAAGTTCTCTTTTATTAACGTACTCAAATGGTGCACTATCGTTTGTTTGAGATTTATTGTGTTTATCTCGCTTCAAGACTACCTTCCTTTCCGTTAAAACCCTTAAGTAAATAAAAAAGAAACGGAACTCCGTTTCTCTAATCAACATAGTTATATAATATCATAAGAAAAAATTTTTTAAAACAATCTTTCAAATTGTTTAATTAATTTTAACAATAATCTCAATTTTATTTTTAGCTAATGTAATTAATTACTAATATTGTTTGTTTCTATGGTGCGGGAGTAGTAATATTTTTGCTAAAATCGGGTATAATATATTATGAGATAAGGATTTAAAAATGAAATCAGTAAAAGAAGTTGCAACAGAATCAAAAATATTAGATAAATTGAAAAATTATCCTAAATGTACGGAAATGGTTCAATATTTGTTTTCAGATATTGAATTACAGGAAATGCAAGATTATGCAAATAATGTTTCAATAAAAAGGCTCGGGTATAACGACCATGGACCTGTTCATATGAGACAAGTCGCAATAAATGCAATAAAAATGCTAATCATTTTGCAAGAGTCAGGAATAAAGACTTCATTAGAAACAGAGGAAATCGGAACTTTTGAAGATAGTATGTGTGCTGTCGTAATTGCTGCATTAATGCACGATTTGGGTATGATGATAGGCAGACAAGATCACGAAGAAATGTCTGTTATGCTTGCAACTCCTATTATTGAAAAAACATTAAATAAAATATTCCCCAATGATATACATAAAAGAGTTGTAATAAAATCTTTAGCGCTGGAAGCAATAATAGGACATATGTCTTCAAGAAAGATACATTCATTAGAAGCTGGAATTATTCTTATTGCAGATGGTTGTGATATGACAAAAGGCAGAGCAAGAATACCTTTGGCTATTCATAATACTCCAAAAGTCGGTGATATTCATAAATATAGTGCAAATGCTATTACAAGAGTAAGTATAAGACATGGTGAAAATAAACCTATACAAATAGATATAGAAATGTCTTCTGAAGTTGGATTTTTCCAAATAGAAGAAGTATTATTAACAAAAGTAGAATCAAGTCCTGCAAAACAGTATATTGAATTATATGCGGGAGTTACAGGTCAAGATAAAAAATGTTATTTATAATGTTTTTTCATCAAAATTAATTAGACTTTCCATTATATTGCAAAGTTCTAGAAATCTTTGTTTGTTATGAATATAATTATATCCAAGCACAACTTCAAGAGATGTAGCATTTGAATGCAATGCTCTATCAATTCTTCTTGCGGAAGATGTTGGAATATTTCTAGCCCTTCTGGCAAGTTCAATTTCTTCTTCTGACAGATATTGGGTTATTTTTTCCAGAAGTTGAGTTTGAAATGCTGCATTTACATAGTGGACAGTATATTTATGAAGACGTTTTAAGTTAGATGTCATCATAATAGTTCTTTCTCTTATAAAGACTTCATATACAGCATCACCAATATGAGCATAATTTTTTATGTTTAATTCTTTCAAAATTTCACCTATATATTTATAGATAATAATATAGTAATATTTATATTATGAAAATACTTTTAGTAACAGATTTATATCCATTAGAAAATGAAAAAATAGCAAAAGCTTTGTATTATTTCGTACAAGAGTGGCAAAAGCAAGGACATTATGTTGAAGTAGTAAGAGCAAATTTTATAATAAATACTCTTGTT
>DVJT01000073.1 GCA_018716565.1 Candidatus Avigastranaerophilus faecigallinarum | reverse complement strand
TGTTCATATATATAAAAAGACTCCTTTCATATTAAAAGGAGTCTTTTTATTATTTATAGCTGATTCTTTTATTAGCAGCAGCTGCAACCACATTGACAGTTACCATTTAAAGCTTCTTTTGCTTCATTCATTCTTACTTTAATACGACCGTCAACTGCAATGCCTTCACCTGTTTTTTCTGAAATTAACAATGGGTTAATATCAAGTTCATCAATAAATTTAAAATCAGTAACTAATTGAGACAATCTCAATAAAGTTTCTTGAATTTGTTCCATTTGAGCAGGTTTTGTACCTCTTGCACCTTCAAGAAGTTTGTATGCTTTTACTGATTTAATCATTTCTTCAGCATCAACATCTGTTAAAGGAGCAATTCTGAAAGTTACATCTTTCATAACTTCAACAAATACACCGCCTAAACCAAACATCATCATTGGTCCGTATTGTGGGTCTGTTGCAATACCGCAAACCATTTCACGGTTGCCTTTTACCATTTCTTGGATAATTACACCTTCTAAACCGTCAATTAATCCTTTTTCTGTTAATTTTTCAATTAAATCGTTATATTCTGCTCTTAATTGTTCTTCTGATTGGATGTTTACTCTTACACCACCAACATCTGTTTTGTGTGATGTTGTTTTTGATGTCATCTTCATTACAACAGGATATCCGATTGAATTACCTACTGTTACAACTTCATCTATATTTGTTGCAAAGCCTGATTTGCAAACTCTAATACCGTAAGCATCTAAAACATCAATAGATTCTCGTGTAGTTAATTGTTCTCTGCCTTCATCAATTGATTGTTTAATTATTGCAGCAGCTTTTGCTCTGTCAACATCATAACAAGGTGCTTTACCCATTGGTTTTGCCATCCATTGTCTTTGCTCATCCAATCTTAACAATGCTTCTGCAGCTTCTTCAGCATACATATAGAATGGCATATTAACTTCCATATTTGATATCTTTGTGAAGAAATCACTTGTTGTCATAAATACGCCAACGATTGGTTTTGTTGGATTTTTTGCTTTTATTTCCATTAATGCTTTTGCTACATCAATATCTTTTAATCCTAGGAATGGTAAATAAATAACCATAATCATATCAACATTTTCATCAGCAATAACTGTTTCTAATGTTTGAGTGTAATGTTCAATTGGTGCTGATGCAATCATATCAATAGGATTTTTTACAGAAGCAGCAGATGGCAAGAAGCTTCTTAATTTAGCTTTTGTGTCATCTGTAATTTTAGCCATTTGCATACCGCTTTCGCAAATAGCATCAGTAGCCATGATTCCGGGGCCGCCTGAGTTTGTTATGATTGCAACTCTGTTACCTTGAGGAATTGGGCAGTTTGAAAATGCTTTTGCATTAGCAAATAAGTTTTTCAAAGAAAATTCTCTTATTACACCTGATTGTTTCAATAAAGCAGCAGCTGCTTTATCTGCACCGGCTAATGAACCGGTATGTGATGAAGCTGCACTTGCACCGGCTGCACTTCTACCAGATTTTAATGCTAATATTGGTTTTTTCTTTGTTATTCTTGTTGCTAATTTTCTGAAGTTAGCAGGATTTTGTATCGATTCCATGTATAACAAAATTTGTTTTACATCATCATCATTTTCCCAATATTCAAGCATTGTTTCAGCGTTTATATCTGCTTGGTTACCAATTGAAACAAATTGAGCAAAACCTAGGTTTAAGTCTTTTAATATGTTTAAAATACCGCCGCCTAATGCACCTGATTGTGAAACAAATCCGATATCGCCTCTTACAGGTAATGATTCAGCAAATGTTGCATCCATCATGATTTCAGGGTTTGTATTTAAAACACCTAAACAGTTTGGACCAACACATCTCATTCCGTATTCTTTTACTTTTGCAAGTAATTGTTTTTCCATTTCCGCACCTTCTGCACCTGTTTCTTTGAAACCTGCAGTAATGATACATAAACCTTTAATTCCTTTTCTGTGGCATTGATCTATTGTATCTAAAACAAATTTTGCATTAACTACTATAACAGCTAAATCAACTTCACCAGGAACTTCTTCTATTGAAGTATATGCTTGAAATCCTTCAATAATTCCGCCTTTTGGATTAACAGGATAAATTTCCCCGTTAAATTTATAATCTCTTAATCTTTGCATAATTTCAGAACCGATTGTTTTCGGCTTAGTAGAAGCGCCTATTACAGCAATTGCTTTCGGCTTCATTATCTTGTCTAGAATATTCATTTATCTGTCCTTTCCCTTATGAACTTCTATCTTTTAGTAACCATTTTCAATCCAAGGACGTTCTCTGAATTTTGCGCCCAAGTCTTTTGTAATTTCTATACATTTTTGCATATCAACATCATAGTTTTTATAACCTGTAACTATTGTTGCTGTTGTATCAAAACCTTCTTTTACCGCTTCTTTTATGAAATCTTTAACAGCAGCGTATGCACCTTCAATTTTCGGTAAAGAAATTCTATTATAAACTTCTTCATTTTCACCATTTAAGCTAATTGAAAATTTATCTATTAAACCTTTTAATTCGGGCAATACATTCCTTTTGTATACTAAATTAGCTTGACCGTTTGTATTTATTCTTATTATTGTGTTTGGATATTTTTCTTTAATATATTTTGCGACTTCCTTTATTATATCCAGTTTTAACATTGGTTCGCCATAACCGCAAAATATTATTTCAGATGAAAGTTTTTCATGTATTTTTTCTAACTGTGCAATAACATCTTCAGCTTTAACATTTTCGCTGCTTAAAAAAAGATTAGCACCTACAACATCATCTTTTATATCTCGGATACAGAACACACAATTATTCGTACAACTATTTGTCAGATTAATATAAACTTTACCGTCTAATAAATATACTAAATTATCTTCTGTCATTTGAGCTCACCTTAAGTAAATTATGCTACAAAGAACTTATGATAACAAGTGCTTTTTTCAACGAAATATTAAGATTTAGCATTCATGACTCTTTTGTGCTATAAACAAAAGTATGATTGAGATTTTGATTTTATATGTCATTCATAAAAGAGAAAAAACTCTTTATGGAATAAGAAAAGAAATTATAGAAATATTTGGTACTTTTACTAAGCCAAGTATTGGTACTATCTATCCTGCGTTGCAAAGATTGTTAAAAGATGGTGCTGTTTCTGTTTTTGAAAAAATGTCAGAAGGCGGTAAAAAATCATCATATTATTCAATTACAAAAAAAGGGCATGAAGTATTTAAGAAATTGTTTTTTAATTCGGCAAGTGAAAATCCTTCTTTGTTTTATACTCAACTTCAAGCTCGTTTTGGGACAATGGGACTTTTAAGTGTTGATGACAGAAAATTATTTTTGTCTGAATTTTCTAAAAAAATAGATATATATCAATTTGAGTTAGAAAATAAACTGAAAGACGAATTTTTAGATTTAGATTATTATCAAAGACAGCTTTTAAATAAAACTCTAATTGAATTAAGATCTTTAAGAGAATATATTAAAACATTAAAGGTTGACCATGTCGGCTAAAATTTCATCAGTAGAGAAAGGTTCTATTGCCGAAGAATTAGGAATTATAGAAGGTTCTGAATTACTTAGCGTAAACGGAATAAAACTTCGTGATTATATTGATTATCAATATGCAGTTATGACTGAAGAATTAACTTTTGAAATAAAAAATCCGGATGGAAGTATTGAAGAATATGAAATTGAAAAAGATTTTGAAGAAGAACTCGGATTTATATTTGAGTCTGCTATATTTGATAAAATAAAACCATGTGCCAATAATTGTATATTTTGCTTTGTTGATCAACAACCCGATGGTTTGAGGGAGTCACTTTATATAAAAGATGACGATTACAGATTATCATATCTCCAGGGGACTTACGTTACTCTAACGAATTTAACAAAAAAAGACAAGGAAAGAATATCTAAACTTCATTTGGGTCCGATTTATGTATCAGTACATACAACCAATCCTGAATTGAGAGCAAAGATGCTTAGAAATAAAAATGCATCAAATATATTAAAGGAACTCGATTTTCTTAAAGAAAATGATATTCCGTTCCATGCCCAGATAGTATTATGTCCTGATTATAACGACTCTGAAGAATTAAAAAGGAGTCTTAATGATTTATGGCAATATAAATCTGTTCTTGGTTCAATTGCAATAGTTCCTGTCGGAATTACAAAATTTAGAAAAGAAAAAATAAAACAAGTATCAAAAGAAAAGGCAATAGAAACAATCAAAATCGTTGAAGAATTCAATAAAAAAATCAAACGAAATATCGCTTGTGTATCTGATGAATTTTTCTTAATTGCGCAAATGCCGTTGCCTGAAAAAAAATATTATAACGGATATTCTCAGTTAGAAGATGGCGTTGGTTCTTTAAGATGTTTGATTGATGATTTTAACAAAAGAATAAAGAAATCACATAAAAAAGTTAAAGAAAAAAAAGAATATACAGTAGCATGCTCTGTAAGTGCTAAGAGTGCCTTTATTTTCTTTGCTGAAGAACTCAATAAAATAGAAAATATCCATTTGCAGGTTTTGCCTATCAAAAGTGAATTTTGGGGGAAAGATGTAAATGTAGCAGGATTAATAACCGCTAAAGATCTAATAAACCAAATAAAGAATAATAGTTTTAAAAATGTTATTATTCCAACTGTTATGTTAAGACCATATACAACAGAATTTCTTGACGGATTAACGATAAAAGATGTCGAAGAACAAACAAAAACAAAAATTCATGTAATAAAAGATGTTTACAGTGTAAAAGAATTGTTTAAACTTCTTTTTGATTAGCAATTATAACAATGAAAGTTGTTCTGATTTTTCAAAATGTTTTTCAAAAAACTTTTTACGATGCCACTTGGTGAGACCATATTTATCGACAGCATCTAAATGTGATTTTGTCATATATCCTTTATTTTCAGACCATAAATATTGCGGATATTCTTTATCTAGTTCTTTCATAAATCTGTCTCGTGAGACTTTTGCTAAAATGCTCGCTGCTGCTATCGATGCTGATTTAAAATCCCCCTTAATAATGGTTTCTTGATTATAATTAAAATCAGGAATTTTTTTATTTCCGTCAATTAATACCTTAACATTTTCAGAATTAATTTTTTTTATCACTTCACTGCAACATCTTTTCATGGTCAAAAGAGATGTCCTTAAAATATTTAATTGCTCAATTTCTTCAACACTTCCTTGCGCAATGGAATAAACAGAATTTTGTTTGATTACTTCAAAAAGTTCTTCCCTTACTTTTTCTGATAATTGTTTGGAGTCATTTAATTTTTCCAACCGTTCATCATAAGATGTAAAACATACAGCTGCTGCAAAAACAGGACCAGCCCCTGGACCTCTTCCTGCCTCATCTGTTCCTATTAGATATTCAAACTCTTGTTTCTTCTCTTTATCAAAATTAAAACGTTTATTCATTTACATCCAAAGTAAGTTTACCTAATCTGCCTGTTCTGAAATCATTCAAAATATTTTGCGCACATCTTTTAGTATCAGCTCTGCCGCCTTGAACTATCCAATTCCTTCTTAATGCTATATTTGAAATATTAACTTCTTCATCCTCTAATTTATAATAGTTCTTAATTAAATCAGGATATATTTCATTAACATTTTTGATGAAAATTTCTGCAACTGCTTCAACATCATAAGCATTTTCACCAATAGAATCAACAAATGCTAATTTGTATGCTTTTTGTTGGTCTTCTTGTTTTAATGGGATAATTCCCGGAGTGTCAAGTAAATCAACCTTTGGATTTATCCTTACCCATTGCTGATCACGCGTAACACCCGCTTTTGCTCCGGTTTTTGCCTTTGTCTTTTTTATCAATTTATTTATTATGCTTGATTTCCCTACATTTGGCATTCCTACAACCATAACTCTGACTGCTCTGGGTAATAATCCTTTTTTTACAAGGGCTATTATCTTTGGTTGTCCTAATTCAATAACTTTATTCAATATTTTTGATAAATCTTTGTTATCAGATGCGCTTGTTGCCAAAACAGGACAGTTTGTCTTTTCTTTTATTGTTTTTATCCATTTTTGAGTTTGTTCATTATTTGCTAAATCTGATTTATTCATTAAAATTAATCGAGGCTTATCTCTTAATAGTTTTTCAATTTCAGGATATGTGGAACTTTCAGGTATTCTTGCGTCTAAAACTTCAATTACAACATCAACAATATTAACCTGTTCTTTTAATTTTTTTTCTGCTTTTGCAATGTGCCCAGGATACCAATGAATATGTTCCATTTTAACCTCTTATTTAATTTATTCTGATAATATAAAAGCCATACTCAAAGTATAAACAATGACTATGGCTTTTATGTTTTCTATATTCCTAATCTATTTTTTTTCGATTTTTTCTCTAATACGAGTTGCTTTACCAGAGCGTTCTCTTAAGTAATACAACTTAGCACGTTTAACATCACCGCGTCTTACAACGGTAATTTTTTCTACACGTGGAGAATATACAGGGAAAACACGTTCAACGCCTACGCCTTGAAAAATCTTTCTTACTGTAATAGTTTTACCTATTCCACTTCCTCTTTTCTTAAGAATTGTACCTTCAAAAGCCTGTGTTCTTTCTTTGTTACCTTCTACAATTCTTACAGAAACTCTAACTGTATCTCCTGGATTTAATTCCGGTAATTCTTTATCTAAATATTTTTTTCCTAAATTTTCTACTATAGGGTTCATGACTACATTCCTTTGCATTGTATTTATACGTTACTATATAATATTTAAAACATGTTTTTTCTTCAAGCACTTTTTTCAATTTTCCAAAAATTTCATTAAAAAAACGTTAACAAATATTCATAAAAATATATTAGTCCTTAAAGTTTTAATTTTTTATCGCCGATAACAAAAACATAAGTTATTGGAGAAAAGGCAAAAAATGGGATTAAATGTGGGTTCATTATATGGTGCAAATTCTGCCAGACCTATCATTGATAGTCAAGCATTAACACGTGTTACTGAACAAATCTTAAATCCGAATAATAATCAAACAGTAGATGTTTCTAAATTAGATTTATCTAAATTTAACAGGGTAAACATTGGTACTGATTTGTATTCTGCAAGAACAAACGGAGAAGTTGCACTTCAAGCTTCAAAAGCTGCTACTGATTTTGGTGTTAATTTAAGTACAACTTTTAATGCCAATGTTCAATACTTGAATGCACAAGCAGCTCAAAGTTTATTTACATCTAAAGAAAATAATGGACAAGCTGCTTTTACTGTCGAAAATACTCAAAAAGCACCTGAAGACCAAATAGTTTTAGCTTCTTCTCAAGTTTCTGAAACAAAAAATATGAATAAAGATAAAAGAGGTTCTAATCCTTTTTCTTTTTACATGCCTGCTGAACAAAAAGCAGAAAAAGAAGAATCTGATTCAATCTTTACAAATTCTATAAATATTTTTGCCTAATATACATTGTTACTTGTTTTTCCGAGACGAAACGTTGATTTCGTCTTTTTTTTTATAACAAGATTTTATTATATAAAATATTAATGACTATACAGTAAAATCAATACCAAGCTTTGAAAATGGTTCTTGACCTTCTAATGAATTACTTCTAACTGGTATTTCTTTCAATATTGTAGCAAGTGTTTGAGTCATTTTAGAGTTTTTTTTAGTTAACTTACCGTTTGCTATATCTTTTGCAGTTTTTATGACAGTTTCTAAATTTTCATCATAAACCATAGATCTGCTTTTTAAATCATAAGATTTATTTGTTTTAATATGATCTCTTCTACCAATTTTAAATAATCTGTTTTTAGGATCTATAAAAGCAACCATTGCTCTATCTTCACTATTTTTGGGATCTCTTATTATTATGGTATCAATACCCTTTTGATCAAGTTTATCTATACAATCAAGATAACTAAGTTGTCTTGATAATGATTCAGCCATTACAGAAGCGGTTTCTCCCATTCCTGTTTTATCAACATATAATGCTTTAAAATTTGTTCCGCAATTTAAATTAGTACTAATGTTCATATTCACTCCTAACATTTTTCTTTTGATTAAACAAAATATAAAAAGAAATTTTTTTAACAAAATGTAAAGAAATATTTACTAAAAATTATTATATTTTACATACTTCTCTTAACTGTTCAATTCTTAAATCTTTTGTTCCAAGTATCTTAGATTTGATATTATTTATTTCTAAATATTCTTTTTCTTTTTGCTGATTATCATTTTTAATTGAATATAAATTATATAACTTATAGTTGTTACATAATGTATAGACTGAATTTTCACCATAAATATAATTATTAATTATCAGCGATTGTTTTAAAAGCTTTAATGCTTCTTCTAATTTATTTTCTTCAATATATATTTCCGCTAAATTTTGTTTGAAATAACTATTTAATTTACTTATTTCTATAATATATTCTGTTTTAAATTTATCATTATCAGGAATAGGAACAAAATCAGGCAAAGATGGAGAATTTAATAATAAATATTCTGCATATTATTCAGCTTGTTTGTATTCTCTTTTTTGCTTATATAATAGAGATAGATTATATATAATCTTCCAACTTATATCATTATTTTTTTCTTTATATTTAGTAATTGCTTGCTCAATAAAAACAGCAGCTTCTTTAATATTCCCCTCTTCCAGTTTCAACCTGCCTAGTTTATTTAGTTCTATCCAGTCACTAAAAGAATTTTGATTTCTAGCTTCTTGTTTTATTGCAATAGCTTTCTTATAATAACTTTCTGCTTCTTTAAATTTGTTAAGTTTTAATTTTATATCACCCAAGTCGGAATATATTTTTGCAAGATTTTCATTATAGTTATCATAAAAAACAGATGTCCTTTTGTTTTCAAACTTAGAAATAGGAATGAAATATTCTTCATATATTTTTTCTGATTCATTAAATAATAGTTGATTATTATAAAAATCTATTAACTTTTGAGCTTATAAAATCATTAAATATGTTTTTTTGTTGATGGTAAATATTTGAATATACAAATTATTTTTTAATAATTTTTCAATTTGAACATTATTACCTTGTTTGGAAAATATCTTAAATAAAAGATTAGTAGCATTTAAACTTATTATATTTATATTAATGATTAATAATATTATTATTGTTACTATGATTGGTATAATTATTTTCTTTTTGTTATGCATAATTACCTTTATTAAAATTCTTAACCCAAAGTAACATCAAAATTCTCATCTAAAAATATACATAGTTTTAGAAATTCGTATATTAAATATGCTA
>DVJT01000072.1 GCA_018716565.1 Candidatus Avigastranaerophilus faecigallinarum | reverse complement strand
GTATCTGAATGGCATTTTTGTATACTTATACTAATACATTTGAATTATGCTATTTTTTCAGAAAAAACAATACATCTATTTGTATGAAATCTAAATAATTTTTAATGTTTTTTTCAACGAAGTCAACACATAAATTATTTCTTGTAATAACTGGACTATATTCAATATTGATATATAATAGAGAAGGAGAGTTATAATAAAAAACAGTTTTCATAAAGGGGATTAATATGCCAACAAAACATATTGATTTTAATATAGATGCAGCACAAGGTTTTGGTATTTTTAAGAATAATAAAGAAACAGAATTGTTAGATTATGTAAGTTCTGTTAATATATCTTGCGGATTTCATGCAGGAGATCCTCTTTTAATAAGAGAATATTTATTAAAATGTAAAGAAAAAAATCTTACTATTGGTGCACATATTGGTTTTAATGACATACAAGGTTTAGGATACAGACCAATGGAACTTAAGCCAGAAGAAATCGAAGCAATAGTAATATATCAAATCGGGGCATTAGCATCATTTGCAAAATCATATAATCTTGTAATAGATCACGTTAGACCACACGGTGCAATGTACAAAATTGCGAGTGAAAATTATGACTTTTCTTTAGCAATAGCAAAAGCTATTCAAAAATTTGATAAATGGCTAAATTATACTTGCCTTGATAATGAAATTCTTGAAAAAGTTTCGGTTGAAACTGGTATTGTTGTTAACAGAGAACTTTTCATAGACAAAACATATACTCAAGATTTCAAAGTTGATTGGGAAAACAAAACATACATAAATGATGATGATGCTTTAAATAGAATAAGAACTGTTTTACATTCTTCTCAAATAAAAATAGGAAATGGTATGTTTATGCAAGTAAAGACAGACACAATCCACTTTGATACAAAAAACCCTAATATTACTCAACTTCTGAGAAAATCGAACGAAATTGTAAAACCAACACCGCCTAATTACAATAAAGTTGAGACATCAGGCTGGGTATAAAAGGAGCAAGTAATGAAATTTAACAAGTTATTTATACACATACCGAGAGATGCAGGTTGGTTGCTTCCAGGCCTTGAAGTAAAAAGATGGTTTCTACTAATAATAACAGGTGCAATACTCGCTGCTATCGGCTTATGTATAATATATAATTTAAGACCTGTATACTCGCTTATTAATATGATAGTAAAAATTACTCAAATGCTGCCGTCCGAAATAATAGGATGGTTGTTAATATTTTTAGGCGCATTCCTTTTCTTCTTAGGTTGGCTGAGAACTAATTACTCAATACTTGATGTAAATAATGAAAGAAACAGACACGCCGTTTTGGAAGATTTATACAGAAGAAGGAAATTAAACAGAGGTCCTAAAATTGTTGCAATTGGTGGTGGTACCGGTTTATCAACAATGCTAAAAGGAATAAAAAAAATAACAAATAATATAACAGCTGTTGTAACTGTTGGCGACGACGGTGGAAGTTCAGGGAAATTACGAGAAGAACTTGGAGTTTTACCACCGGGCGATATTAGAAGTTGTATTGCAGCTTTAGCAGACGACGAAGATTTAGTTGCAAAATTATTCCAATATCGTTTCAAAGATTGTGCAGGTTTATCAGGACACAGCTTCGGAAACCTATTTTTAACTGCAATGTGCTCTATCACCGGTGATATGGTTAGAGCAGTTAAAGAATCATCTAAAGTTTTATCAATAAGAGGAAGAGTTTTACCTTCTACTTTAGATGACATGAGGTTAGTTGCGGAGATGGATGATGGTTCAATAATAAAAGGTGAATCAAACATTCCTGAATCAGGTAAAAAAATAAAAAGACTATTTTCAGAACCTGGCAATTGCAAAGCACTTGAAGATGTTATTTGGGCTATTCACGATGCTGATTTGATAATTTTAGGTCCGGGAAGCTTATATACAAGTGTTATTCCAAATCTATTAATAAAAGATATTGCAAAAGCTGTAAATGATTCCAAAGCAAAAAAAATATACGTATGCAATATAATGACGCAACCAGGAGAAACAGATGGTTTTTCTGTTTCAGATCATATTAAAACATTAATAAAACACGCAAAATATGATAAAATAATGGATGCTGTTTTGGTAAACAACGACCTGCCAATAGAATTACTTGCCCCATATAAAGATGCCGGTTCAGAACCTGTTATTGTCGATAAAGACGAAATTAATAGAATGGGAATAGAAATCGTTCAGAAAAATTTAATTGAAGATAAAAGATACGAAGATGGGCATTCTTCCTTTGTAAGACACTCTCCAAGCAGACTTGCCAGAATTATATATTACTGGTACAGAAAAAAAGAAAAGGATAAACATTAATGAATGCAGATATTATAAGACCTGTTACATCAAGAACACTAAAAAAAATGAAAGATAATAAAGAGAAAATCACTATGTTAACAGCATATGATTTTTCTACAGCTAAATATATTGATGAATGCGGTGTTGATTCAATATTAATTGGTGACTCTTTAGGAATGACAATATTAGGCTATGACACAACAATAAAAGTAACTATAGATGATATGCTTACTTTTACAAAAGCTGTTTCAAATGGAGTAAAAAGAGCTTTGGTTGTTGCTGATATGCCATTTCTTTCATATCACTTAAATAAAGAACAAACAACCTTAAATGCAGGCAGATTAATTCAAGCAGGAGCAAAAGCTGTTAAACTTGAGGGTGCCTCTGATTTTATTCTTGATGAAGTACATCATTTGACACAATCAGGAATAAATGTTGTAGGTCATTTAGGCTTTACTCCGCAGTATATAAACACAATAGGCGGGTATTTTGTACAAGGGAAATCATATGAAAATACAATAAAAATGCTTAATGCAGCGAAAAAGCTTGAAGAAAATGGAGCTTTTGCGCTTGTTCTTGAGATGGTACCTGAAGAATCGGCAAAATATATAAGCGAAAACTTATCAATACCAACAATTGGTATTGGTGCAGGTAAATATTGCGACGGGCAAGTACTTGTTATAGATGATATTTTAGGCAAATACCCGGGGAATATACCTAAATTTGTAAAACAATATGCAAATATTAAAGAAATAATGAAAGATGCAATTTCAAAATATAATAAAGACGTTAAAACAGGAGAATTTCCAACAAAAGAATATTCTTTTAATTTAACAGAAGAAGAGAGGGATAAACTTGAACACAATATTAATAAATAATATAGAAGAAATAAAAAAAAATATAAGAGAATGGAAAAAAGAGAACACGAAAATAGGACTTGTACCTACAATGGGAGCTTTACATAAAGGACACGCTTCCCTGATAGAAACTGCAAAAAAAACTTGCGATAAAGTTGTAGTAAGTGTATTTGTTAATCCAATCCAATTTGGTCCAAATGAAGACTTTGATAAATATCCGCGAACAATTGAAAATGATTTAGAACTATGTAAAAAACTTGGAGTTGATATTGTTTTTGCACCTACTCCAAAAGAAATGTACGGAGAAAATACAAAACTATCAAATACAGAACTTACATTTGTATGTCCTCCATACAATTTAGTTGATTGTTTGTGCGGAAAAGCAAGACCCGGACATTTTGACGGTGTTGCAACAGTAGTTCTTAAATTATTCAACATAGTTAAACCTGATTATGCTTTCTTTGGACAGAAAGATGCACAACAATTGTTTATCTTGAAAAAGATGGTAAAAGATTTAAATATCGACCTCACAATTGTTCCTTGCCCAATTGTGAGAGAGACAGACGGACTTGCATTAAGTTCAAGAAATACATATTTATCTAAGAACGAAAGAGAAAATGCTCTAACGATTTCAAAAGCTTTAAAAGAAATTGAAAAACTATACAACTCTGGTACAGTAGACACAAATATATTATTTGATGCAGGCTTTTCGATTCTAAACCCGAATATAGAATTAGAGTATCTAGAGTTTAGAGATTTTGAAACCTTTGAGAAAATTCATACAGCAAGAAAAAATACACTTGTGGCAATAGCTGCTAAATCAGGAAAAACGAGGTTGATTGACAATATAATACTAGGATAAATGGCATACAGGCAAAGTAATACTCTATCAAAATTGGAAACACTCGCACAGATTTTATATGGTGTGAAGTTTTTTCGTTTTATTTTTTTCTTTTATGCATTTATTTCTTTTGTATTCTGGTTTTTAAACTGTTTAGAAGTTGAGTGGTTGTATTTATTTACGAAATTATTCATTCTACCAGTTATAATAGTAAGAACATTTTATGTTCCAGAAGGAGTTTCTGCTGATTTCACATTAGCTATTGTAGGCGGAATCTCTCTTTTATTAGGATTTATATTTGACTTCACAGTAAATAACCTATATCAAAAAATTCTAATTCTTCAAGAAGAAGAAGAAAGAAGAATTCAAAAAAGACGTATGCAAAGAAAAAAAATTGCAAAACCTACAATGGCACCAACTGAAGCAGACATAATAACAAGCGATCCTTTAGAAAACTCAAAATTACTATTTTTAATACAACCACACGTAAATAAAATAAAAAGAAAAGAAACAGATTTAGAACTAACTTTTCAAGAAGTAGAAATTTGGAAACAAAGAGTAAATAAAAAGTTGTTAGAAAATGTAAGTTATTCAAAACCAATGCAAAAAGGCTATTATAGGAAAAATTTATTTTTAATATATAAAGATTTCAATTATGTTGATGATTTTATATATTATATAAAACCGACCTTAGATTCTATAGTACTTGAATTTAGAAGATATGGAGTAGCACTATCCTTTAGCTATGTACTAAGTGCCATTGCAAAAATGGAAACACTTGAAAAAGAACTTGACTGCATGGATACAATCTTATCTCTAAACTTTATTAACACTTTTATTGTAACAAACAGATTCAAGATTACATATGACAATAAACCAATCCATCAATATTCTATGCTATTAAAAGGAGAATATAATTTATCTAAAAATTTATCGATATCAAATAAACAGCCATTATATTCGCTATCAGACGGAAAAAACTTAGAAAGAGGAGAAAGATAAATATGAAAATGAAAATAACAAGGATGGCACATAATAAATACCTTCCGGAATACAAAACAGAAGGTTCTTCGGGAATGGACTTATACGCAGCAATAGATAAAGAAATTACGCTAAAACCACTGGAAAGAGTGCTGGTACCAACAGGAATAAAAATAGAAATTCCATTAGAGTATGAAGCACAAATAAGAGCACGTTCCGGATTATCAGTAAAACACGGAATAACACTAATTAATGCAGTGGGAACTGTTGATGCAGACTACAGAGGTGAAGTATGTGTCGGATTAGTAAACCTTTCAAATGAAGAATATACAATAAAACCTGATGACAGAATTGCCCAAATGGTAATAGCAAAAGTAGAAAAGGCAGAAATTGAAGTAACAACAGAATTAACAGAATCAGCTAGAGGCGAAGGCGGTTTTGGATCTACTGGATTTTAATAAAAAAGAAGGCTCCAATATTTGGGGCCTTCTTTTTTATACTATAAATTTAACCAAATAAATGATAACCTGTAATAAATGAACAAACTAAAAAAATTGCTGAAAGTATATATGTAAAATGATTCAAACCTTTTTCTGCACTTTTTTGAGATGAAAATAAATTTGCAGCTCCGCCAATTGCACCGAGCCCATCACCTTTTGGTGAATGTAACAAAACTAAAAATATTAATAAAACTGCAGAAATTATTTGAATAATCCATATAGTAGTTAACATATTTTTCCCTTTATTTTTCCTTATGAAGTGAGTCTAACACAAAAATAAGTTTTTGTCTCAGCTCATCAAGATTTGTATCTTTTATTAAAATTTTTTTTAATTTAGATTTTTCACCGGACACAATTGATATTTTAGATTTATTAACATCAAACAAATCAGAACAAAAAGTAATTAATTCTTTATTTGCTTTATTTTCTATTGGAGGAGATGAAATTTTTATTCTCACATATTCTTCGGTATAATCAACTATTTTTGAAAAAGAAGAATTAGGAGCCAATCTTACAATAAAGATTATTCCCTCAACTGTTTTAAATAAAATTTTAGAAATATCAAACATAATTGAATTATACACCAAGTGAAGTATGTATTATCATTTTTATTGGAAAAAATAAAATTACATTGTAAAATTAAATCAAACTGCAGGACAAAATATGGAACAAGAAAATATATTTATCGGTTTAGAAAAAATTTTAAGAGAACAAAATCGTTCAGAAGAAGATATTCAAGAAATATACAAAGCTTATAAATTTGCTGAAAAATTACACGAGGGACAATACCGTGTAAGTGAAGAGCCATATATAATTCACCCTGTAGAAGTAGCGAAAATATTAGCAACACTTAGAGTGGATAAACATACTCTAATGGCATCAATTTTACACGATACAATAGAAGATACAGGTATCACACCTGAACAACTAGGTGCAGAATTCGGAGAAGATGTATTAAATTTAGTTCTCGGAGTAACAAAATTAGATAAATATCAATTCAAATCAAAGGAAGAAAGGCAAGCTGAAAGTTTCAGACGAATGTTTATAGCTATGGCAAAAGATGTCAGAGTTATATTTCTAAAACTTGCTGACAGACTCCATAATATGAGAACTCTAAACTATATGACACCCGTAAAACAAGTAAGAATTGCACAAGAAACACTTGATATTTTTGCTCCACTGGCTAACAGATTAGGTATAGGAAAAATAAAAGCAGAACTTGAAGATTTATCATTACGTTATCTTAATCCTGAAAAATATTTTGAAATAGCGCAACTTGTAGCGCAAAAAAAAGCAGAACGTGAGAATACCGTTAAACTTTTGATTGATGAAATTTCTGACAGTCTAAAAAAGAACGAAATAAATGCCGAAATAACTGGGAGAGCAAAACATTATTACAGTATATACAAAAAAATGCAAAGATTAAATGTTGCATTTAACGATTTATACGACATTACAGCAGTAAGAGTTATAGTAGATACAGAACGTCAATGCTATGAAGTACTGGGTATAATCCATTCATTATTTAAACCGATACCAGGAAGATTTAAAGACTACATAGCAATGCCGAAAGGTAACGGATATAAATCATTACATACATCCGTAATTGGTCCAAGACAAAAACCTCTAGAAGTACAAATAAGAACTAAAGAAATGCACAAAGTTGCAGAATATGGTGTTGCTGCTCACTGGAAATATAAAGAATCAGGTTCTATAAAAGCAGCATCTGAAGATGACATTAAATTCTCTTGGATGCACCAAATGATTGAACTTGAAAAAGAAGCTTCAAATGCAAATGAATTCGTCGAAAAAGTTAAGATTGATTTATTTGGAAATCAAGTATTCGCTTTTACTCCAATGGGAGACATTATTGATTTACCACAAAATGCAACACCTATCGATTTTGCATTCAGAATTCACTCAGAAGTTGGCTATAAAACAACGGGAGCTTTAATTAATGGCAGAATTGCACAACTTGACACAAAACTTAAAAATGGTGATATTGTTGAACTTTTCACATCTAAAACAGGAACTCCAAAACTTCATTGGTTAAAATTCTGTGTAACAAAACAAGCTCAATCTAAAATCAGGCAATGGTTTAAGAAACATAACAGAGATGAATATATTGATCACGGCAGATCAATGCTTGAACAAGAAATCACAAAAGCAGTATATGATGAAAATATAAAAAATGGTCATATGCTGGAAATTGCAAAGACATTAAATTACATTTCCGTTGATGATTTGCTTGCTGCAATAGGAAATGGCGAAACAACAATAAACAAAGTTACAAGCAAAATTAAAAAACCGGTTGGAGAAGAATCAAATAAATATGTTTCAAATAAGAAAAAGAGTCAGTATAAAGACGAAATTGTAGGATTAGAAGGTATGCTATACAATTTTGCAAAATGTTGCTCTCCTGTTCCGGGTGAACACATTGTTGGGGTTGTAACCAAAGGGAAAGGTGTTTCTATTCATAGAATAGATTGTCCGTCTTTAGATACTGTACCTGAAGAAAGATTGATGAAAATCAGTTGGAAAAATAATGAAAACCCAAACAAAACATATGTAACTTCAATAAGAATAAATTGTGTTGATAAACTTGGTATGTTAAAGGATATTTTAATCAAAGCAGCTGACACAAATACTAATATCACATATGCGAATGTTAAAACAAACTACGCAAAAAAAGTTGGTATAATCGAACTTGGTGTTGAAGTAAACGGTATTGATAATTTAAATGCTGTAATTAATGCGTTTCAATCATTACCAGATGTTCACTCAGTAAAAAGAATCCAAATGAATTCAAAGGTTAAAGCAACTCCTGATTTAAAACAAAAAAACAAAAAAGGATATACAAAACCTAAGAACAAATAAAAGAATTTGTCATTAATAAAATGTCTATTCTTTTTTAATTACGCATTAGTTGTATTACAATAAAATAAACAGATTCTAGTAGTTTTCAATTACAAGCATTATAACATTATATACTCATATTACCCAAATTATAGCAATATTATTGTTCTTTTATTATAATATCATCTTACTATTAAATATCCTAATTGCTTTTGTACAAATACATTAGATTATATTATACTTACACGGAAACGTTTAAAATCATTAGATTTTAAATTCTTTAGGCTAAATTAAAAATAATAATCTATGTCCTGGCGAATATAAATTATACTTTTGTCTTATCTAACTCTTTTAACTTTAAATATGCTTTATAGTATGCTCTGGCATCTTCACAAAGAATTTCATTTTTCTTTAAAAAGAAATCTTTTTCATTGCTCTTACAAAATTTGGGACACCCAAAACAATATTGGCAATATTCATATTTAAAACAATCTTTCAAATTTTCTTTTTTGAAAATTTTATGAAATTCTTTTACGGTTGTTTCTCTAACTTCTTTTAACGAGACTTTATTATAATTTCCTAATGTATAATAGAAATAAGTACAAGGATTGATATCCATATTTGGCATAATTTCAAATCTATCTATACCGCCTGAACAAACCAAACCATCTCTGTTCCTTGGTCTCGTAATATCAATAGTATTTATATAATATTCATATATGTCATCATCTGATAACTTAGCATCTAAATTATTGTTATCTTCATTATATATAAATACACAATCAGTTGTGAAATTACAACCAATAGAATCCGCAAATTTTTTGACTTCAATATAACTTTCTTTGTTATAAGAAAACTGTACACAAGCAATAGTAACTTTAATATTATGTTCTCTTAACTTTTTTATAACAGATAACGTTTTATAATGTGAACCTTTCATACCAGTAAGATTGTCATGTACCTCCGGAACCATTGAATACAAACTTATCTGAACTTCTGAAGGATAAATATTTATAATATTATTTAAAAGTTCATCATCGTCATATAATTTCTGAGCATTCGTCAATATCGCAAGCTCAAGAAACTTACTTCTTACATATTGTGCAATTTTTAAAAAGTCTTTATTTATAGTACATTCACCACCGGAAATACTGACCACACTAAGACCTAAATCTATAGCCTCGTCAATTACGGATTTAGCTTGTTCAAAAGTCATTTCGGCATAAAGGTCTTTGGGATTACAACATTGCTTACAATTTAGGTTACATGTATAGTTTAGAGACAAACGCATAGTATAAAGAGTATTTAATTTTTCTTTAAGAACATATAACTTATAGCTATTAAAACGCTTAAAATCAGGAGAATTTTCCTTAATCAAATATTTTAAATATTTTTTATCTTGAGACTCATCTATAAAACTAGCTTCTATTAATTTATGGTATTTTAACTCTCCAAGAAAAGGATTTAATACATTTTGAATATTTTGTTCTTTCGCAAAACTTAATATTTCATTATAATCTTGAGAATTAATAATAAAATTCCATAGTTTTGAAGTATCCCCCATAAGAATATAATGTATATTATTTTTTAAATCAGTTATAAAACTAACTGAATCCATTTTAGTGGAACTATATGTATTAGAAGATAAATAAGAAGGTATCTGAATTTTCATGGATGTTCTTTCTCTATTTTTTACATAAGACCAACACCTATACCACAAGAACCAGGGCAGGTTTTTGTGCACATTGCAATGAAAATTCTTTCATCTTCCGGCATTTCAATAATTTCATTGAATAATTCTTTAATATCTTCTGATGAAAGATTTTCCAAATCATTATTCTCGTTGTTGTTATTGTTCATTTTTATTTCCTTTCAAATTTAATAAACTACCAAGTTTTATTTGTAAATAATTATCGATATTTATAAATCCAGAAAAAGGCGTAAACGTCATTTCTTCAAAATATAACTTATTGTCATAGATCATCCAATCTACTCTTACAAATTTCAGATTTTTAGCAAGAATTTTACTTAATTCTACAGATTTTTCAACTAATTCATCTGCTTCTTTTTCTGATGGCGGATATCCCCTTGGTTCAAAAATTGTGTTAACTTTATTTAGATTAATGTCAAATATATCTTGATATTGTTCTGGGATATATGACGTCAACTGATTATAATAAGGTATACCGTTAAAACAACAATTTTTTACTTCTTTTCTTGTTTTACTAAATTTTTCATCTCTGAGTAACGTTTCAATAATAATTTTCGGAACAATATTTTTATACTGGGTTTCAAAATCACTCCAACCAAAAAAACTCTGTTCCATCCAGCCATCAAATTGCTTTTTTACGTAATTATAGATCTGCTTATTTCCTATAAACTTATTTTTTTCTTTAATTATAATTTGCCACTTACAACCGTGATTACATTTAATAATAAAACGCTCAGGCAATTTATCAAAAACTATCTCATCAAAACTATTACATATTTGTAAAACCGGTTTTAAATATTCTTCTCCTATTTTTTCTTTTATCCATTCACGAACAAGGACTTTATCTGTCAACATTGTTTTCAATGGGATATTATCATAAATTTTTAACCACTGAATTTTTTCATTTAATGTTTTTGGATGTTTTAGATTTAACTTAAAACCTGTTTTAATCTGATATGCTTTGCAGAGATATTTTTTATATTCTTTTTCCTGCAAACCCATCATAAAATTATAATCAAAAATAGCAGCACCATTATTATTTTGGCCACCTTTATTATATTTCAATTCTTCATTTTTAAAAAAATTCTTCAAAAGAAAACTTTTGAAATTCAAAAACAAATCTAACATCTCGCTCATAAATATATTTTATCACATTTTAGCCCATATTACAAGCTCAATCAGAAAAACAAATTGCAATTTTTCTTTATTTTACACAATTAATTTACCTTTTATAATTTGAAATAAATTAATTTTAAAGTGAGATTTACTTTGCAACATAAATTATAAAAGATTGCGAAGACTTAAAAATTTTCTCTAAATAAAACGATTTGCTTAACTTTATTCTAATTAATATTTACTATTTTCTGCTTTTTTCTTTAATTTTTCAAGTTCTTTTGCAACTGAAACAATATATTCAATTTCAATATCAGAAAATTTATTAAATATTTTTACAAGACTCTTTCTAGAAGAACTATAATCATTTTCTTGGTCAATATCCTCTGAAAATTCCTTTAATGAAATATCCAAAGAATCAAGAATTTTAACAAAATTTTCAAATTTAGGATAATGAATTCCAGTCTCAATTTTTGAAATTTGTTTTTCCGTAACTCCAATTCTCTCAGCTAAATCATGCTGAGTCAGTCCCTGTCTTTGTCTAAATTTTCTTATACGTTTTCCTATTATTATTTTCGAATTATTCATATTATCACCATAATAAAACACTAGTTATATGTTAGTTTCTAAAACAAATAAATAGAACACATTCAAACGCACCGATACAAAAAAACAACGCAATGTCAAATGATACTATTTCGAAATAAAATTTTAAATTTTATTTACTATATAATAATGATATGAAAAAAAATATTTTGCTTTTCTTCTTTATTATTACAATTATTATCGTTTATTCATATAGCCAAACGAGTAATACATACAAAGTCTATAAAATAAAGACTCCAAACCAAATTTTTATTGATAGAAATAGAAACCTTATTTTTGATGACACAATACCTTTTCATGTTTCTAACATTATTTGTATTAATAAAGATTCTGATTTAAATAAATTCCCAATACTAAAGAATTTAACAAATAACGAAAAACTATTTATCGAATACAAGTCAAAAGAACTTGCTAATAACCTTTTAACAAATAAGTTTATTAGTATAAAAAACAATGAAATTATAATTAAAAATAAAAAATACTCCGAATTATTATTGAATTCAAAACTTGTATTT
>DVJT01000071.1 GCA_018716565.1 Candidatus Avigastranaerophilus faecigallinarum | reverse complement strand
TACCCAGGATCTTCTTCAGTTAATTACATCAAAAATTGATGAAGGGTATACTAATTTTGAAATTGATGCTTGCGGTCAACATAATATAGGTGGTTCATCTTGGGCAAAAAATAAAGATGAAGAATTAGTTTTTAATATAAAAAATCCAGGACAAAGAGTTGGGGCAATGGCTCTACCTGGTACTCGTATTATTGTTGATGGTTCTGCTCCGGCTGATGTAGGCTGGCTTAATTCAGGGGCTAAAATAATTGTCAATGGTGATTGTGGTGATACAGCAGCCCATTGTGCAGCTGGTGGTAAAATATTTGTTTCTGGTAGAGTTGGAACCAGAAGTGGTGCATTAATGAAACATGACCCAAAGTTTGAACTTCCTGAATTTTGGGTATTGAAAAATGCAGGCTCTTTTGGTTTTGAATTTATGGGTGGCGGAATTGCTGTAATTTGTGGTTATGAATGTGAAGGATTAAATTCTGTATTAGGAAGTCGTTCTTGTGTAGGTATGGTTGGAGGAACCATATATGTTAGAGGACCTGTCTCTGAAATTGCCGATTGTGTTTGCTTGAATCCTTTAAATGATGAAGATATTCAATTTTTATCTTCAGGTATGATTGAATTTTTAAAAGATATTAAAAAAGATGCACTCTACTCTGAACTAACAAAATGGTCTGACTGGAAAAAAATTATTCCTATTTCTTCAGGTCAGAAAGAAAAAAAACTATCGGTTTCTGATTTTAGAAAGAAATATTGGATTAAAGATGGCATTTTTGGTGATTTTATTCGGGATGATTTTGTTGTCTATGATCTTCCTTCTGTTGCAGATGGTAGAGTAAGATTTCCTAAATGGAATAAAATAAATTGTATAAATTGTAGAATATGTTTAAATAATTGTCCTCAATCAGCTATAACAGAGAAAGAAAATGAATATAAATCAAGTAAAGATAAATGTATCGGATGTGGTATTTGTTCTGCTGTTTGTCCAAAAGATTGTTGGGAAATGATATCTAATCGTAAAGAAATATCTTAATTATAAATTATGGTATTTTTATAAATTATTAAGTATTGTAACGTTATATCTGATTTTCTGACTAAAAAGTTTAAAGAATTATAAATGATTGTCGATATAAGAACTATGTATAAGTTTAGGAGTCTTGTATGGATATTAATTCATTAATTGCAAATTATTTGAAAAACACAAGCAATAATGAGGTTAGTGCATCTCAAATAAAGGATACTTTTTATAGTTTGGCAAATCAAGATTTGCAAAATTATGATTCTATCTTTGTTTATGGTGAAGATGCAACAAAAGATGAATTAATCGAATATATGAGTAGGGCATGTGGTAAAGATGATGCTCAATTTAAAGAAGATGTTGGATTATTGTTTGATGTTTTAAATTCAAATAGTGATGACGATGTCCTTACAGCTGAAGAACTTGAAGAATTTACAAGAGAACGTGGTGAAAATAAAGGGAAAATTAACGGTTATGGTATTTGGAATCAACTTTTAGAAACAGACGTTTCAGACATAGAAAACGAAATAGCTGATTATGAGTTAGGGGAACTAGCTCAAGATATATTAGAAAGCGGCGATGTGGAAGGTGAACTTGCTACTTATGCTGCTATATATGGCGAAGATAGTGCTGAGTATAAAGCAATAGAAGAACAAGTTGAGCTTGCACAAAGTGATTCTGCTGATTCTGCAGATTCTGCTGATGGAGAAGGTCGTTCTGAGGAAGATATAAATAGAATGGCTCAAAGCATTGTTGATGGTAAAACAACTTTGGAAAAGATCAAATCAAAAGGTATTCTTACAGATGAAGAAATTGCTCAATTGGAAGAAGCAATTAAAACATTACAAAAGGAAGGAGAAACACCATCTACAACCCCTGAAGCGACAACTCCTGAAGCAACAACTCCTGAAGCAACAACTCCAGAGGCAACAACTCCTGAAGCAACAACTCCTGAAGCAACAACTCCAGAGGCAACAACTCCTGAAGCAACAACTCCAGAGGCAACAACTCCTGAAGCAACAACTCCAGAGGCAACAACTCCTGAAGCGACTACTCCTGAGGCAACTCAAATGTCAGAACGTGACATATTCCTCAATCAACTTGCATCTAATTTGCATGATGCGATGAAAGGTGGATTATTTGGATGGGGAACCGATGATGAAGCTTTTGCAAGTATTATGAATAATTCTGACTTAACATCTGATGACTGGGTAAAAATAATTGCAAGCTATAATGAAAACCATGGAAGTTTTATACAAGACGTAGACGGCGATTTCACTGGTGATGTACAGGATAAGTACCAAGCAAAGATTGCAGATGTATTAATTGAAGCTGCAAAGAACGGAAATGAACAAGCAATAGAACTATTATGTCAGGAAATTCATAACGGCACAGCAGGACAAATGGGCACAGCAGATGAATTTATAGCAGAAGTATTTGCAAAAGCCGATGATGAAGTTTTAGCACAAATAATAAACCACTATGAAGGTGATATTATCTCAGACATAAAAGGAGATTTCTCGGGTGAGACTGAAGATAAATACGTTGCCCAAATAAATAATGCAATTATAAAAGCACTTAAAAACTTAGATGAAGAAGAGACTTAAAAGTCTCTTCTTTTGTATTTAATATCTGTATTAAATTTTGTTTTATTATAGTAAACATCTTCGATTAATGGGTAAATGTATTTTTCTTTTACATTATTAGTTGGTACAAAAACCCCAGATAAGTTATTATCAAAAACCAGTTTCCAATCAGAATGATTTAAAATTTTATTGTATACAGGATATTTCTTTTCTATAATCATAACGTCAGTTTTATAGTCTCTTATTATTTTGTACCAATCGTCTTTAACCATGTGAAAATTTTTTAATTCCATTAAAAGATTAGGATCATATACTTCTTCATATCTTCCATCCATTACGATTAAATTGTTTGGATACAATTTATAAGCAGCATAACTCCCCCAATCAAAATTTATAAATAAATTTCCTGTAATTTTATTTATTTTTATAAATTCTATTGCATATCTCGGATATTCTGTTTCTGTAATTCTGATTTCTTTATTCGTTGAAATTAATGTAGGGATAGAAACCATCAACAGTATAAAATATACGGTTATTTCTTTAACTAGTGTAAAATTACTTATAAAGTCTTTGTTCTCTATTTTTAGTTTTGTTTTTATAAATTCAATAATTGAGTTAAATATAGAATAAAATTCATCATATAAAAGAGTCCCAACTGTAAAGATAAAGAAGGTTTGGTGTCTTATATGTGTTATTGATAAGTATGTCATTAAAATTATTAATAATATCTTTGTTTTATCAAGTTTTTCATATTTGATTTTATTTTTTAATAAATAAATTATCTGAGTAAGAAGCATTATCACAAGATAAATTTTATATCTTATATATTCTGTAATATATCTTGGATGAAAAGGGCTTGTCCATTCTGTTATGTATTCTCTATTCATTGTTGCAGCAAAAAATAAAAATTTTACATATTCAAATCCGTAAGGATTTGCGAATAATACTGTAGTACAAGCAATAGCTGAATATATATATTCTTTAAATGTTTTTTTGTTTAAAAATTCGCCAATAGTATATATACCTAATATGCCTAGCCCACTAATACAGCCACCATGTATGTTTCCCCAAAATAACATAATAATTGGCAATAAAATAAGATATTTTTTATTACCGGCTCTTGATTTTTCCAATAAATATATAAACAAGGCAAAGAATAAACAAGTAAATAATAAGCATCTTGTTGTTGGCCCAATTGATTTAAGAGCTACTAAAAACATTACTGCAAAATATAAAATGTTATAAGCGTGTGTAGATTGAGGTTTTCTTATTTCTACGGTTTTAAAGCATATAAATACAGTAAGTGCTGCAAGCAGTCCTCTTAATATAATTAAACCTGAGTCGCCAAAATATTTTAATGCCAAATAAAAGAATATACTTGCTCCCCACTCATGATCATACCAAGGATGTGTCGGGGTATATGATAAAAAATCATATTTTAATACTTTTAAATTTTCAACAATATGCCCACCTGCAATTAGTCTTGCCCATAAATCATTATCAGGATAATTATATTGGCAGCACATACCAATACAAAATATAAAAAGTGTAATTATAAATAATATTTTTTTCATTTAATTTTCACAGTCATCTTTTACTTTTAGTTTTATAACGACAATGCCATCTTCATCTACTTCAAAATCTTTACCTTTTTCCGCGTAAGTTAATGGTGTACTTTCGTATAAATTTTCACCAGCAGTCTTTAGTCTTGATTTATCTTCGTCAGGGTTAATCAGCCCTTTTGAAATTGCTATTGCTTGAGAAAATCCTGGGAATTTTAATGCGTGTCCAACTATGCTTATTCCTGTGTTTTTCAATATATCTTTGTAGTCTTTAGGTGTTGAAACTTTCATTTTTCCCATAATGGCAATGTCACCATAGTTGTATTCTATCTTATAATATCCGTCTCTTTTCCCTCTTTTGGGTTCTATATATTCTATTATTTTAACCTTTATTTCCTCGTGACTTTTAATTCCTATATCTTGGTGAGCATATGCATCGTCGCCTATGGCATAAAGACTTATGTATTCGTTTATTCTTATTGTTTCGCTAGTTAATGGTTTTGGTGATACTGCATATATTGTTCGTGGTAATATCTCTGCCATTGCGAATATAGGCATACATAACATTAGTATAAGGATGTATAAAAATCTCATTTGTATAAATCTCCCCATAAAGTTTTTATTATAATTATTTTATCATCTTTTTATAAAAAAAAAGAAGCAGTTAAATCTGCTTCTTTACTATTTATTATATAAACTTATTTTGAATATTCATTTATTATATTTATTTTTCTTAGACTTCCGCTATCTTTAAACATTTTTATAGGCGACTCTTTACCAAAGTTCTTTCGCCATTCTTTCATAAATGATCTTTTTTTCATGAGCATTTTTACATAATTTAGATTATTTTCGAAAACAACAGCTTTACTTAGAACATCCGAAATAAAACCATCATCTTTTTCACTTATTGCTTTTAAATAATAGCTGTATAAACTTTCTTGATATTTTCCGCTTCTTTTTGACAAACCTATTTTTGTTTTGCCTATTATTTTATAAAATTTTTCTTCGCTTATAATGTTTGAATATGGTGAAAGTGAGTTTATATCTATTGAAATAAATTCTATATCACCGTCTTTTGATTCTATTTTTATTTCAGGTTCTATATGGCTATCATTAATATTTAGATTTTTCTGATTTTGTAAATTATTCAATTTGTTGAAATTGTCTTCAAATAATATTTTAGATATATAGTTTTCTACATTACTAATTTCTGAAGAATTAATATCTAAATTTTTAATATTTCCTGTTTTGACTGATTTTTTTTCTGTCATTTCTACTCCTTGCCTAGAATATTAAGTATATACATAT
>DVJT01000070.1 GCA_018716565.1 Candidatus Avigastranaerophilus faecigallinarum | reverse complement strand
TGAATTATCCTTAAATATTGCGAGAGGGAATATGCATCCCTATATCTATACTTTTGATTTTAAAAGTATCGGATATCCGCTAGGAATATTTTATCCAGATCTAACTTTAATACCATTTGCTATTATGAATCTACTATTTCATAATATTGTTATTTCTACTTTATGTGGGATAGTGTTTTATAATTTTTTAACTTTATGCGTTACACACTGGATGACTTATAAGATCACATATAATAACTTACAATCTTTTTTTACGGCATTTTTATATACATTTTCATTATATAGAATCATTGATATTTGGACTCGTTTTGCATTAGGTGAATTTATTTGTTTAACGTTTTTACCCTTGGTGCTATATGGATTGTATAGTATTTTATTTGAAAACTACAAGGATTGGCCTTATTTAGCTTTTGGATTATCTTTAACAATGCTTACACATGTTTTATCAACATATATAGATATAGTGTTCTGTATATTTGTAGGACTGTTTGCTCTATTCTTTATGAAAAAGAATCAGTTTCATAAGAGAATTCTAGCGTTATGTAAATCTGGACTAATTTTTATACTTTCTTCATCAGTATTTATAGTTCCATTTATTGAACAGGAGATAACCGGAAATTATTCTCAACCCGCTCCTATGAAAGTGTCATTTTATGCTTCTCCCTTTTTTAATGTATTTAAATCAATGCTTAATAATAATTTAATAGGTAATTATAATTGGAATAGAGACGAAGTTTTTTCAGTCGGTCTAATAGGATTAATAATAATTATTATTGGCGCTTTGAATTTTAGAAAGTTCAATTCTTTTGAAAAAATCATATTGTTAATTTCAATAATGCTAATAGTTATCCAGACAAATATAATTCCATGGAGTTTGTTTGATAATATTTCTTTAATAGATGTTATCCAGTTTCCATTTAGAGATTTAGGAATTGCATCACTGCTTCTCTCGTATTTAGGGGGAAAAGAGATTGTATGGGCAATTACTTTTAATTCAAATCAATTTATGCAAGCAACTAGTATATTGATAACTATAATATTGATTATTATTCCTTGGTTTTCATCTATTAATAATTGGAAGATGGTAAACAAAAATGTCTATACTATTCAGACTATTAAACGAAGTATGGCTAGTAATGATTATTCAACATTAAACCTAAACGATTATACGGTGCATAAGGGACGTGAAAGTTTAAAAAGTGTTAGTGAGAAGCATCTAGGAAAGATCGATGATAAAAATTATTACTTTACAAAAATAAAATCATGTCCAAATAGTATTGAATATACAAATTTAAAGGTTAAAAAGGATCAAAAGATAATGTTACCGTTTTACAATATGACAAATATTGAAGTTTTATTGGAAGGTAAAAAGCAAAATATTTCAACCGCAGTTAATGGGTTAATTACATTTAATGCAACAAGAAAAAGTAATTCAATAATAGTAAGGTATAAACCGTCAATTATAGATAATTTGAGTATAGTTATTTCTTTATTAACTTGGTTGTTATTCTTTTGTTCACGTTTAATAAAAATTAAAAAGATAGATTAATTTAACCAACATTATTATGAAAAAATTCTACTATAGGCTAATAGAGTATTCTAATCAATTTAGCCTTCTTTTCATATTTTTAGTATTATAAGAGAGTAGTTTAATATTTAGGGAGAGATTTATTAAATGTTGAAAAAACACTTCAAACTTTATAAAAGTGGAAAGCGCTGGATTACTACAACGATCATTACTGTTGTAGCATTAACAGGAGTTTCCATTAGCATTGCTCATGCTGATACTACCGATAATCAATTATCAAATATTGCTGATAATAATACTACTAATAGCAGTAGTGAAATTGAGGCTATACAAAGTAATAATGATAATGATGCAAACAAAAATCAATTAACTAATTCTACATTTGAAAAGACAGCAGTTGCTCCACAAGCAGATCCACATAATGGCTGGACCAAGATGGATAATGGGCAGATGGCTTATTATCAAAATGGGAAATTGTCTTCTGGACGGCAATATGTTAACTTACCTACTATTCCAAATACTTCTGATATGCAAAGTACTAACTGGTATTTAATGGATAATGGAATTGTACAGTCAGGAGTTCAACGCTGGGCCGATACATACTATTATTTTGATCCAGTGACCTACCTTCGAGTAGATAATGATTATCGTCAATCGCAGTGGGGAGATTGGTACCTCTTTGGTAATGACGGCCGAATTCAAAGTGGAGTTCAACGCTGGGCCGGTACGTACTATTATTTTGATCCAGAGACCTATTTACGAGTAAATAATGACTATCGCCTGTCACAATGGGGAGATTGGTACATGTTTGGGCCAGATGGTAGAATTGTCTCTGGACTATGGAATTGGTACGGTCAAACTTATTATTTTGATCCAATTACCTATCTTAAAGTAACTAATAGTTGGGTAGGTGGTTATTATTATGGATATACCGGTGCGCGAATCGATGGCTTTAATTATAAAAATGCGACCTATCTTGTAGACAGTGTTCTCCATAAAACAGATGCTCAGGGTCAAATTATTAATAGTTTTGATCCCAATAAGTTCCCTAATCTTAATTCTATTTCTGTTGAAGGTGACTTATCAGGAATTACTAAAAATAATAAAAAAATAGTTAAATTTAAGCTTACTCAGATAGATGGTACCCAGACCGATGCTTGGGCAACTATAAAATGGCAGGGGAATAGTAGTCTTGCGTGGCCTAAAAAAGGCTACCGTGTAAAACTATTTAAGAATCAAGAGTTAACTGAAAAGTATAAGATCGAGTTGCCTGGTACTGGTTATAAAGCTAGCTCATTTAACTTAAAGGGATGCTTTACAGATCCAACGATGGGATTAAATATTGTTAATTCGCGTTTATTTGCAGAGGTAACAAAATCCCAGCCAAACTTAAAGAATAGTATTGTAAACAAAATGCCAAACTATGGACAGGTTAATGGAATACCTGTAGAATTAGGAATTAATGGTCTTGATCAAGGGCTATACGTTTTAGAAACATATCATGAAGATAAGCTCTATAGCTTGAATGATAAAAAGGTAAATAATATTGCCCTGAGTGCGAATTACGATACACCCTCAACAGCATTCGATGCTAAGGTGACTACTGATGATTTAAAAGATACAGTATTTAATAATATTTCACCGGCAAAGGTAGATCAAAGTGTTGCTGACCGATTTAATGAACTTTTTGAATTAGCTAATGCGGATGGTAAAAACTATTCGGTTTTAGAAGAAAAATATTTTGATGTACCAGCTGCAATTGATTATCTTGCGTTTTCATTTGCCATTAATAATCAAGATGGCTTACGTAAGAATATAATGTATGTTTCTAAAAATAATAGTAAATGGACAATTATTCCTTATGATCTTGATTCAACTTGGAATAATGATTGGGATAGTTCTCAAAAAGATATTAATAAGAATTTTGAAGACGAAATGAAAGAGCGAGGAAATAAACTCCTATTAAACTTCTATGCTCATCATAAACAAGAAATCATTAATCGCTATAAAGAGTTAAGTTCCAATGTCCTCAGTTCAAAAAATATTAATTCTTTATTTAAAGACTGGTTTGATAGCATTGGAAATGATGCATATACTCACAATGATGATCTATGGGCTAACATCGGCGTTGATCATCACTCAAACATATCATTAAACGATATTACTAAGGTTGTTAATGAACGATTAATGTCAGTTGATAAGAACTGGAAAATTTAATCATGTAGAAAATTAATGGTTATTATGGTAAATTACCAAATTTTGGTAACTATTATTTGCATGATTAGAGAATATGTCTTGAGAAGTTAAGCTAAATATCGGCTTGACTTCTTTTTTAATATCTTTCTATTATTAATCGTGATATGATTTACGTGTAAATTAATTAATGAAGGAGTAATAGTAATGATGTTAAAGAAACACTTTAAACTTTACAAAAGTGGTAAGCAGTCCATATTGACACGTTATTGACAGACAAAAAATCCCCGTAGAACTGTCCTTGATGGCTTCACGGGGATTTTCTATTCTCGACATTCTTCTTGTACGTTTTTTGACCACGGCAAAAAAGCTGCCAGATCTTGACAATTGCTCTCTGGTAGGTGATCAAACAAGTATTCTAAGTACCG
>DVJT01000069.1 GCA_018716565.1 Candidatus Avigastranaerophilus faecigallinarum | reverse complement strand
TGACTTTTAAAGGATATTTTGTTAATATTTCTTTACAAATATATACAGTTAGTATATACATCAGAGATACAAAATATTTTTTGTTTATTCAAGAACACAATACTATTACGAAAAAGGATTAATTTTATTGATTATTGGATAAAAGACTCCTTATTGAATATCCAATAGAATTGAAATTTGCATTAACAGATTCAGTTTTTGCTACACATATAATAGATAAATATTTATATATATTTTTAAATTCAGAATTTTTCATAATGAGTCTAAAATTTTCTCTCATTAAACGTTTTATTCTATTACGAACGACAGCACGTTTATGAATTTTTTTACTAACAACAAAAGCTATTTTTGTTGGCAAATCAGAATTTGTTTTTTCTTTACCAAAATATATACACATATTATTATCAGCAACTATATGATTCAATTTATAAGTTGCAATAAAAGCAGAATATTTTTTTAATCTGTATTTTTTCTGAAGCATAATGTTATGTTATTCTAAAAAAGGACTGATTAAACAGCCCTTTTATATAATTTAACAAATAAATTTAGATTCTAATTTTTAAAAGTAAAATTATTAAGCTCTTTCTTTTGCAGTAATAGCTAATTTATGACGGCCTTTAGCTCTTCTTCTGTTTAAAACTTCTCTTCCGCCTGCTGTAGCCATACGTGCTCTGAAACCGCTAACATTTTGTCTTTTTCTTTTAGTTCCTTCCAGCGTACGTCTCATTTTATTTCTCCTTGAATGTGTTTTTTTTCGCTATATCATAATAAATAAGACATAACTTAAAGTCAATCACAAAAAAGAAAAAGGTTAAATAATATGAACAGAATTGGTTTTATTGGTGGCGGCAAGATGGCAACTGCAATTATTAAAGGAATTATAAATTCCAGTTGGTGTCAAGAGAAAGAAATTATTGTATCAGACAAAAACGAAGATACTCTTAAATTATTAAGTGAAACTTACAAAATTAATACAACATTGAGCAATATAGATGTAATTAAGAATTCTAATATTATATTATTTGCAGTAAAACCATTTGTATTAAGAGATGTATTAAATGAAATAAAACCATATATAAATAAAAACCATATTATTCTATCAATTGCAGCAGGTATATCCATAAATACAATCGAGGGAATTGTCGGGAATATACCTGTAATAAGAATTATGCCAAATACACCTGCATTAGTGAATGAAGGAATGAGTGCAATATGTAAAGGGAATTATGCAAATAATCAACACTCAGAGCTTGCAACAGAAATATTTAAAAGTGTAGGGAAAGTAGTAGAAGCAGAAGAGAAAGATATTGATATAATAACAGCAATATCAGGAAGCGGACCGGCATTTTATTATTACATAATAAATGAGATAGCAAAAGCAGGAGAAAAACTTGGTTTAGACTATAAGACCAGTTTAAAATTATCAACACAAACAGCAATTGGCTCAGCAAAAATGATAATGGAAGCAGGTATAAATCCTGAACAACTAATAATAAATGTAACAACACCAGGCGGTTGTACTGCAGTTGGGAATGAAATATTAAAAGAAAACAAGATTTCTGAAATTCTTTTTGATACTATAGAAAAAACAGCAAAAAAAGCATTTGAATTGGGGAAAAATTAATCATGACAAAAAGAGCATTAATAAGTGTATATAATAAAGATAAACTTGTTGAATTTGCAGAAGAGCTAACAAACAAATATAACTATGAAATAATAGCAACAGGTTCTACATATGATTTGTTAAAAGAGAATCATATAAAAGCAAAAGAGATAACAGAAATAACAGGAACAAGACAACTTATTAACGGCAAAGTAAAAACATTATACCCTGATGTTTTTGCAGGAATCCTTGCTGATTTAAATAATCCCATAGAAAAAAACGATATTGAAGAAAAAAATATAAAACTTTTTGATATGGTAGTAGTTAATTTTTATCCGTTTGAAGAAGCAGTTACAAAACAAGTTGAAGAAACAGAACTAACAAATACAATTGATATTGGCGGACCGTCTATGTTAAGAGCAGCTGCAAAAAATAACAAAAGAGTTCTTGCGGTTTCATCTCCTGAACAATATAAAGAAGTTTTATCTGATTTAGAAGAACACAAGGGCGAAAGTTCATTAAAACTAAGAAGAGAATTTGCACTAAAAGTATTTGAAAAAACATTAGATTTCGACACTAAAATACTACACGAACTTTCAAACAGGTTTGAAGAAGACACTAACAATTATTTTTCATTAAACATAAAGAAAGCAAAAGATTTAAGATACGGTGAAAATCCACATCAAAATGCAAGTATATATTATACAAACAATACTATCGACTATGAAGTTCTTAACGGAAAAGAACTTTCATATAACAATATATTGGATGCAAGTGCTTGTACAAACATATTAAGTGAATTTTATGATGTATGTGCATGTGTAATAATAAAACACAATACACCTTGTGGAGCTGCATTAGGTAAAGACATATCTGAAGCTTGGGCAAAAGCATTAGATTGTGATCCTTTGAGTGCTTTTGGAGGAATTGTAGGCTTCACACAAGTAGTAAATGAAGATCTTGCAAAACAACTAACTGCTATGTTTTTAGAAGTTGTTATTGCTCCTGATTTCACACCAAAAGCATTAGAACTTCTCAAAACAAAGAAAAATTTAAGAGTAATAAAATTAAATACTTCATTAATTGAATATAAAAATCACTTAAATCAGGAAATAAGAGTAACTCCGTTTGGAACTTTAGTTCAAGACTCAGATAAAGGAGAACTGGATAAAGATAACTTCAAGGTTGTAACGAAAGCAAAACCAACAGCAGAAATGATAGAAGATATGATTTTTGCTTGGAAAATAGTTAAACACGCAAAATCAAATGCAATTGTAATAGCGAAAGACTTTAAAGCAATAGGAATCGGTCAAGGACAAACAAGCCGAGTAGATGCATTCGAAATAGCATTAAATAAGGCTTGTGATGGTTCAAAAGATGCAGTTGCCGCTTCAGATGGTTTCTTCCCTGCTATAGATAATATACATGTAGCAGCTCAAGGCAGAATTGCTGCGATTATTCAACCAGGCGGAAGCATAAAAGATGAAGATGTAATAAAAACTGCAGACAAGTATAATATTGCTATGATTACAACAGGGATAAGACATTTTAAACATTAATATGGAAGAAAATAAAGACAAAAAAGTAATAAAGATCTTATCATTAGGTCATTTTATAACAGACACATACTCTGGATTTTTAAATCCGATTATGCCTTTTATTGCAGCAAAAATAGGTATAACGATGGCCGTTGCAACTGTACTCATATCTATATCAAATTTAACATCATCACTATCTCAGCCATTTTTTGGATATATAGCAGATAAATGGCAAAGACGCTTCTTCATTTTTTGGGGAATGCTTATGGCGTCTATATTTTTGTCTTTTCTTGGATTAGCAAAAAATATTTATGTTCTTATTATATGTTTACTATTGGGACATATGGGAGTTGCATTCTTTCATCCACAAGCAACAAGTATTGTTTTTAACTACTCAAAACAATCTGAAAACAGTAAAGATATGAGTATTTTTATTGCAATGGGGACTTTTGGTTTTTCACTTGGACCAGCAATATCTTCAGGAATTACTGAAATATGGGGTTTAGAGAAACTTCCGTTTGCCTGTTTCGTAGGAATTCTAATGGCTTACATAATATTGAAAACAGTGCCAAGATTAAGCACATTAAATATAGAGAAACCAAAAGTTTCAATTATAACGGCTATAAAAGAAATATTTAAAAATAAACCCGTTTCCATTTTAGTCGGAGCATCAATAGTAAAGGCTTTTGTTGTTTCTTCTTTTCCTATTATTTTACCTTTTTATTGGAAGTCAATGGGGTATAATGTTTCAAAAATAGGCATAATTCTTTTATTATTCATGTTATCAGGGGCACTTGGAGTTGTAACAAGTCCATTACTTGAAAAAAAAGTAGGGATAAAAAATGTATTTTATATTTCATTGATTACAGTAGCACCTCTCGGTATTATTTTCTACTTAAATAACGGAATGGGAATAATAGGATTATTATCATTTATTTTGATTGCATATTTTAGTTTACTTGCATCTCCGGTAAACATGGCTTTGGCTCAAAAGTTAATGCCTGACTTTAAGAGTATGATTTCCGGTTTCATAGGTGGTTTCAGCTGGGGAGTTATTGGAATATTACTACCTTTGATAAGCTTACTTTCTGAAAAATTTGGATTTATGAATATTTTGTTAATTATGACTTTTGTACCTTTTGCTTTTTCATATTTTATTAAATATATTCCAAAAGATTAATATTCAATTATTTGTATGAAACAAAATATATAAATCTGAATTATTATTAATCTATGAGAAAAAAATCAGCAGATTTTAAAATTAATAGATCAACTTGGATTGCAATGCTTGAACAAGATAAACTTGCTGAAGCTATAAATTATTATGAAAATTATATTAATAAAATAGAAGCAGAATCAGAAGTTCAAGAAATAAAATATTCTAAAAACATATTAGTTGAAAGGCTCAAAAAATTATCAAATAAATACTATCAAGAAAAGAATTATTCAAATGCTTTAATTTGTTATAACTATATTTATCAATTAGAGCCCCAAAATACAACCAATATAAAGAATCATATAAATTGTCTGGAAAAACTTGAACAATATGATTTACAACTAATATTAGCAAAAAGACTAATTAAGTTAAAAAAAGAAGCAGAAAATTATAAAATTTTAAGTAACGCTTATGAGAAAAATCAAGAATATAAAAAAGCTATAGAATATTATAATAAATATCTTAATAAAATAAAAAGAACTGAACTTGAAGCACAAGATTACAATATAATAGGCTGTTATTACTTTAATTCATATGTAAATAAAAATCAAAATCCCATTGATGCCCAAATGGCTCTTGAATATTTTAAAAAAGTCATAAAAAAGGTACCAGATAGCAAAGCCTACCTAAAAAACACAATTGTAGCTGCAATGAAAGCAAAAGACTACAAAACAGAAAAAGAATGTTGGAATACTTATATAAAAAAAGGTTATGCTGATAAAGATGATGAATTCACATATTGTGCATCTTGTCTGAGAAATGGTGATATAGAAGAATGGGCAAAATATTATGGTTCAAGATTTGAGAAAAATGAACCTACAATATATCCCAAATTAAACAAACCAATATGGAGTGGCAATGAAGATTTATCAAATTCCACTCTTCTTGTCCACTACGAACAAGGTTATGGCGATAACTTTTTAATGTTTGGCTATATGCCAAGATTGGTAAAACTTGCAAAAAAAGTAATATATTATATACAAAATAATGCATATGATTTAGTCAAAGATAATCAATTTGGAGTAGAAGTTCACTGTCAAAAAACAACTGATATAAGCAAACTTGAATATGATTATCATATTCCTTGTATGTCAATTCCGATAGCCTTACATCTAACAAAAGAAAATCTTTCAGTTGATGGCGGATATATAAAACCAAACAAATA
>DVJT01000068.1 GCA_018716565.1 Candidatus Avigastranaerophilus faecigallinarum | reverse complement strand
AAAGTTTAGATATTTATCAACTACAAGCTATTTTAGCTGAATATGTATTACGTTAAAATAAAAAGCTGGGTTTAAAATCCTTTATAGATTTAAACTCAGCCTTTTTTATCAATAAATTCAATATAAAATTATGAGGTTACTCTATGCAAACACAAGATTATTTAGCTCAAGAACTCCAACAAAGTCTTGCTAGCGCTCTTATAGATGATAAAATTAATTCCTTGCCTGATTTACAACCACAGATAATCTATAATGATTATAATAGTGGCTCTAATCTATTAGTAGAACTACTTCAAGAATTACAAACTTGTAAACGATTTTATTTTGCCATAGCTTTTATCACTCAAAGTGGTTTAATTTGTCTTAAAGAATGTTTAAAACTACTTCAAGAAAAAAACATCACTGGCGACATTTTAACCACTGATTATCTATATTTTAATCAACCAAAAGCTCTACAGGAATTACAACAATATCCTAATTTAAATATTTGCATCTATACTAAAGAAAATTTCCATATCAAAGGCTATATCTTTGAACAAAACGATTATTATACTTTAATTGTAGGCAGTAATAATTTAACGCAAACAGCCTTAAAAGCAAATAAAGAATGGAGTTTAAAAATAAATTCTTTAACAAATGGTGCTTTAATCAACAATACATTATCTCAATTTCAACAAATGTGGCAAGAATCCCTGCCTTTGACTGATATCTGGCTTAAACAATATGCTACTAAATATCATTCTTTACAAAAATTAAAAAGAGAATTTGCTGCAGCTCAAGAAAATATCTCTACCAATGATATTACACCCAATAAAATGCAACAGGAAGCATTAAAAGCTTTAGCAAAATTGCAACAAAATAATAAACATAAAGCATTATTGATATCTGCCACAGGCACAGGAAAAACATATTTAAGTGCCTTTGCTGTCAAAAAAGCCAAGCCTAAACGACTATTATTTTTAGCCCATCGCGAACAAATTCTCAAACAAGCTTGTAAAACTTTTGCCAAAATAATACCAGATATCCAATATGGTATTTTATCAGCTAACCATAAAGATTTTCATAAACCTTATCTATTTGCTACCATAAATATGCTAAACAAAGAAGAAAATTTAACTCAATTCACACCAACACATTTTGACTATATAATCATTGATGAAACTCATCGAGCTGGTGCTAATAGTTATTTAAAAATCTTAAATTACTTTCAACCACAATTTTTATTAGGTATGACAGCGACACCAGAACGCACAGACGGTTTTGATATCTACCAATTATTTGACCATAATATAGCTTATGAAATTCGCTTAAACCAAGCTATGCAAGAAAATTTACTTTGCCCATTTCACTACTTTGGCATCACTGATATCACAATAGATAATCAAGAAATCAATGATAATTCAACATTTAATGATTTAACTACAGACGCTCGCGTAACACATATTATCAATCAATCTCAATACTATGGTTTCAATGGAGAACGTCTACGCGGCTTAATATTCTGTAGTCAAATAGAAGAAGCCCAAATACTTTCACAAAAATTTAATGAGCGAGGATTTAATACCATTGCTCTATCAGGTAAAGATAGTCAAGAAACGCGAACTAATGCCATTCATAAATTAGAACAAAAAGAGCGCTCTACAGGTCTTGATTATATATTCACTGTAGACATTATGAATGAAGGTATTGATATTCCTGCTATAAATCAAATAATTATGCTCAGACCTACAAAATCAGCCATTATCTTTGTTCAACAATTAGGTCGTGGGCTTCGTAAATATCCGCAAAAAGATTATGTAGTAATTCTTGACTTTATCGGCAACTATCAAAATAACTTTATGATACCAATAGCCCTATCTGGTGATACTTCTTATAATAAAGATAATATCCGTCATTATGTAGCAGAAGGAAATCGCTTTATCTTTGGTTCTTCTACCATTCATTTTGATAAAGTAGCCCGTCAAAAAATCTATCAAGCCATTGATAGTGCCAAATTAAGCGATACAGCCTTATTAAAAAATGAATATCTACAATTAAAACAAAAATTAGGAAAAATTCCTTCTATCTTTGATTTTTCCCAGTTTGGTAGTATAGACATTTTAAAATTCCTTGATAAATTTAAAACATATCATAATTTCTTGCAAAAATACGATAGAGATTACACAATTAGATTTAATACAATTCAAGAAGAAATTCTTTATTTTATCTCATATCGCTTCGCTAAAGGCAAAAGAATTCATGAACTATTAGCTTTAAAATTATTATTAAAAAATACATCTCATTTATTAATAGATATTGAACAAATCTTAACTACAAAATACCATCAAGAATTAACTGAGCAAATAAAAGTTTCATTAATACGCAATTTAACTAATCTATTTACCATTAGCAATGAGCAAGCTAAATTTAGTAATTGCATTTTCATCAAAGAAAATGATAATGATTACATCATCAATGATATTTTTAAATCAGCTTTACAAGATGAAAAGTTTTATTTTCAAATAAATGAAATTCTCGATTTTGCCTTAGAAAGATATCAAAAATACTATCAAAATAAATACAAAAATACTAACCTTGTTTTATATCAAAAATACACTTATGAAGAAGTTTGTTATCTATTAAATTGGCCTCAAAAAATAAATCCTAATGCCATGGCTGGTTATTTTTATGAAAAAACAACACATACCCTGCCAGTATTTATCAATTATATAGCTCCGGATAAAAAAAGAGTAGATTATACTAATGAATTTTTAAGCAATACCTTGATTACAGCCTACTCCAAAAGCAATCGAAAATTAGACTCTAGTGATGCTAAACATATCTATAATGCTAAAGAAGAACAAAATATATTATATCTATTTGTACGCAAACCTAGTGAAGATAAAGAAGCTAAAGAATTTTATTTTTTAGGTGAAATCACAGCCCAAGGCAAGCCAGAATTTGCACCTAAATATAATGGTTTTAAAATTCTCTATAAATTAGATACACCTGTTAGAGCAGATATTTTCGATTATCTTACAACAGTAACCGTTTAAAATAAAAAGACATCTATAAAAAATGATAAGTTTCATAAACTTCCATTTCCATAGATGTCTTTTTTTATTTTGTTGGAATAATTTCTTCGATAGATACGCCATTTGGCACATATAATACCATTTTTGCAGAAATTCTTTTTACAGAACCATCTAATACATAGCAAGCACCATTCATAAAATCGCAAATACGAACTTGTTCACTCTGTTCAATTTTTTCGTAATTAATAAGCACAGCTTTAGAAGCTTTTAAAGCATCAGCAGCAATTCTTGTATCATTGAAATTAGTAGGTTCAAATACAAGTACATTCATATTTGGCTGTTTATATACTTTTAAACTAGGACGACGATTATTTTCTTCATAGTTATTAGTAGCAGATGATGTTGCTTCATCTCTTGTAGCTTCAGATGTATTTGTGTAAATGGAAGGTCCATTTGCTACACGAGTAACATTAGGAGCTACTTTTACTGTTTGTCTTCTAGTTTCTTGTTTTTCATCAACTTTAGCTTCTATTTCTTCAACTTCTTCTGGAATTAGAAACTTAGTGATTTTTGATAAAAAATCCGCCATAATCTCACCTCAAATATCTCTTTTATAAACCATAAATGCATTTTATATAAAATTAAAATAAACCCATACTAGGATAATTCTATATAAAATAAAAAAATCCTGCAAAAAACTGTAATAAATATTATTTTCATAAAATTTATTTGATTGTTTAACTAATCAAATAAATTCATAAATATGCTAAGAAGCGACACATACAAATGTCGCTTCTAACACATTATATACTATACTTAAAATTATTTTGCGTTTTTACGTAAACGTCCACGCTGAGATTTATCAAGAATAGTTTTTCTTAAACGAATGCTTTCTGGAGTAACTTCTACCATTTCATCTTTGTTGATGAATTCAAGAGCCTGTTCAAGACTTAAAAGACGAGGTGGAGTTAAGCGAATAGCTTCATCAGAAGAAGAAGAACGCATATTGGAAACATTTTTCTTCTTGCATGGATTTACGTCCATATCAAGTTCACGAGTATTTTCCCCAATAATCATACCTTCATAAACCATTTGGTTTGGAGAAATAAACATTACACCACGGTCTTGAAGAGTATAAATACCGTATGGAGTTGTTTCACCTTGTTCAAATGCTACTAAAGAGCCACGGCTACGACCTGGAATATCACCTTTATATGGAGCATATCCACGGAATACATGGTTCATAATACCATTACCTTTTGTATTAGTTAAGAATTCAGAACGGAAACCGATAAGTCCACGTGCAGGAATAGTGAATTCAAGACGTAAGTAACCTTTTAATTCAGTCATATTGGAAAGTTCTGCTTTACGAGTACCAAGGGATTCCATAACTGTACCCATGAATTCTTGAGGTACTTCAATAGTTAAGTTTTCAATTGGTTCACAAAGTTGACCATTGATTTCTTTATAAATAACTTCTGGTTTACCAATCTGAAGTTCGTATCCTTCACGACGCATTGTTTCAATGAGAATAGAAAGATGTAATTCGCCACGACCAGAAACTTTAAATGTATCAGGGCTGTCTGTTTCTTCAACACGTAAGCTTACATTTGTTTCAGTTTCTTTATATAAACGGTCGCGTAAATGACGAGATGTTACAAACTGACCTTCACGACCAGCAAATGGGCTAGTATTAACACCAAAAGTCATGGACAATGTAGGTTCATCAATATTAATGCTAGGTAAAGCTTCTGGATTTTCAGCATCAGCAACAGTATGACCAATACTTGCACTAGGAAGACCAGTAATTGCTACGATTTCACCAAGTTCAGCTTCGCTAACTTCCATACGTTTTAAACCTTGGTAAACATATACTTTACCGATACGTTCTTTAGTTTCGCCATCACCACTGATAACTACTACATTTTGACCTTCTTTGATTTTACCACGCATGATACGACCAATAGCTACACGACCAACATATTCGTCAGAATCGAGTGTAGTTACCATCATTTGAAGAGGACCTTCTACATCACCCTGTGGAGCTGGAATTTCTTTAATAAGTAAATCCATTAATGGTTCTAAGCTATCGCTTTCATCATCAAGATCAAGTTTAGCAATACCATCACGAGCAATTGCGTATACAACAGGGAAATCAAGCTGATCATCATCAGCACCAAGTTCCATGAAAAGTTCCAAAACTTCGTCATAAACGTCATCAATACGCTGGTCAGGACGGTCAATTTTGTTGATAACAACGATAGGTTTTAAACCTTGTTCTAAAGCTTTACGTAAAACATATTTAGTCTGAGGCATAGGACCTTCAGAAGCGTCAACTAATAATAAAACGCCATCAACCATGTTGAGTACACGTTCAACTTCGCCACCGAAATCAGCATGGCCTGGTGTATCAACGATGTTGATTTTTATATCTTTGTACATTACAGCTGTATTTTTAGACAAAATGGTAATACCGCGTTCACGTTCAATAGCATTAGAGTCCATTACTCTTTCTGCTACCTGTTCGTTAGCACGGAAAATATGGCTTTGTTTAAGCATTGCGTCAACAAGAGTTGTTTTACCGTGGTCAACGTGAGCTATGATAGCGACATTTCTCAATTTGTTATTAGTATACAAAAAAATTCCTCCCAATGTATTAATGAATATATTATGTTTACATCATATAAAAGATAAAATATCTCTTTACTAGTGTAGTATATCAATATCTTTATGTCAAATTAAAATACTAAAATAGCTAAAAATTTTTCTTTAGACTCAAGGTCTTTCCAAAGAGATTTTTCCTAATTTTCCTGCTCTAAAATCCTTAAGCACAGCAATAGCAGTTTTTTCAGTATCTACAATACCGCCTTTTTGTAAAAATCCACGTTTTTTGCCTACCAAAGTAAATAATTCTTCACTAGTTTGTGGAATTTCATCTATTTTATAGCGTTCTTTTATATTTTTAGCATAATCATCTTTTAAACGCCATAATAAGATTTCAGCAGCACGTTCAATATCATAAACTTCATCACTGATAGCTCCAGTAAAAGCTAAATTCAATCCCACTTCAGGATCTTCAAATTTTGGCCATAAAATACCTGGAGTATCCAATAAATCAAGATTATTTTTTATTTTAATCCACTGTTTTGCACGTGTAACACCAGGTTTATCAGCAGTTTTCAGTGAAGCACTGCCAGATAATCTATTTATCAAAGAAGATTTCCCTACATTTGGTATACCTACAATCATTACACGAGCATTACGAGGTTTTACACCTTTATTAGCGAATTTAGCAGTTTTTACCTTTGCCAATTCATCTGCTACAGTTACTAATTGACGAATACCTTTACCATCTAAAGAATTGATTTTCACCACAGATTTACCCATAGATGTGAAATATTCTTCCCATTTATTATTAATATTATTATCTGCTAAATCAATTTTATTCAAAGCGATTAAATGCGGTTTTTTGCCAATTAAATCTTTTAAAATTGGATTTGCACTACTGTTAGGAATACGAGTATCACGAAGCTCAATAACCACATCAACTAATTTTAAGTTTTCCACAATAATACGTTTAGCTTTTGCCATATGCCCAGGGAACCAATTTAATTGAGCAAGTGTTCCTAAATCATCATATTGCATATTTTCTTCCATTAAATAAACTCCTCCTTATATTAATATTCAAATAATCTATAACACAAAATTCAAATTCCAACAAAAAAGGCACTATCTTGTGTCAACTACAAGACAGTGTCTTATAAAAAGTATTATATACCAATATATATACAAAATCAAAATTTTTTTATTTTACACCTATAGCATTTATTTTATCTGGCTCTACTACAATAGTTTTTTCTGTACCATCTTGAACAATTACAAAAGTTGCAGGTTCAGATGAAAATATATCGACTAATTGTCCCATATTAAAATCTTCAAAATTATCGACTACACTTTTGCCATTGATGCTAATTAAACAATCACCTGTTTTCATACCAGCTTTTGCTGCTGGAGAATTTTCTGCTACATTTATAATAACTCCATTATCTTTAATTTCACGACTAGAAGCTATTCCATAAACGTAACTATCAAAAAATACACGTTTCACAGAATTTAATACTGCCTTTAATTCTTTGACATTATCATATTCTTCAACTTCATTAGTGCCATCAGCATAAATTCTTTCATATTTACTAGAAAGTGTCATTTCTACATTATTGCCTTTTTGCACCAATTCACAAATAATATCTTTTTTATCGCGATACATGAATTTATTATTTTTATCTACAGTATCCACAACATTAAATAACACAATTGTATTATCATCTTTTTCTACTAAATTAGTTTTTGCTGAAAATATACTTATAGCTTTGACTATACCATGTTTCACTTGCTCGATATTTGTGTTTTCAAATTCTTGATTAATACTACTAGCAAAACAATTAGCAGTAATTGCCATTAACAGCATAAATAAAACTAAAATCTTTTTCATTAAAACCCTCTCCTTAAAACTTTCAAATTTTAATCTTCAAAAGTTTTAGCAACTGTTTTTAGATAATCAACAATTGTCAAATGTTGCGGGCAATGACCTTCACAGCTTCTACATTCAATACAATCAGAAGCTTTCGCATGAGTTTTTATCATATCTTGATATTTTTTCTTACTACCAGACGCCATGCCAAAACGTTTTTCATTATTATATAACTCAAAAACCTCTGGTATTTGAATTTGCATTGGACAATTTTCTTTACAATAATTACAAGCTGTACAAGCAATAGCTGTTGTATCATTAATGATTTTTGCCACTTTAAAAGTTGTTTCAATTTCTTCTTTAGTAAGCGGTTTAAAATCTTCCATATAACTCAAATTATCTTCTAATTGTTCCCACGTTGACATACCAGAAAGCACCATAAATACATCATCTAAACTACTAGTAAAACGAATTGCCCATGAAGCCACTGACATTTTTTCATCTTGAGCTTTCAATAAATCTATACCAGCCTGCGGAATATTTACCAATTTACCGCCTTTTACAGGTTCCATAACAATCACAGGTTTATGATATTTTTGGCATACTTCATAACATTTGCGAGATTGCACGCTATCGCTTTCCCAATCAAGATAATTTATCTGTAACTGTACAAATTCAATATCTTCACCAATTTCAAGTAAAATCTTTTCTAAGAATTCTGCTGTATCATGAAAAGAAAAACCTAACTTTTTAATCTTGCCTTCCGCTTTCATTTGACGAACAAAATCCATAGATTTAAATTCTTTGACCTTTGCATAATTATCAACATCTAAACAATGCAATAAATAATAATCAAAATAATCTACACCACATTTTTCTAATTGTTCATCAAAAATACGTCTATTATCCTCTATGGATTTCAACTGCATTGTAGGCAATTTATCCGCTAATAAAAAGCTTTCTCGTGGATATCTTTTAACCAAAGCTTCCTTCACAAATAACTCACTTTGATAATTATGGTACATATAAGCGGTATCAAAATACTTAAAACCCTTTGCCATAAAAGTATCAACCATTTTACAAAATTGTTCCATATCTACCTTGTTATTTTCTACATCAAGCATAGGTAAGCGCATACAACCAAAACCAAGTTTCTTCAAATTTTCCATAATCCCACTCTCCTAAAATATATTTATTTAAATTATAATATTTTTTATAGATATTTTCTAAACAAAATTAAATATAATATAAAATTTTTGCATAGTTAATATATATTATTATAAAATACGTTATTTAAAAGCTCGAAAAAATACTTATCCTATTCTCAGAAATAGAATTGAAAAAAGCAATGGAAATCACCTCAAATAAAAGATATCATTATAATAATATCTTTTGTGCCCCTTCCTACACTGGTAACAGTTAGGAAGTATTATTTCATTTCACTATATTTTCAGAAGTTATCATGGCAAATATAGTTATCTACTATTTATACAAAGAATTAAACATACCTTTTTCGGTTTTATGTGGCAATTAACTTAACTTTAGCGTTAGCTATATAACATAACTAAGACATTAGAAAAAAATTTTTTTCTTTTTCTCTTTTATTTTTAGCAAATATCAACAAATCCAAAAAACAAAAATATTTTTATTAAAGTAAATGAATTTATGTTTTATATAACTGATTAAAATAAACAATTAACTATTTTGAAATCAATAAAAACCCAATAAAACTAAAAATTTAACTATAATAAGAAATTTTCTATACAATATATCACTAATTTTGTCAATACTTTTTTATTGACTTTTAATTTAAGGTAAGATATACTGGTACTAAGAGCAATAGTGATGAACCTGCGGGTAAATCACGGAGTCTTACCAATCTGCGGAACGGTAAGACTTTTTTTGTATTATCATAAAGGAGTTTTCGTACTATTATGTCAAAACCATTTAAAACATATAGACAACAACTTAACATTTTACGTAGTAGAAATTTAATTATAGATAATGGCTCAAAAGCTATAGATATACTAAAAAAAGAAGGATATTATAATATAATAAATGGATATAAAGAAATTTTTTTAGATGAACCATTATCAAAACAAATGGGAATGGACTATTATAAAAATGGAACTACATTTAATCATATTTATGCCTTATATGATTTTGATAGAGAAATAAGAGCTATTATTCTTAAATATATATTAAAGATGGAATCATCATTAAAAACTAAGGTATCATATTATTTCTCTGAAAGATATAAACAGAATTTTAACTATCTTGATATTAATAATTTTGATAATCAAAACCCTCAAAAAATAACCAAACTAATTGCTCGTTTATCTAGTGTTATAACTCAAAATTCTGAACAAAAAGACCAAGGTGGTCAATTTTACCATTATTTAGACAAACATAAAGAACTGCCTTTATGGGTATTAACAACAAAAATGACATTAGGAGAAATTATTCACTTTTTTGGAGCTCTTGAAATATCTATTAAAGACAAAATTGTAAATGAATTTATAGACACATTTAAAAAAGAATATTCTATTAAAAATAATATTATTCTATCAAATAAATATGAATGTTTTCTTGCAATATTTTATTTTATAAATGAATTTAGAAATATTTGTGCACATGAAGAACGATTGTATAATGTAATAATAAAAAGAAAAGGTAAATTACCTCGAATAATTATGTTTCATAATCAAAAATCAAACAAATTTACATCAAAAGTTTTTGATTGTATTTTAATTTTAGGTTTGTTCATATCAAAAAAAGATTATAATAAATTATTATCAGCTATAAAATCAGAAATCATATCACTAAATAGAAAGCTGCCTCAAAACATATTTAATGCTGTTCTTATAAAAATGGGTTTTAGTAAAACATGGGAAACTGATTTAAAATTACCATAAAAATTATAATATACTAGTTTTAAATCGATTAAATTAGCACCGGTAAATACCAGTGCTAATTTTAATTTTTCACCTATCTTAATCTTATCTAACACTATTTAATTAAATTTTATAAAATACGCATTGTACACATATTTATCAATATACATAGTAATAGCTAAACATAGTGAAGATGAAAACTATAACTAGAATATCTGAAGTCTTACAAAAGCAAAAAGAAAAATACTAATTCATAACAAAAGGTACTGAAATGGTACCTCTCATATATTTTCAAAATAACAAAAAGTCAAACTTCAAATAACAAAAACTCTATAAAGGCTTATAAAATAAGTATAAAAAATTAGTCAAAAAGTCAAAAATAATTATTGACATTTTGACTAATTTGAGTATAATAATAATTGTAAGGACGTTAAGAGATACAAAAGATAAGAAGTATTCCTTAAGATACTTACAAAATCTAAACTTTAATCTTATAATTTTACTAATAACAATAAATAAAAGTTAAATGCGGACTTGATAGTCTGTTTAATTCAAAACAAACTTTGACTTTTTGACTTTATTTATTGCTCTATACATGGAGGTTGTTATTTATGTTCGGTTTAGTTCCATTTGCAAAAAATATTGCTAAAAGTAATGATGATTTCAATAAATTATTCGATGTTTTCAATGAACCATTCTTTCATGAACCATTTGCAAAAATGAATTCTTATGTAAAATCCTTTAAAGTCGATGTAAAAGATACTGATAAAGCTTACGAACTCACAGCTGAATTACCAGGCATCGCCAAAGAAAACATTTCTCTTGACTACAACAAAGGTTATTTAACAATTAAAACAACTACTACAAAATCCACAGAAGAAAAACCTGCTGAAAATGCTGATAATAAAAATGAAAAACCTCAAGAAAAATATATTCGCCGTGAACGTTATGTAGGTGAAATGCAACGTTCTTTCTACATTGACGATATTGATGAAAAAAATATCAAAGCTTCCTATCAAGATGGTATTTTGACTGTAGTTTTACCAAAAGCTACTAAAGAAGAAACAACTACCCAAATTAATATTGACTAATTTCTTTTAAATAGAATTTGACTTTTAAACTTTTAGGAGGTATTTATTATGTTTGGTTTAATTCCTACATTTACAAATAATCTTGCATCTAGAGACAATTCTTTCAAATCTATTTTTGATGTTTTCAACGAACCATTTTTCCAAAACGCATTTGCTCCAGTAAATTCCATGTTCAACGCATTCAAAGTTGATGTAAAAGATACAGATAATGCTTATGAACTCACTGCTGAATTACCAGGAGTAAAAAAAGAAAATATCGCTCTTGATTATCAAAATGGTTATTTAACTATCAAAGCTACTATGCAAAATGAACAAAATCAGAATGAAGAAAGTAACTACATTCATCAAGAACGCTATTATGGTACAATGCAACGTTCATTCTATGTAGGTCAGATAGATAAAGCTAACGCTAAAGCTGAATATACTGACGGTATTTTAAAAATGACATTGCCAAAACTTCAACCACAATCAACAACTACTCAAATTGATATAGATTAATATAAATTTATCCTTCCTCCTGCAACTCCTTTAAAATTAAATACTTTATAAATTGAAGATAGCCTTTATACTTGAGAACTTCTCTTAGTATAAAGGCTATTTTTATTATAATTGTTTATTAAAAGATTGCCTTATAATGTCCATTACTTTATCTACATCGCATATATCTTCTAAAAACAATTCTACATCACCATTGCCCCATCTTCCTAAATTAGTAACATCTTTACATATATTATATTCATCAATAACTTCATTAAATTTCATATTTACAGAAATTCGTAATCTATTTTTCTGAACTACGATATCTGCAAAATTAGTATCTAACTTATATGCTATATATAACTTTTTAAACTCTCGTCTTACTTCTGACGATAAATTCATTATACGCATATTTAATTTATCAAATAACATTTTAGTTGTTTTATTAAAATCATAACTATCTATTCCATACATTTGCTGTTTATCGTCATTTTTATATTTAACCAAAATATTTCTTTCTATAATTGGATATTTCCAAATAAGTAGAGCTTTTTCTACTAATATAGAAGCTCTTTCTTTTATTATTTTCTCATTCCATTCATTTTGTTTGACTACATAACTATTTAATCTTAAAGCACTTTCTTTAAAACCTCCATTCATTTCCATTTTTTCACTAAAAGATTTATTACTCATTTCTGAATTATAAGCTGTTAATGTCAAATTACCTATAGTATGCAAGTATTTCTTTTGAACCGTTTCATAATTTTTCCCTAACTCTTTTTTCCAAACATTTGATAAATTTTTTGTTTGTGGCATTATATGTTCTATCGTATAATTTTCAATATTTATAGGGGCTTTATTATTAAAATTTTCTAGAGAACTCAATATATAATTTCTTATTCTCATATGATATATATCTTTAACTTTTAATGCAGAAGAAAACTTTTCATCATTTGGAAAAATTTTATAATCATCTTTTAAAATAAAAAATGCTTTTATCGAATTTATATAATCATCTACGTTTATTTCATTTTTTAAAGTAGCAAAAGTTTTATTTAATGAATTAGTCGGTATATCACAAATATTTCTCCTAAAAACATAACTAATACATAATTTTATGATACTTACAAGCTCATCTTCATTTATCAAATTTCTTTCAAAATCATAATGTATTTTCAATAAAAAAGGAAAAGCTACTTCCATTTTTAAATATTTAATTTCTTTATATAGATTTATCAAATTTTTATTTGTACCTTGTTCAAATATCATATTAGTGTAATATCTTGCATACATATATAAATCTTTACATAAATCTTCTAAAGTGCTAAATTCACAGTTATTAGTATACATTTTAAATTCTTCATAAATTTTATCTAATTTAGGTATTCTAGCTAATTTCATAGTTAAATAGTCTCTAAAAAATCTGTCCATTAACAAAGTTTGTTTTTCATATCTAAACAATTGTTCCATAGGACGCCAAATATTTTTATAAATATCTTTTTGCTGTTTATTATCTAACCCCATCAAAACAAAATTTCTAATTAAATCAGATTCAGATAATTCTTTACCCGTAGAATTTAAACTTTCAAAAATAACTTGTGGTTCATCACTTGTTCTATCTAAATTAATATTAACAATCTGTAATTTCCCTATTGCCTCATAAATATCTTGTAAGGATAAATCCATATTTTTTATATTACTAAAAAAATAATTATAATTACTTATTAATCTTGAATTTAAATTTTCATCTATCGGTCTTTTTTCAATAAGTGATATTAATATATCCTTATCCGTTTCTGTTAATAATAATTTATATTGACTATCATCATCCTCATCAGGATTTTTTAAAAAACTATTATTTATCTTTTTCCAATTTATACTTTTCTCTTCTCTATGTATAAAAGCATAATCTCTTAATGCTAATAATAATAGCATTAATGTTGTAATCCTTTGTTGTCCATCAATTATAGTAAATTTAGACATATCACTTGGAGAATCATTCTCTGTAATACTAACAATAGAACCTACAAAATGACCATTTTTACTTTTCTTTTGCATATCTACTATATCAAACCAAAGTCGCTTACATTCTTCTATTTCCCAACTATAAATACGTTGATATACTGGTATAATATATTGTTTATCACCACTTAAAAATTTATAAATATTAGCTTTTCTAGCGTCCATTATAATCCTCTCTTTTCACATATAATACATAAGCTATTTTAAAATAAAACTTAAAACTTAACAACATAGTAAACCAAAAACATTTTTAGAGTTGACTATATCTTTTTATTTTCTTATAATCATATCAAAACATACTTTATAAAATTCAATTTTATAAATATATAAGGAGATAATTTTATGTCATCATCATCATTAACAACAAAAACCCTATCAAAAATGGCTGTTTGCGTAGCTATCATCTGCATATCAGCTTACATATCTTTTCCTGTCACTGCTGTTCCCTTTACTTGTCTTACTCTAGCTATGTTATTATCAGCATTTTTATCCACACCAAAAGAAACATTAATCATCATGATTGTTTATACGCTAATCGGAGCTATCGGTCTTCCTGTATTTTCTGGTGGTGCAGGCGGTTTCAACTGTTTATTTTCCCCAACTGGTGGTTATCTTTGGGGCTTCATCGTCAGCTATCCTATCGCTAGTTATCTAAAAGGAAATAAAAACTCCTTCAAAAACTTCTTTCTAGCAGGACTTGCTGTCATTCCTATCACTTATATTTTCGGTGTAGCTATGCTTTGCTTCATTATGAAACTTTCCATTTTAGAAGGCATAACCATTGGTGCTTTACCTTTCATTCCTGGTGATATCATCAAAACTTTAATTGCCAGCTACGTTGCTGTTCGTTTGCGCAAAAATTTATTTTATTAATCGAGGAATATATATGATAAACAATAATTTTTTACAAGAAGGTATCTCACCTTCTTATTTTTTTCAATATGTTGATACCTTAACTAATCTAAACTTACATTCACTTGTAATCTATAAAGATAATAAATTGCTCTCCAAAGTTTATATTGCCCCTTATAATGAACATGAAAAACAGATTTTATTTTCTGTAAGCAAATCTTTTACCGCCATTGCTATGATGTTTGCTCTCCAAAATAAATTATTTACATTAGATACCACAATTTATTCCCTTTTAAAGCACAAATTAAATTTTGAACCTACTGAAGATATTAAAAGCATCACCATACATCATTTATTATCCATGACTTATGGCTTCATCGACAAAGAAATTCAAGATTTTTACTTAAAAGACGATTGGATTAGTGAAGCATTTTCTTTAAAATTACAGACAAAGCCTGGCACTTCCTTCTTTTATAATAATCGTTGCCCATTTCTATGTAGTGCCATCATTCAAGAATTAACTGGCAAAAATCTTTTGACTTATCTACAAGAAAAACTCTTTTCTTATTTAAATATAACTAATATAAGTTGGGAAAAAAATACTCAAAACTACGATAAAGGCTCTTGGGGTTTAAGCTTGACCACAGAAGATTTAGCTAAATTTGGTCAATTTATACTCAATAAAGGCTCATGGAATAATAAACAATTACTAGCCCCAGAATATATTGAAAAATTACCAAATGCGAGCGTAAAGCCCCTAAATTTATTTATGGGGATATAAGCTGGCTAAAAAACAATGATTCGATATCATTGTTTTTTATTGTATTATATTTTTAATAGTTATATAATACTTTTATGAAATATAAATCAAATAATAATATAGTATATTCTTGTAAGTATCATGTAGTATTTTGTCCTAAATATCGTAGAAAAGTATTGAACAA
>DVJT01000067.1 GCA_018716565.1 Candidatus Avigastranaerophilus faecigallinarum | reverse complement strand
TATTTATAAATTTCTTACTAAAATTAAATCTATTATTAGAAAGAACAATAAAAAATAAAGGCATTACAGAAAGCAAATACCGTCCTTGGAACCCACTAATTATTGGGGATGATGGATTAGACCAATATATTAGAAGTGAATATTGAAGTAAAGAATAAAACATAAAGAAAATTAAAAATGCTACAATTCTAAAACTTATAGATATTTTTTCTTTAAGCACAACAAATAAAGATAAAAATGAAATAAAACCAAGAATATATATTTCAGGCCGCAAATATATGTGAAGCCAACCTAAAACACCTATCATTTGGCGAGCATAATTTAAAGATTCTAAATAAGTTGTTATACAAAATTTCTTAATAACAATTATCGGTTCTTTAAAAATATACATAATATCATTAATCACAAAATAATCCGGATTTAAGTTTTTCGAATTAATAGAGACCCAACTGTAACATACAAAGACCGTAATTATAACTAATAAACTTATATATACACTTTTTTTATACTTAAATTCTTTAGAAAATTTGGGCAAAAATGGTAATAAACCTAAGGGATAGATCAATCCCTTACAAACTGCACCAATACAAGACATTAAAAATAAAATACTAAAATCTCTTTTATTTATTTCTGTTTTTTCAAATATTAACTTAAAAATAAAAGCAAAGAACAAAAAAGAAAACCCATTATTAAATGAATCCGCACTATAACTCATACCTTCAAATAACGCCATTGGTAATAAAGCTAAATACATAAAAGGATATTTAAATACAGGCGTAATTTTTATCGCAAATGTTGCAAGAAGTATATATACCAATAGATTCAAGAAACGCCCTAAATAAAATAATATATTTCCATCTTGAGTAAACAAACTACCTATCTTAATTCCAATAGAAGAACCAATATACATTATTGGGAAATTACGAGATGCAGCATGGAACTGATTTTTTTCTCTTTTCAACAAATATTTATTGGGATTAGGATTTTCACTAATATTTTCTGATTTATCAATATCTGTAAAAAATCTATCATACTTTGTATTTTGAACAGGAGTTTTACTATAAAATATAGAATCAGCGACTTCACAAGTTCTAAGCATGTGATGAGCTTCATCCGGAACTTCAAAAGGAGGTGTTTTAAATAAAAAAATACTACCAAATATAAAAGATAAAACAAGGAATATTACTTCCGGTTTTTCTAAAATTTTATAAAAAAATAACTTAAACCTTTCTTGCATTATTTTCCTCTTTTTATTTAACTTAAGATCGGAGCATTAACAATAAAGGTAACAGGTCCATTATTTAAAAGATTTATCTGCATATGGGCACCAAAAACTCCTGTTTTAACAGGAATTTCATATTCTTTCACTTTTGAAATAAAATATTCATACATTATTTTAGCTTCATCAGGCTTCATTGCATTATCAAAACTTGGACGAGTTCCTTTTTTTATATCAGCACATAAAGTAAACTGAGAAACTATAAGCATTTCACCATTAATATCTTTTATAGAAAGATTCATCTTTTCATTTTCGTCAGGGAAACATCTTAATGCACAAAGTTTATTAGCAAGCCAATCCGCTTGTTCTTTTGTATCATTCTTTTCCGCACCAAATAGAACTAAATACCCCCTATCTATTGAACTGAATAATTCATTTTCAATAGTAACAGAAGCATTATCAACTCTTTGAACTACAAGCTTCATTATTTAACCGCAATTACTTCTATTTCAGCTAAAGCACCTTTAGGAAGTTCTTTTGCCGCAACACAAGAACGAGCAGGTTTTGATACAAAAGCTTTTTCATATAAAGAATTAAATACTGCAAAATCTTTCATTTCTGCAATAAAACAAGTTGTTTTTACTACATCTTCAAAACCGTACCCAGCTGCTTCTAATAGCCCTTGAATATTTTTTAGTATCTGATTTGTTTGCTCTTCAATTGTTCCGCCAACAAACTCATTAGTTTCCGGATTAATTGCAATTTGTCCTGAACAATATAATGTATTTCCACACTGATAAGCTTGCGAATATGGTCCTATAGCCTTAGGCGCCTTATCTGTTGAGATAATTTTATTCATTATCAATATCTCCTAACTTATTTTGTATAGCTTGTTCTACATTTTCATTCATTGTTTCTTCACTGTATGAATCCTTAGTATCTGTAACAACTATTTTATTTACTGCCATTACAGAATCATTTTCCATTAAGTTTTGGATTCTAACACCTGTTGCAGGTCTACCTTGGCGAGAAACATCACTTGCTTTAATCCTTGAAACTATACCATTTTGGGTAACAACCATAATTTCATCATCTTCTTCAACTACGGTTAAAGCGACAAGTCGTGATGAAGCTGATTTAAACTTTGTTGCAATTAAACCAATACCACCTCTGTTTTGAGGTCTAAATTCTGACATTTTTGAACGTTTACCAAATCCGTCAGATGTTACAACCAATAAATCAGCATCAAAGTTTCTTGGTATAATATCACAGCCGATAATTGTATCTGCCGTTCTTAATTTCATTGAGTTTACACCTCTTGCACTTCTGCCTAATGGTCTTAAATCATCAATAGCAAATCTTATTGCCATACCACAGCTTGTAGCAATAAATACTTCATCAGAATTATTTGCTTGTTTTACCCAATTCAAGCTGTCACCTTCTTCAAGTCCTATCGCAATTATTCCATTCTTTCTTATTGAAGCAAAATTATCCAAACCAATTCTCTTTATATAACCTTTCTTAGTTAGCATAATAAGATTTGAATTAGGATCAAAATTTGAAACAGGAACAACTGCTGTTATTTGTTCATCTTGTTCAAGCGGTAATACGTTTATTATAGGAAGACCTTTTGCCTGTCTTGAACCTTCGGGAAAATCATATACATTCAAGCTATAAACAGTACCTTTACTTGAGAAGAACAATACTTTATCATGCATCATTGCAGTAAAGAAATGTCCTACATCATCGTCTTCTTTTGTTTTAATTCCGCCTTTTCCTCTTGTTGCACGATTTTGACGTTCAAATACATCTAAAGAAATACGTTTAATATAACCTTGACGAGTTATAAATACTGCCATCGGTATATTTGGAGTCAAATCTTCTATTGTCATTTCATCAGCTTCAGGAAGAATTTGAGTTTTTCTGTCATCTCCATATTTTTCTTTATCTTCATTTAATTCTTGTTTTATCAAGTTTAGAACTTTATTTCTGTCAGCAAGTAATTCTTCATATTCTTGAATTTTCTTTTTCAATTCTTCATACTCAGCTTTGATTTTATCTTGTTCCAAACCTGTTAAACGTCTTAATTGCATTTCCAAAATAGCATTAGCCTGATCAACATCAAGACCGAATTTGGACATAAGACCTATTCTTGCTTCATCTGCTGTTTTAGATTTTTTAATTAACTCAATAACATCATCCAAGCTTGCTAAAGCAATTAATAACCCTTCTAAAATATGGGCTCTCATTTTTGCTTTTTTCAAGAAGAATAAAGTTCTTCTTGTAATAATTTCAACCCTGTGTTCAATAAATTCATTAAGAACTTCTAATAAATTCATTAATCTTGGCTGTTGCCCAACTAAAGCCAACATATTAACACCAAATGTAGCTGTCAATTGAGTATATTTATAAAGATTATTTCTGACGACTTCAGGTTTTGCATCACGTTTAAGTTCGATAACAATTCTCATACCATCACGGTCGGATTCATCACGTATATCAGATATACCATCAATTTTTTTATCTCTGACAAGTTCTGCTATTTTTGTAATTAAAGCAGCCTTATTTACCTGATATGGAATTTCTGTAACAACAATAGCTGTTCTTGATTGACGTCCTCCGCCTGCCGGAATTTCTTCAAATGTTGATATAGCAGACATTTTTATAGAACCACGACCTGTAGCATATGCCTTTCTGATTTCAGAAACACCAATAATACTTGCCCCTGTAGGGAAATCGGGACCTTTCACATGGTGCATTAATTCATCAATTGTCAAATTAGGGTTATCAATCAACGCAATAGTACCATCAACTATTTCGCACAAGTTATGAGGCGGAACATTTGTAGCCATACCTACCGCAATACCAGAAACACCATTTAACAAGAGCATAGGTAATCTAACTGGTAAAACAGAAGGCTCTTCAAGTGAACCATCAAAGTTCGGAACAAAATCAACTGTTTCACAATCAATATCAGCAAGCATAGAAGTTGTAATTTTATGCATTCTTGCTTCCGTATACCTCATAGCCGCAGCACCGTCACCATCGACACTACCAAAGTTACCATGCCCATCTACGGTAAGATATCTTGTTGAAAAATCCTGTGCCATTCTGACTAAAGATTCATAAACAGCCATGTCACCATGGGGGTGATATTTACCTAAAACTTCACCAACGATTCTCGCACACTTTTTGAATGGTTTATCAGGCGTCATACCAAGTTCATTCATTGCGAATAGAATACGTCTGTGAACAGGTTTTAAACCGTCTCTAACATCAGGAAGTGCTCTACCTATGATTACAGACATTGCATAATCTATATAACATTGTTTCATTTGTTCACGTATATTAACCGGAACAATTTTTCCATCTTCAAAAAAATTCTGTTGAGCCAAAACTTATACCCCTTTATGACAATTTATTATTAAATTTCTCACTCTCTCAAAAGTTCATGATACCTATATTGTAACACAAACAAGCTTTTGAGCAAATTATTAACAATCTTATTTCTTAATCTTTTTCAATATACAAATTATTTTTAATTATCTAAATTTTAATATTCAATATACAGAAATATCCCCTTCTTATAAGTATTCTTTTATATTTTTTTATCTTATAATTCACTTATAAGAGAATATATAATGAAAAAAACATTAACAGAAAATAAAAATATAAAAAATATAATAGAAGAAACAAACCTGAAACATATTGCCATCATTATGGATGGGAACAGACGTTGGGCAAAAAGTAAAATGTTACCGTCTGCAGCAGGTCATAAAATGGGTGTTGAAGCTCTACGAAAAACACTAAAAGCATGTAAAAAATTTGGAATTAAATATCTTACCGTTTATGCCTTCTCTACCGAGAATTGGAACAGATCAAAAGAAGAAGTTGATTTTTTAATGTCTTTACTTGCAAAAACTATTGTTAAAGAAGTTCCGGAATTTATAGAACAAGACATTAAACTTAATTTTATTGGCGACAGGAAATCACTTTCTAAAGAAATAAGTGATGTGCTTAAATTCGGAGAAGAAGAAACATCAAAATGCAATACATTAAATCTTCAAATTGCATTTAACTATGGTTCAAGAATGGAAATTACAAATGCCGTAAAAGAAATTTGCAAAAAAGTTCAGAATGGACAACTTAAAATTTCCGATATTAACGAAAATACAATAGAAAACGAACTCTATACAAAAAATCTTCCTGCTCCTGATTTATTAATCAGAACAGGCGGTGAAAAAAGAATAAGCAATTATTTACTATGGCAAGTTGCATACTCTGAAATATATGTTACTGATAAATTCTGGCCTGAATTTGGTGAGAATGAATTATCTGAAGCAATAATTGAATTTCAATCAAGAAATAGAAGATTTGGGAAATAAAATATGATTAAAATAACTCTGGCGACTTCAAATCCACATAAATTAGAAGAAATAAATGCAATTAATAAAAATAAAAATATTATCTTTGATGTAGTTAAGGAGAATTTTAATCCTGTAGAAGACGGTAAAAATTTTGAAGAAAACGCTACTATTAAAGCAAAAGAAGCTGCAAAAATAATGAAGACATATTGTTTGGCAGACGATTCAGGACTTTGTGTTGATGCTTTAGAGGGACGCCCCGGTATACATTCTGCAAGATATGCTCAAACTCAAAAAGAAAAAATAGAAAAACTTTTAGCAGAAATGAAAAATGTACCATATGACTGGAGAAGTGCTCATTTTATCTCATCTATGGTTTTGGTTAATGCAGATGGCGAAATAATCCACACCCAAACCGGTAAAATATTTGGTTATATAGATGATGCGCCAAAAGGCATAAATGGTTTTGGCTATGATCCTATATTTTTTATTCCGTCAAAAAACAAAACAATGGCTGAACTTCCTAATGAAGAGAAAAATAAAATTTCACATAGAGCTAACGCCCTAATACCTATGCTCGAATGGATTGAAAAAAATTTATTATAAATTACAAATTAACAAGGCATATTTAAAACTTAACAGTTTATATTATATTAATTTTTAATAACTTGTTACATTTTAGATTTTTTAAAAATTAACACATTTTTAATTACAAATATTATATTATGCTTTTTTATCTTCAGTTTTTTCAAATTCTCTCAGTCCTGGAGCCTTATTACTTCCTGTTCTTTTTGCGGTAATAGCATATTGTAATTTAGGGATTACAAATCCTAACGCAAAAGCAGAAATACCTATTGCTATTGCCCTAAATCCTGCAGACATAATAAAGCTTTTCTTTGACAATTTATCAAGAAGCTTTTTATCAATAATACCGTTATTTGTTTTATTTGCTGCATCAATTACAGCCTTTGCATAATCATCTATATTATCTCTAAATTTAGTAATCTTTTTCATCGGAATAAATTTATATGGATTTGTTAATGCATCACCAAACTTAGTTTTAAATATATTTTTCATGAATGAAGGTTCACTAATTGATCCATTTTTCAAGACATCCGCAACTTGTTGCTTAGTTAAAACTGCCCCGATGCCTGCCTGTTTTGGTTGTAATGTTGATAATTCTGTTGCTTTTTTAATTAAAGTTTCATCAGTTAAATACTTACTCAACTCAGATAAAGATATAACATCAGAGTTAAATGGAAGCTTAACCAATAATTCTTTCGCTTTATCATCCAATATACCAATCGTTTTTTCTGTAAATTCTTTTACTCCGATTATTCCAAATGTTCCATCCGCATTTCTAATTTGTTCTAATAACATATTATGAACTTGTTTTGCAGCAACTGTATCAATAGATGTATATTTAGAACTACCTGTCAAGTTTTGCAATAACAAATATATTAATGGGGTACTAGCCATATAAAAGAAAGAAGAAGTTACATCTCTGAATAAATATTCAGCACCTTCATCTTTATTCCTTGATGTTGTAACTCTTCCTGTTAAAATACCGACATCACTTGATAAAAGCTTACATACTTTATTATTTTCCAAATAATGAGCAACCGTAGTCATTGTATTAGAAGAAACACCTCTAAAAGTAGGCTTTTCTTTTGCAGTAGTTCTTTTATCAAATTCATCAAAGGAAACAGACATAAACTGAGAATAATCACCGTTATTCTGAATATTTTGAGAATCTTTCCCCTTATTATCATTCTGCATTAATTTTTTGGTAATTGCCTGATTTATCTTAGGAAGGGCAAAACCAACAAAACCGGTTGCCAATAAAGTTGATAATATAATTTTAGAGAATTTAAATACAGCAAGCTTTTTTTCTAATTTTTTCATAGCTTCTGCATCTGTAACCTTTTCTGATAAATCACAAACCAAGTTGTTAAAAGGTGTTCTTAAAGCGTCTTTACCGACATCAAATTCTGTAGTTGGAAGTTTTAATATATGTGTCCCAATCTTATCACCAATCTTATTAAAGATATCAACACCTTTCATCCAAAAAACAGCAGAAACAATGTCATCAAAAGCTCTTTCCCTAAGTTCAGCACTACCACCACGTTTATATGCATTATATCCGCGTCCTCCTGTAACTGCAGACTCCAATAATATGGTAGAAGCTAAAGCATCCTGATCTGCAAGAGTCCTAACTATTTCTCTTGCACCTTTGTTACTTACCTGATATTTTTTGTTATTATTGTTTTCTTGACTAAATGATATTTTATGTATTTGCATTGATTTTTATTTTATTAGCTATGATATTTTCAAAGAGACTAAAAATAGTAATAAACTTTTTTTGCTAGTTTGTTTCAATTTTTAATATTTTAAATTTTTCATTTACTTTATTTTTTTAGATTATATAATAAACTTACTCACTAATCCTCTAAGCAGATTGTTACATTGACAATACTGACATTAGAAAGGGAAATAAATTATGGCAAATATTAAATCCGCTAAAAAAAGAATTTTAACTGCAGAAAGAAACTATGAAAGAAATGTTGCGTTCAGATCAGCAATTAAAACTGCTGTTAAAAAAGTTGTTGTTTTAGCGAAAGCCAAAGAAAAAGACCAAGCAGCTATTAATACAGCATTATCAGCTGCATATAAACTATGTGATAAAGCTGTTTCTAAAGGTATTTTACATAAAAATACTGCTGCCAGAAAAAAATCAAGATTAACAAAAGCAGTTAACAAATTAATGGCTTAATTGTTTTTGATTAACCTTAATTTTTAGGTTTAAAAAAGCTCCTGACATTGAGGAGCTTTTTATTTTATTATCTTGATATTTATTAACCAACTAATCCCGAATCATCATATTCTGAAGCTTTTACCATAATAGCATGTTCAACAGGATTTTCTTTTTTTATTGATGTGTCAAAAGGAACTTCATCAAAACTATATTCTTCTTTTACTCTTTTTAACTGATTTTCATCAACCAATTTTTTTGCAAGTTCAGCAATTTCATATACTAATTGGTATCTATTTTCAGTTGTTTCATTAAGATCCCACGCTATTTTTATAATTTGGTTCATAAATTCCTCCAGTATAATTTCAGATATTTTAATAATACTATGCTCATTTTTTAATATCAAGCAATGTTTTTTTCTTAGAAATCAAAATATTAATTTTTGTAAATAGGCGTAAATTCATGTGGCATCATGCTTTGCCATGTTTTTATCTCGTCCGCTTATATATATTAAAAAATGTAAAATTGAATTTAATATCATGAAAACTCATGTGTCATCATGCTTTCCATGATTTTATCCGCAATAAGATTTATAAGGGTTCTAGCCCTATATCACGCTTAAAACCTATGATTATAAAGGTAGGTAAATTTATAGGTTTTATGCAAAATTCAAGTAATTACTCATATATAGACAACAAAGTAATTAATATAAAATCAGAACTCCTATGCAGAGAAGCTGAAGATGACTTTTATTATTTTAATAAAATAAATGACGCATACAAAAAACTTACTCAAGCTGTTAAACTAACACCAACACATATAAAAAGTTTAATCTTACTGGCTGATATTTCGTTTATTAAAGGAAAAATAAAAAAATCTTTAAGTCTATATGCAATAGCAAAAAGCATTTCGCCTGATAATAAAAAAATAATAGCGGCAATTGCTAATTGTAACTATGTCTTGGGAAATTATTCACAGGCTTTATTTTATATAGAAAAAGTAATAGAAAAATTAAATTTTGAAAACTATGAACTTTATTCACAATTACTTGAAATAAAAATAAATATTCTTTTTGAACAAAAAAAGTACAAAGAAGCATATTCAACTTTTATCAATTTAAAAAATTATCTTAATAAAATATCTTTTTCTACAGATTATAATATTAATTATGAATTACTTAGCAAAAAAATAAACTTGCAGAAAAAAGTTCAAAAATCAAATTTAAAAATAATTTAAGATAGTGGTTAGAAAGACAAAATAGTGAAAAAGCATATAAAGAAAATAATTTTATTATTAATTACAGTTATATTTTTATATTTTGTTTTTGTAAATATAGATCTAAGAGAACTTTTAACAATAATAAAAGAATTTAATTTAAAATATATAATATTTTTAAGCATTTCTATAATATGTTCATTAGCTTGCAGAGGAATATGCTTCAAACAATTAATTTCAAGAACAGTAAATGTTCCATTAAGCCTACTTATTCCATTATGTCTTACATCAGCATCACTAAATATTCTCCTTCCTGCAAGAGCAGGTGATATATTTAGAGCTTTTTTTATTGGACAAAAATACAATGTAAGCAAAATAAAAATATTCGGAACCGTTATGTTAGAAAGAATATTTGATGTATTTGTAATCTTCTGTTTTTTATTAGCAGGAGTTTTCATATACCACAAGAACGATATTGCAATAAAGCTATGTATATTTGCCGGTGTTTGTATTTTTATAGGAATCACATTTGCAATAATTACATTTAAATATAATAAAACAGATGAAATTTGCAATCTTATAATTAATAAAACAAAATCACTTCCATTTTCTAATTTAATTCAGAAAGCGACAAATTATATAAATAAAACGTGCAATTCATTTTTTAACGGATTTGAAGTTATAGAAGCACCCAAAAAAATATTTGCAGCTTTATTAGCATCTTTTGGAATATGGTTTTTTGAATGTTTAAACTTTTTTATTACAATACAGGGATTTGGATATAATCTACATTGGTCTGTAACACTTTTTATTATCTGTTTCATAGCGCTTGCTTGTATGATTCCATCAACTTCAATTTTTATCGGACCATACCAATTGGCTATAATTACTGCATTTGCGATATATAACATTAATAAAGAAGCAGCACTCGCAATATCCTTTGTAGAACAGACTATCGTTATAATTATAACCTCTATATTTGCAACCCTATTTTTATTAAAAAATAATATTTCTTTTAAAGATTTACAAAAAGATGTACAAGAAAAATTCTAAATTTATTAAAAAATCTTAAAAAAAATTTATTTTTAGGCAATAAAAAATATTTTCTTTCTTTATCGAATTAAAGATAAGGAGAAAATAAATTGAGTATTCAACCTATCAATTTAATAAAAGGCATCTGTAAAAAGATTAATTCTTCAAATGCAACAAAAACAACATTATACAAAAAAGATATTCAAAATGTACTTGTAAAAAATACGGGTAAAAATTGTATACAAAAAGTAGTACCTATAGAAATTATAGATCGTGGAATTCAAACAGGACTAGGTGAAAAATTATTACCTGTTCTCGGATTAACTGCAGTTGGAGGATATTCTGCCAATAAAGCAATTGAGAAAGGTCAAAGAGTTTTTTCTACTACTGCATAAAAAAAGAAGATATTGATTCTCAATATCTTCTTTTTATTAGTAATTTTTCTTTTATTAAATTTTAGCAAGGTATTCATTAATCGCTTTAGCTGCTCTCTTACCTGCACCCATTGCATTAATAGCAGTAGATGAACCGGTCGGCGCAACGTCACCACCAGCATAAACTCCATCTACAGAAGTTTCACCAGTTTCTGCATTAATAACAATATAACCTTTTTTATCCGTATCTAGATTCATACTATCTTTTAACATAGATGCTTGAATTGTAGGGTTAGGACCTGTACCCAAAGCAACAACAACTGTATCTACATCCAAATCAACAAATTTACCTGTAGGAACAGGTTTTCTTCTACCTGATTCATCAGGTTCACCAAGTTCCATAATTTCAAACTGCATGCCATTAACGTAACCGTCTTTATTATAAATTTCTTTTGGTGCATGCAAGAACTTAAATACAACACCTTCTTCTTTTGCGTGTCTGATTTCTTCTAAACGTGCAGGTAATTCAGCTTCAGTTCTTCTATATACAATATAGACTTCTTTAAAACCAACTCTTACCGCAACACGAGCAGCGTCCATCGCAACATTACCGCCACCAATTATAGCAGCTTTTTCACCCACTCTTATAGGAGTTGCCGTTTCTTCTAAATTTGCCTGCATCAAATTAACTCTTGTTAAGAATTCATTTGCAGAGAATACTCCATTTAGGTTTTCCCCTGGAATTCCCATCATCTTTGGCAATCCAGCTCCAGACCCTATAACAATAGCATCAAATCCATCTTCTTTTAATTGTTTTATAGTGATAGATTTTCCAACAACAACATTTGTATAAAACTTAACACCCATTGCTTTTAAATTATCAATTTCTTTATCTAGGAAAGTTCTTGGTAATCTAAAAGGAGGAATACCATATCTTAATACACCGCCTAATTTATGCAATGCTTCAAAAACAACAACTTCATGTCCTGCTTTTCTCAAGTCAGCTGCCGCAGTAATACCTGCACAACCAGAACCGACAATTGCAACTTTTTTACCTGTTTCTTTTATTTCACCTACTTTTAAACTTGTTGCATCACCAACATAACGTTCTAATGCTCCAATTGCGATAGGTTCAGATTTTATACCCAATACACATTTACTTTCACATTGGCGTTCTTGAGGACAAACCCTTCCACATACTGAAGGCAATAAACTAGATTCTCGAATAATTTCTCCTGATTTTTCAATATCACCTTCTTTTAAAGCACTTATAAATCCAGGAATATTAATATTTACAGGACACCCCTGTACACATCTTGGATTTTTACAATTCAAACAACGAGAAGCCTCTAATTTTGCCTGTTCATCTGTTAAATTTGATTCAACTGCATCAAAATTAGTACGTCTAACCATTGGGTCTTGTTCATGTTGTTTTTGTCTTACTGCCATATCTATATCCTTCTTGTTTAACCAAAACTTAAGTAAATTATACTATAAAAACATTGTGTAATATTTTTGTTTTTTTGCAAAGTTTTTAACAAAATTTTTTAGGTATAATAACTTTAGAGTATTTAATGTGGAGAAGTTATGAAAATCAACAAAAATTATTTGGAATTGGAAGATAGTTATTTATTTTCAACCATTGCAAAAAAAGTAAATCAATTCATAAAAGAGAATCCTGATAAAGATATAATAAGACTTGGTATTGGTGATGTTACATTGCCTTTAGTTTCTGTAGTTATTGAAGCTATAAAAAATGCAGCAGACGAAATGGGAAAAAAAGAAACATTTAAAGGATATGGACCGGAACAAGGCTATGCTTTTTTACGTGAAGCAATTCAAAAATATTATTCTCGTAAGAATGTAAATTTAGAAGCAGATGAAATTTTTATTTCAGACGGTGCCAAAAGTGATCTTGGTAATATTTTAGATATTTTTGGACTTGAAAATACTGTTTTAGTACCAGATCCTGTATATCCCGTATATGTTGATACAAATGTAATGGCTGGAAGAAAAATAATTTTTGCAGATGCAAATGAAAAAAATGGATTTTTACCATTACCTGACGAAAATGTTAAATGTGATATTATATATATTTGCTCACCAAATAACCCGACAGGAGCTGTTTATACAAAAGACGGACTAAAAAAATGGGTTGACTATGCACTAAAAAATGATGCGGTTATACTATTTGATGCTGCATATGAATGTTTTATAAAATCAAAAGAACTTCCAAACAGTATATATGAAATTGAAGGTGCAAAGAAATGTGCCATAGAATTTTGTTCTTTCTCAAAAACTGCAGGCTTTACAGGTACAAGATGCGGATATACCGTAGTACCGAAAGAATTAGTAAAAGAAGGTGTTTCTTTACATAATTTCTGGTTAAGAAGACAAACAACAAAATTCAACGGAGTTCCTTATATTGTTCAAAAAGGTGCAGAAGCTATATTTTCTGAAAAAGGACAAGAGCAAATAAAGGAAAACATTGCTTACTATAGCGAAAATGCAAAAATTATTGCAGAAACTATGGATAAAAAAGGCATATGGTATACAGGCGGTAAACACTCACCGTATATATGGTTAAAATGCCCAAACAACATGTCTTCTTGGGAATTTTTTGATTACCTTCTAAATAATATTGCAGTAGTTGGAACTCCAGGGGCAGGATTTGGTAAAAATGGTGAAGGATACTTCAGATTAACATCTTTCGGCGATCGTGAAAAAACGATTGAAGCAATGGAAAGATTTTCAAAATTATTTTAAAAAGAGGAGTTTTAAACTCCTCTTTTTATTAGTTATGTTTTGATTTTTCAACATATTTTAATATAGCAGATGAAACAGAAGGTCTTTCGTACCAATCACGTATGTACCTTTCAAGCCCAAAACAACTTCCTCTTTCTTTTAGTCCGTTATTAACATTGAATGCAGCTTCACACATACCAATTTGAACAGTAAAATATGGAGCTTTAGGATTTCTAATATCTATATTAAAACTTAGACTTCGAACCCTTTTTATACCACCTGAAACTTTTTCATCAATATCTCTTTTTGATGAAAGAAGATTAATCAATGATTGTTCCAATTCTGTTATTACTGGATTTTTTCCATCTGCCATATCAGTTTCCTTTTCTAAAATATTTCTCTTTTAATTGCCTATTAATTAATATACCACATTTTGTAGTTGCTAAACCCCCTTGCGATGTTTCTTTTAACAATGGGGACATCAATTGACCTGTTTGGACCATTGCATCAATAACTTCATCAAAAGGTATTTTACTTTCAACTCCTGCCATAGAAAGTTCTGCAGCAGTAATTGCGTGTATTGCAAGAAATACGTTTCTTTTAACACAGGGGATTTCAACCAATCCAGCAACAGGATCACAAGTCAAACCTAAAATATTCTTAATTGCCAAAACTGCTGCATTAATTATTTGATTTTCATTTCCACCGAGAATTTGCACAGCAGAAGCAGCACTCATAGCTGAAGCGACACCGCACTCCGCTTGGCATCCCGCTACAGCACCTGCCATTGCAACTTTTGATGATATAACATAACCTATTGTACCTGCGGTAATTAGTGCATTTATTTCTTCTTCTTCTGTCAAATTATATTTTTCTGATAAAGAAATAATAACAGCAGGAACTATTCCGCAAGAACCGGCTGTTGGACATGCAACAATCTTATTCATTCTTAAATTTTCTTCCATTGTGGCAAGTGCATAAGTTGTAATTTTTTCATATAAATCGCCAAACAATGCAGGTGTTTGAGCATATCTTTTTTTTAATTTTAATGTATCATCTCCGCATAATCCGCTAAAAGATTTTTCACTTGAAGTAAGCCCACTAACAATTGCTTCTTTCATTGCATTTATATTTTTTAGAACTTTTTCTCTTACTTCTTTTACAGTAATTTCAAAGTCATAGGCTTCTTTTTCCTGCATTATTTCATATATTTTTTTATTTTCTTCTTTGCAGGCTCTCAAAAGTTTTTCAAAAGTGTTTATAGAATATTCCAACTTATGCCTCTAGTTTTTTCACATTTCTAACAAAATACACATCATCAATTTTTTTTATTTCATCAATCAAAATATCAGAAACATTACCATCTAAACAAATGCACATTGAGGCGGTTTTTCCCCTTGCATTTCTGTCACAATCAAGTGAAGCAATATTTATATTTTCTTTTTGAATTAATGTTGAAACTTTTGATATCATCCCGGGTTTATCTTTATAAAATAGAACAAGAGTATTATATTCACCTGAAATTTTAGTTGCGAAATCATCAATCTTAACTATCTCAACATTTCCTGCTCCTACAGAATTCCCGGAGACTATCATTTGAATTTTTCCATCTAAAATAAAATCAACAGAGTTAGGATGCATATCCAAATTTTGTTCAAATTCATAATTGTATTTTATTCTTTTTGCTTCTTCATTATCATAAATATTTTTTATTTCGTCACTATCAACATTGAAGCCTAAAAGCCCTGCCAATAAACCTTTATCTGTACCGTGGCCTTTTCCTGTTTGAGCAAAAGAATTATACAATCTGAAGGTAACTTTTGTAGGAGTTTCACCGTAAATATTTCGGACCAACAACCCAAGCCTGACAGCACCTGCTGTATGAGAACTGGAGGGACCTGTCATAATAGGAGATATAACATCAAATAATGAACGTTGTTTCATAGTTTAATATTATATGTTTTCTTTTGGGTATGCAATATTAATACAAACAAAAAAAAAGCTCTTTCTTAGGAAAAGAGCGTTAACTAGGTTAGTTTTGGTAGATAGTTGTTCAGTTTTAGACTTTTATGAGTCTTACATTTTCTTTAATAACCCTGAATATTTTTTTATGCGCATTTAATGCAACATTTTTACAATACTTTACATTTGAGAATGATTTTTTGACTAAAGTTTCTCAAAAATATACCGAATAATAGAATATATTTTATAGAATCGAGGTATTAATATGTATTATTACAATTCAGTATGGCCTGGGGCATATAGTTTTAAAAGCGAAATAAAATTGTTTACTCAATGGTTTAAAAATCAACTTGAAATAATACTAAATAAAATTGAAGAAACAGAAAAGAAACTCGGATAAAATTATAATTGTTATTCAATAAAAACCTATGGTATACTTGCTCTAGTAGCTAGTATATAGGTTTTTTACAGTGATATCACAAATTCTAACAGCCTGCGTAATAGGGTTGGATGTATATAAAATACTCGTTGAAGTTGACGTAAACAACTCACTTCCCTCTGTTTCTATTGTAGGGTTACCAGACCTTTCAATAACCGAAGCTAGAGAGAGAGTTCGTTCTGCAATTAAAAACTCGGGGTATGATTTTCCCAATAAAAAAGTAATAGTAAACTTGGCACCTGCGGATATAAAAAAAATCGGCAGTTATTATGATTTGCCAATTGCAATAGGAATACTTTCGAAAAACAATACAATTCAAAAGAATGAGTTTAAAGATATCGCATTTATTGGAGAACTATCACTAGATGGTTCACTCAGAGCTGTGAACGGAGTTTTACCTATTGCAGCAGGATTAAAACAGCAGGGAATAAAAACGCTGATTGTTCCGTTTGATAATGCAAAAGAAGCCGCAATTATTCAAGGTTTAACCGTTATAGGTGCAAAATCTTTGATTGAAATAGTTAACCATTTTAATACTGAATCACCTGAACATAAAGAAATCAAACCAACTATTGTAGATATAAATGAGTTTATGCAAGAAAAAACTGAGCAAGATGGTTACTTTGATTTTAAAGATGTAAAAGGTCAGCTAAAAGCCAAAAAGGCTATGGAAATAGCCGCTGCAGGAGCTCATAACCTTTTAATGTCAGGCCCTCCGGGTTCCGGAAAAACATTATTGGCTAAATGTTTTTCTTCAATTTTACCGCCTTTAACTTTTGAAGAATCAATTGAACTAACTAAAATATACAGTATTAGCGGGTTAATCAATCCATCTAAACCATTAATTACAACAAGACCTTTCAGAAGTGTTCATCATACAGCTTCTGCAATAGGAATAATAGGCGGAGGAACAAATCCAAAACCAGGAGAAATAACACTTGCTCACAGAGGTGTATTATTTTTGGATGAATTTGTAGAATTTCCGAGGAACGTGCTTGAAGTTCTTCGTCAACCGCTTGAAGACGGGAAAATAGTTATTGCAAGAGCAAAAATGAGACTTGAATTTCCTTCCGATTTTATATTACTTGCGGCGATGAATCCTTGTCCTTGCGGTTATTTGGGCGATAGCGAAAAAAATTGCACCTGCAGCGATTTTCAAGTAAAACAATATCGCTCAAAATTATCAGGACCATTGTTAGATAGAATCGACATTGTTATAGATGTTCCAAGATTAAAAATCAATGAACTAACAGACAAAAATATACCACAGGGAGAATCCTCCGAACAAATAAGAGAACGAGTTGTAAAAGCAAGAAATATCCAACTTGAAAGATATAAAGGGCTTGGAATATATACAAATTCAGAACTAACCCCTAAATTAATTAAAAAATTCTGTATTCTTGATGAAACAAGCTCCAACATTTTAAAAGAAGCTGTAAGAAAGTTTAGTTTATCGGCAAGAGCATATGATAGATTATTAAAACTTGCAAGAACCATTGCAGATTTGGATTCATCAGAAAACATACAAGCTAAACATATTGCACAAGCAATACAATACCGTTCTTCAATGTAAAATGAAATAATTTTATGAGAAAAATTGTTGAATTTTATATTTCATCGTAGAGCAAAAACTGCACTCTAAGTGCGCTCATTTATTCTCTTTCTTTTGTTTCTGTTGGGTTATGGGGAACCGGACATTTTGCACAAAATCAAAGATTTTGGAAAAAGCAGTCAAACCCAACCTACAGACTAATATTTCTGTACTATCATCTATAATCCCGTTGTTATTTTTATCTGTGACTAAAAGACCGTCATCTCCTGATATCCAGGCTGTCGCTTCGGCGAATCCGTCACCGCCGTAATCAAAATATACACCGTTATCTGCTATTTTTATGCCATTGCCATCTATATCCAATACTATTGGGTCCTCTTTTATACCATTAGAATCAAAGGATTTATAAAAGGGAGTAATTAAATTTTCGAAAATTGACCTATTATTATTATAATATACAGCTTGCAATGGGAAAAAAGTATCTGTATAATCTTTTTTATTATAAGGTGTATTTAAATCCAAAATGCTATCAAAAACTTCAAATAATTCAAAAAAATCCTGTCCCGAATATTTTGGATTTTCATTTATATTCACATCAACAATAGCATACCCATTATCAACTAAGTATTTTGTTAATAACTCAAGTTCTGAATCTTCTAACTTATGTATAGAAGCATATTTGCCTAGTGATAACCCTATTGCATTATTATAATAACCTTTATTATGATATGGATCGGCTTCATTTGTAATCCATTCTTGAAAATTTCCTGCAAATTTTACGTATTTATCTGAATGACGAGTTCTTAATAACGCATTTATATATATATGTCTAAATGCATCAATTTCATCAATTTGAGTATTCCAGTCATAATATTTACGAGCCACATCATTACCTTGTCTCCTTAAATAATCAGCATTATAATCTTCAAACACGTTACCTCCTTATTATAAAATATTCTGCAGTTTTCTCTCCATTAGATACATTATTATCATAGCTTCCACCCGTTATCAAAATTGTTTTGTTATCTTTTAAGAGAATAGCATTATAAAAATGCCTATTATATTTCATATTCCCTAAAAATTTTAAATCTGATGTTATTACATCAAATGAATAAATTCCTTTATTTTCATTATTACTAGAAGTCCCAATAAGCAAAAGCTTTGTATTATCGAAAACAATTGCTTTAAAATCAGGATTTAATTTAGTTGTTATAATTTTTTTAATTTTATTCTTATTTATATCTAATAATGCAATATTTAGATTTTTTTTATTTAAATTATCCGAAAAGGTTATTAAGACAGAATCATTTACCCTAATTGTTTTATGTATTTGCAAGTTATATATATTTCCAAGTTCATTACATGTAACATTATTTTTAGAAAATAATTCA
>DVJT01000066.1 GCA_018716565.1 Candidatus Avigastranaerophilus faecigallinarum | reverse complement strand
CAACTGATAACATGCGACGACAATTCTTGTTTGAATGAATTAGACAGCGCATAACTTCATATGTTAATGAGTACCCACGCCAGTCCTTACCATACATATCATATTTTTCAGAATATACATTAGGATCACGTAACACTTGAATCCAAGGTTGTAATTGATAGCCTAAAGGCTTACCCCGTAAATGTTTAGGACGTGGATCATCTGTTTTCCAGTGAGTATCAATTACTGCTACTCCCCAATCATCAAAATCATTTTTTGGTGCTGGTTCATACGGTGCCCAATAAAATTTCCATTTATGGTCACTTCTCTTAATTAAATAATATTTTCCTTCAAGCATAATACTTATTATTCCAAATCAATAACCCTTTAGAACCGTCAATTTATAGTTCAGATGCTGTATTTAATTCTAATTCTTCACCCTTCCATATCTTTATTATTCTAGTAGTTAATTATGAAATAAGTATATCAAAGTTAATGATACATTGTGATTTACTTTTATTTTTTAATTGCTATATGTTACATGCAGGATCACCTTGTAATATGTTTATTATTTCAATTAATGAAAAAAGGACTGACGCCGATAAAACATTGGAATCAATCTTTAATACGCTATTATCAATAAAATGCTTAATTTTTAGAATACTACTAATAGTTCAAAAACATAACTCGTTTACTTTATTTTTTATTTTCAAAGATTTGATAGAAAGCAAGCATTGGTGCAGGATCATATAATCCTTCATTAGTATATAATGATTCTTTCCATTTCTTTAAATCTTTTACATCTAGCTTTTCCAAGCATTTTATTTGATCGTCAATTGGTCTACTCCAATTCGGTGACAAATTTTTAGGTGATACATTATTTCGAACATTTAATTTTGAAATATAAGAAGGAATTTTTGGTTTTATAATAGATATAGTTTTTAATTCATCATAAATCCAGGGTGATTCGACTTGTCTACTTTTAAGATTTTCATTTAAACTACTTGACTGAGGAGTATTAATAAAAAATATTGTATCAGTCTGATTGATCATATCATGAAGTGCGTTTGATAGGGTCATGTAGACATTGGCCGCATCTACATTCGCATCAGTATAGTTATATAATCCCTCTTTAATTAATGCATATTCATTATTCACTTCTTGAAGTAAATCATCAGCATATCCCCATATTTCAGAATCAATAAAGCAGTCAACTCCTATTATATGCCGTAAATAATATGCAAATTTTTGGACTAATTCTAAATCTTTATGAGAATGTGATATAAAAATGTCAACTTGTTTTAAAGGAAAAAAAGTATGTTGAATTTTACTAGTATCTAATTTTATTTTTCCATTTTCGTCTTTTTCAATTATTGACTCCTGGAGCAAATTTTTTAAAGAAAGTTTTTCTAAATTTTTTTGCCTATATTTTTCATACTCAATTTTTGCCAAATTAGAATCAATGGTTTCTAGGTCATCAAACTGATCTAAATGTTCTAAGTTAAATGCTTTATACATTAAATCATCCTTTAAACTTAAAATAGTAATGTCCGAACAATATTATCTCTAAAACTATTTCCAATAAATATATCCGGATTAGAATTTTGCTTGTCAATGCAACATATTTTATATCCATTTTGCTAATGTATGGTGTAATATTTAAAGTATAATTCTTAGTTTTATTGTTATCGACAGCTGCATACAAGTCGCGGTATCCCTTTTCTAACATTAAGTAATATGCATCAAGCCACCAAAACAGTGCAGTAATTATTACGATTAGAAGGGCTAATTCAAATCCAGTTTTTTGCGCATACGCCTCTTTCAACCAATAACCAATGGCTCCTCCAATTATTGTAATAGACCAGTTTTTTATTTTAAATGAGTTATTAGCCATCCGTTGTATTTGCTGTTCAACTAACTGCAAATGATTAAATTTGTTATAGCAATTGTCTTGTTGATTATATCGATTATTATCTACCAAATTTTCTCCCTAAATTCACGTTCTCTTCTATCTTTCTCAGATTGCTTTATAATATAAAATTCATCTAAGCGTTGACTTTTTTCATATGCACTTTCAATGTAATATTGTGGATCACTTAAGAATGTATTTTCAGATACCATGGAAATATAAGATTCCGAATTCACACTATCGTAATTTATTGAAAATCTATTTTTCTTATTCATTCTATTTTTAACCACTATATCTGGTAAACAAGAATGTTGTATTAACCTATTTCCTATTCGATATTCATTCTGTTTAAACCATGCGCCATTATCCCATTGATTAGCAATGACTCCAACAATTCCATTACTATGTGAATATATGTCACCTCTTTTTTGATTTTTTAATGCATATTCTAGTTCCCAACTAATCCAATTACTTTCTTTCATATGAGGACTAATAATTAAAATAGTTACCGATGTATTGTAAATCATATCTTTTAAATGATTTTTAATAGTAGCTGTAGTAAAGTCAGTCAAATCCGGAGATTCAGCTGTTTCTCCTCTATAGAATTTTGTAGCCTCGGGACCTAATGCTCGAAGGATTCTGTCACGTATATCACGCGACTCAGAATATTTATAAGAAATAAAAGTTTTCCTCATATTTTTCTCGCTCTTTTCTATATATAGTATCTAAAATAAAAGATATCACTATATAATGTATATAAGCAAGCTATTTCTTAAGATTAATATAAACAAAAAAGTCAAGTTTTTTATTACTTGACTTTTTTATAATTTTTGTCTCTCTTCAGTAAGATAAATAATTGATCTATTTTTTTAACAATTCGCTTTTGTTCTTCAAGTGGTGGAAGTGGGACCAAGAGTTTATTAAGTTGCTTTTGATAAATCGCTGCGACATTTGTAGTAGCTGCAGTCATATTTAAAAACATATGTCTAGAAAATGGAGAAATTAAGTAGTAATTAATATACTTTAATTTCATTTTTCCAAAAGATTCTATCCTTAAAATATTATTGTTAGCTAATATTTTCTTATTGAGATTATCAGGAACAATTGTTGTTTTCCCAACTAATTCCCGACTGTTTCTAGTATTAAAAAGCAATTGCCCTGATTTTAAAAGGTAATTATCTGAATTTTGAGTTTTTAATACATAGGTCCAATTATTTACTCCAAACTCTCCATCCCAATTACCAATATTATTCATTTTAAAATAAGGAAGCATTTGACTTGTAAAAGTATCAAATTGTTTATTTGCTGGAATTACCATTCCCGTTCCTACAAAGTTTGTTACATCCCCTAATCTAACCCATTCCCAACTATCAGGAATTTCAAATGGCTTCTCTTCATCACTAATTGGCGGAAGTGGCTTACTCCTTTTGATCTTCTTTTCTTTAATCAACTGGTCCTTCTCAGCCTTAATCTTCTCAAGCAATACACTTGCTGGCTCATCGTTTGGATCTTGCTCAACCAATTTTCCGCGCATAGCCAAATCTAACACCTTCGACTTCAGCAGAGTCTGAAGTTTTGCGTATTGTTGAGTAGAAGATTCGACTTTGCGAAGCAAAGCGAATAGCTGCGCTATTTTAGCAGCGATTCGACTTTGCTCTTCAAGTGGTGGAAGAGGAATAATCATTTCCAATAGA
>DVJT01000065.1 GCA_018716565.1 Candidatus Avigastranaerophilus faecigallinarum | reverse complement strand
AAAACAAGAAAAACGTTTTCCAAAGAAAGGAACTATTTTAGATATATATTCTAAAGCTGTTAATAAAAATATTCCATCAGAGAATATTATTCTTTGTGAATATAAACAGTTTGAACACTGTACAGAAAAGATAAATGAAATTATATGTGAATATAATAACTATAAACATAAGAATTCTATTCTAGATTATGATGACTTGTTATTATATCTAAAGACTCTTCTTGAATGTAATCCTGAAGTAAGAAAGAAGTTATCAAATCAATATAAATATATAATGGTTGATGAATATCAGGATACAAATACTATTCAGGCACAAATCGTAAAACTTTTGGCAAGCGAACATAATAATGTTATGGCTGTAGGTGATGATTCTCAAAGTATATATTCATTTAGAGGTGCAAATTTTAAAAATATTCTTGAATTTCCTGAGTTATTTGAAAATACAAAAATTATAAAATTGGAACAGAATTATAGGAGTTCTCAAAATATATTATTATTAGCAAATGAAATATTATTGAAGGCAAAAGAAAAGTATACAAAAACATTATTTTCAGATATTGTATCACCAATCAAACCGGCATTAATAAGTGCAAACGATATGAAAATGGAAGCTGAGTTTATATCTCAAAGAGTGTTAGAATTGGTTGAAGAAGAGAACCTATCTTTAAATGATATTTGTGTTCTTGCCAGAAGTGCAAGAATGACTTATAACTTAGAGATAGAACTTGCAAAAAGAAATATTCCATACAAAAAATTTGGTGGTATGAAATTTATTGAAGCTGCTCATATTAAGGATATAATCGCACATTTAAGAGTTATTTTAAATCCATCAGATATTATTAGTTATACAAGAATCCTTCTTTTACTTGATGGAATAGGTAATCAAAGTGCAAATAAGCTATTGCCGATTTTAGTTAATGATAGTGAAATAAAAAATAAAAATCTTCCGGTAAAAAATCCTGAAGCTGTAATAAAACTTACTGATTTAATAAATAATAATCAAAAGGATATTTTTAACCCTAAAAAAGTTGTTCAAAATGTATTGAAATATTATGAAAATATTCTACGTGATAAATATGATGACTATACCAAAAGAGAAAAGGATTTAGAACATTTTCTTGCTTTGAGTGAAAAATATACCAGCTTGGAAGATTTTCTAAGTGACTTAGCATTGGAACCGCCTGATACATCTGTAACAGATATTGATTCCGGTGCACAAAAAGATGAATTTTTGACACTTTCTACTATACATAGTGCAAAAGGTTTGGAATACAAAGCTATCTTTATTATAGGTGCTGTGGATGGGCGGTTCCCTTCTTTATATTCCTTCAACTCTCCGGAAGATTTGGATGAAGAATTAAGACTCATGTATGTTGCTGTAACTAGAGCCAAAACTCACCTTGCAATAACATATCCGATAGATATGTTTGATTATTCAACAAATAAGGTGCTTTCTAAACCTTCCAGATTTTTAGACGGAATAAATCAAGATATTTTAGAAAGATGGGTAATTGAATAATTATTGTTCAAAAGAAGTAATCTTGTAACCTTTTGCAATTAATGCTTTTTGAATTTCTTCAAAATGTTGTGCATTTCTTGTTTCCATAGAAATTTTTAAGAAACAATCATTAATATCGGTATTTTCTCCGCCTTGATTGTGCCTTACTCTAATAACGTTAGCACCATATTCTGCAATAATGGTTGATACTTCTCTTAATTGTCCGGGTTTATCAAGTAATTCAATTGTTAGATGGCATAGTCTTCCTGCTTTTAAAAGACCTCTGTTGATAACCCTTGAAAGGATATTAACATCTATATTTCCGCCTGAAACAATACAAGCAGTTTTTTTATTAGCTAAAGGAAGTTTGTTAAACATAGCTGCAGCTACACTTAAAGCTCCTGCACCTTCAGCTACAAGTTTTTGTTTTTCCATAAGTGCAAGTATAGCAGAAGCAACTTCATCATCAGTAACTGTAACTATATCGTCAACATATTTCATACAGCAGTCAAATGTTAATTCTCCAGGCTTTTTAACTGCAGTACCATCAGCAAATGTATGAACTACAGGCAATTCAAGAATTTTTTTGTTTATGTATGATTGATACATACTTCCTGCACCTTGAGCTTGAACCCCATATACTTTGCAGTTCGGTTTTAATTGTTTCATTGTATATGCAATGCCGGAAATTAATCCTCCACCTCCAATAGGCACTATGACAGCATCAATATCTGGAAGCTGTTGAATAAGTTCAAGAGCAATCGTACCTTGTCCTGCTATAACATCCTCATCATTGAACGGGTGAATGAATTCCCCGCCTGTTTCTTGTTGAAATTTGCAAGCATCATTGTACGCATCATCATATACTCCGTCAATCAGTTTTATTTCTGCGCCGTATTTTCTTGTTGCTTCTACTTTTGAAATTGGGGCTGTTGCCGGAATAAAAATAGTAGCTTTAATGTTATTTTTTTGAGCTGCTAGAGCAACACCTTGTGCATGATTACCTGCACTACAAGCTATAATACCTTTTTGTTTCTGTTCTTCTGTTAATTTTGATATTTTATAATATGCCCCTCTTAATTTGAAAGACCCTGTAAGTTGTAAATTTTCAGACTTTAAATAAATTTCATGTCCTTCTAATAATGTTTTAGAAAGAATTAAATCAGTTTTTCTAGCTACTTCACTTAATACTTTAGAAGCATCATAAATTTTTGCAATGTTTAACACGGCTACTACCTCTTTTTTATTATTCTACACTAAAAAGTTATAAAGTATAATATTGTGAAATTTTATTTTACAACGTATTTTAACTAATAATACATTGAAAATCTGTTATAATGATTCTATTATTACAAGGTCAAGGGTTTTTTGATGAAAAAGGTTGTTCTACTTTTTATTGCAATTTTTGTAAATATTTTATTTTCTTTATGTGCCAATGCTGAGAATTATTGTATTACAAATTATGATGTAGATTTAAATGTACATAAAAATAGAACTGTTGATGTTACAGAAAAAATTGATGTGTTTTTTTTAGCACCATCAAAAGAGTTTAAAAGAGTTTTTCCTATAAAACCTCAATTTTTTTATAACAATCTTCAAAAGAAAAATCAAAATGTTGTAATTTCTGATATTCAAATAAATGAACCATATACATTGCAACAAACCAACGATGCAATTATCTTGAAAATAGAGGATTCTTCAAAAATATTAATGGGTCCAAAAAATTATCAAATAAAGTATAAATATAAAATGGGTGATGATTTTTTAAAGGCTTCGGATGAGTTCTATTTTAATATTATTGATAGAAATTGGAATACAACTATAGATAACATAAAATTTAGGATTAAACTTCCTGTTCCATATTTATATTTGCTCCAAACCGCTACTTTTTCACTTGGTAGAATTGATTCAGACGGATATAATACAAGGGAATTAAATTATTTCGTAGAACAAAATAAGATTATAACAGGAAAAGTTAATAGAATATTATCACCGAAAGAAGGGCTATCTGTAAGAATTTTATTGCCAAATTCTTATTTTGTAAAAGAAATAAAATTTATAGACAAAAATTTTATATTTTTATTTATATCAATTCTAACAATTATTGCATTTTTAATGTGGTTTATATTTGGCCGTGACAAAAAAATTATTCCTATAATTAATTGTTACCCTCCCAAGAATAAAAATAGTGCAGAAATTGGTGTGGAATATAAAGGAGTTGCATCTTCTAAAGAGATAGTATCTTTAGTTTTATATTTGGCAAATAAAGGCTATATAGAAATAGAGGACGATGGTATAAGTTTTAGTATCCGTAAATTAAAGGATTATGAAGGACAAAATTCATATGAAAAAAGATTAATGTCTGCATTATTTAAAAATTCCGATTTTGTTACACTTGAAGACTTACAGTATTCAAAGAGTTTTTATCGTAATTGTGTTGCTATAATTTCTTCGTTAAATAATATAAAAAAATATATTTTTGATAAAACGGCAAATAGTTTTGAAAAGTTATTTATTCTTGTAGTTTGTATATTGGGAATATTTGCAAGTATAGTATATATATTAGGGGATTATTCTTTATCTTTACTTTTTTCTCCCGATGCATTTTTATTGTTATTTCCAGTTGTTGGTATAATGGTAGTTTTGACCTTTTTATATCAATTGATTCTTTCTAATGAAACACATATAGAAAAATTAAAAAAGTTAATGTTTATAATATTTTGGGGTTCTATGTTTATAGGTATTCCTACAATATTGTTATTATATAAAATATATAATGCATTTATTCAAAATATAATAATTTTGTTTTATGCAATGGTTTGTCTTTTTATATCTGTAATCTGTTTATTTAATATGCCCAAAAGAAATAAGCAAGGTATAATGCTTCTAGCTCAAATCGAAGGATTTAAAAAATTTTTGGAAGTTGCAGAAAAATCAAAAATAGAATTTTTGATAGCTGAAAATAGAAATTATACTTCAGATGTTATTCCTTTTGCTTATGTACTTAATATAGCTGATAAAATAATACCTTTATTTGAAAACTTATCACTTTATTCACAGCCAGTTTGGTATAGAGGGAAAATGTCTGGTTATTCTTTTTTACTTTTTGTATCAAAAATGGAAAAAGTTTTGGAACCATCAGTTGAAAATGGGGGGATAACACGTAATTCTGGATCAATTTATAAAAGGTAAATAATATTCTATTCTTTGTTTATATAAATTTTTATACAAATAAATGATGTCTGCAATTTTGTCTCTTTTTATAAAATTTATGTTAATATGTAGATTATGAATGAACAACGTCTTCCATATACTAATTCTATAGTTTTTGCTGCTGAGTATATCAGTCGTGCAAGTAAGGAATATGTGAGAAAAATAATAAAAGATTATAATTTCCCAATTGGATACGAAGAACATATTATATTGGATACAGTGTATTTTTATCCTGGTTGTATACAGATGGAAATTGCAAAGAAAGTTTGTATGCAACGTTCTTATTTATGTAAAATTTTGACGAAATTGGAAGAAGCTGGCTTGATAAAAAGAGAAAAAAAAATTAAAGGGAAAAGGCAAATTGTTTTGTCTGTATATATTACACCAAAAGGTGAAGAATTATATAAAAGAATGCATTCTGTGTTTAAAAAAGAAATATTAAATAAACAAATAGTAGATACAGAAAAAATAAATGAAATTACCAAAGAACTTTTTAAAATGGGAGATAATTTAGTTAACACTTTTAATTTAAAGCTTTAACTTGACAAAAAATTTTTTTTGAATTAAAGTTGTTGAATATTCAACAGGTGAAAATTAAACATATGTAATGTACAAATCTTAATCATATCTCTTAACTTAAATATGACCATACTTTGAAGCTAGAAATAGCTTCTTTTTATTTAGAATAAGGTATATAAGATTTGAATAAGCCAATATTTTAAGAATTTATACTCATATTTAATATTTATTAATAATAGAAGATAAATTAGTAATTTTTTTTATGTTTATTTTTATACCTTTTACAAGGAGAAGATATGAAGATTAATCTTTTCGTTCAAGTTAAGAATGAAAATTTATTTTCAAATTATAATTTTCCAAAAAGTAAGAATTTATCGTGTTCCAATTATTCAAACAATCTTTTCGGATTAGATTGTATTGCAAATATAAATAGGAACTTTATTAATGATGTTTCATTTGGAAGTAATGCAAAAGTAATAAAAGAAATGAAAGCAGAAAAAGATGAAAATAAAAGATTGAAATTGTTGTCTTCTTTAACTAAAACATCTCAAGATAAAGTAATAGGTTTTGTTAATCATAAGAAATTAAGAGATGAAAAAGGTAACCCTATATTAACATTAGGTAGTTACTTAAATGCGTGTTTGAATCATACCCATTTATTTGGACAAAAACCGGATACAGTTGTAGATAATGTTATAGGGGTTGTGGAACATAAAAAACTTAGAGATGATGATGGTAATCCTATATTGTCATTGAAAAATTATTTGAAGGCCTGCCTTGAACAGCCACAGTTATTTTCTATGTCTCCAGATACTATTGCTGATAAAATAGTAGGTGTTGTAGAAAATGAAAAATTTCGAGATGAGAATGGTCTTCCTCTTTTATCTTTAAAATCATATTTGAATGCTTGTTTAAGAAGAGCGTCTCTATTTTATTATTCACCAAATACTGTTGTAAATAATGTTATAGGTGTTGTAGATAATGAACAGTTAAAATATAAAGATGGTTCGCCAATAATGTCTTTAAAATCATATATTGATGCTTGTATAAGGGAACCTCAATTATTTACACATGCTCCAGAAACAATAGTAAGTAATGTCATTGATCTTGTTAACCATGAGAAATTAAGAGATAAAGAAGGGAAACCCATTTTATCATTAAAGTCATATTTGCATGCTTGTATTAAACAGCCACAGTTGTTTTATCAAGATCCAAATACTGTTGCAGAAAGAGTTACAAATTTGGTTAATGAAAAGTTAAAGGATAAAAATGAGCAACCTATATTATCTCTAGAATCATATCTTGAAGCTTGTTTAAAGCATCCTCCATTATTTTTACAGTCACCAGATACTATAGCATATAATGTAGTTGGTCTTGTTGAACACGATAGATTGCGTGATGAGGAAGGAAATCCCTTATTGTCATTGAAATCATATTTGCAGGCTTGTTTAAGACAACCTCCTTTATTTTCACAGTTGCCAGATACAATTGCTGATCATTTCAAAGCATTATTGTTTGTTAATAAAGATAGAATGTTCTATAATTCTCAAGATAGAACAATTGACAAGGATGCTTTATTGTTTGAAGTTTTATCTAGACCGTTTTTCTTATCTTGTACTAATAAATTAAATTATTCATATTTGTTAAGAGAAAAAATGTTTGTAAAGCCTTTCCCACATTCCGTTGCAGGTGGCTCTAAAATATTGAGTAAGTTAGAAGAATATATGAGAAATCATAAAACAAAGAATTTTAAGTTTGATATTATACAAGATGATATGAGTGAAGATTTCATTGAATTTGCAAATAATCTTGCTAAAAAAGCAACAGGAAGAGATGATGTGTTTTCTATAAATTGTGTTAATATACAAAATGCATCTTGAGTTTGGAAATTTATTTGAAATATATGTCTTCAATGCTTTGATTTTGTTTCAATAAATAAATTTATGCTGCTGTGTTGAAAAAGAAATGTAAGTTTCAACAAAAGAATATGAAAGTCGGAGCTGAAACCTATTTGAAATCTAGTTAAGTCCCAATTGTTCATTTTAAAAGTATTTTTTGTTTTGTTTGTTTAGTTTTATATTCAATAAATATTGCATTGTCATAATATTTTTTTATGGCTGCAGAAAGACCTAAAAAAATACCCCTGACACGACTCGAACGTGCGACGCCTTCCTTAGGACGGAAGCGCTCTATCCAGCTGAGCTACAGAGGCGTATGTTTACATTAGTATTATACTATAACTATACAAAAAAGAGAAACAACTAACATGTTTCTCTTTTAATTTTATTATTTTTTATTTAAACTGCCATTTCATACTCTTCTTCGCTGAATGTTCCAAATGCTGATTTGAAAGGGTTACTGTTGAAAATATTTGTTCCGTATACTTCAATTGCATTATTCTTGTCTTCTATGTCTCTAATTGTTTCAAGTGAAAAATAGCTGTCTTTTTCTGTTGCTTTTTCGGCATTATAATTTTTTGTTGAATTTATTAAATTTGTTAAGTTTGTAACAAATTCTTTTACTCCTTCTAATACAGTTGTATTTGAGGTTGTTGAACTTGTTAATTTATAATTATCAGCTTTTATAGCTTCCCATTCATCAGATAACTTGCCTTCTTTGCTTGTTGATAATGCATCTTCGTCTAATGATCTTGCATATTTAATTACTGCTTCTGTATATGCTTTGTCTATGTTATTTTGTAAGTTCTTTGCTTCAGTATTAATATTTGCTTTATCAGAAGATTCTGTGTCTGGTTCCTTTTCAAATGTATCTTCTTTTTTCTTATTATTTTGTTGGTTTTGAATTTGCATTGCTTCTTTTATTGCTGCATTTAATTTTACTATATCAATTCCTATACATTCATTGTTTTCATCATATATGTAGTATGCTTCTACATTTATTCCAAGTTCTAATGCTCTTGATACAATTGGATTATTTTCTTTTTTCTTTTCATTAGTTTTTGTTGAATTAATTTGTGTATTGTCTTGTGTTTTTTGAATGTTAATTCTTTCTATTGCCATTTTTATATCCTCTTTTCGTCTCGTATTTATATAAAAACAAATCAATATATAAAAATGCTATAAAAAGTATATAAAAAATCGAGAAAATTCTAAAACTATTGCAAATACTTAGAAATTTAGCATATACTTCTGTTTACAAATCTTAATAATTCTTTTCCAAATAATGTCTTTTATTTAAGTTATAAAAATTTAATAATAATTTAATATCATTTAATTTTTTATAATGTATTATATTTATTATTAGTATTTTGAGGAATAAAATTTATGTGCGGAATTGTTGGGTATGTTGGATGTGGTGATGTTGTCAGTGTTCTTTTGCGAGGTTTAACGAATCTTGAATATAGAGGTTATGATTCAGCAGGAATAGCGCTTCAAGATGAAGGCTCTATAAAAATATATAAAACACTTGGTAAATTAATTAATTTAAAAAATGAATTAGAAGAGAGAAAACAAGAACTAAAACGCCCTACAAGTGGTATCGGTCACATAAGATGGGCGACTCATGGAAGTCCATCATTAGTTAATGCACATCCTCATACATGCAGCTGCGGCAGATTAGTGGTTGTACATAATGGAATTATCGAGAACTATAAAGAATTAAGAGCTGAATTAATAGCAAAAGGCTGTAATTTTAGGTCTCAAACAGATACCGAAACAATTGCACATTTAGTTGCAGATGAGTATGTAAAATCAAAAGATTTAGAAATAGCAGTAAGAAATTCTGTTAAAAAATTACAAGGCGCATATGCTATATGCGTAATGCATAAAGATGTTCCTGATTTAATAGTTGGCGCTCGAAAACATGCTCCCATGCTTGTTGGTATTGGTGATGGCGAAAACTTTATAGCAAGTGATACTCCCGCTATTATTGAATATACAAAAAGAACTATATATTTAGAAGATAATGAAATTGCTGTTATTACAAAAAATTCAGTTAAAGTTACAGATATAGAAGGTAATGTTGTTACAAAGAAAATAGAAATGTTACCTTGGGAACCTATTGCTTTAAGCAAGTTGGGCTATAAACATTTCATGTTAAAAGAAATTCATGAACAACCAGATGTTATAAGAAATGTTTTAAATGGAAAGCTTTATGATATAGATGCACCTATTTCTTTGAATGAAGTTAAGATTGATAGGAACAGTTTAAAAAAACTCAACAAGATTCAAATTATAGCTTGTGGAACATCATTACATGCAGCTTTGGTAGGAAAATATTTAATAGAAGATTTTGCAGGCATAGCCGTTGATGTTGAAGCCTCTAGTGAGTATATATATAGAAAAACAACGACTGATTCATCAACGTTGGTTATTGGTGTGTCACAATCCGGCGAAACTGCGGATACAATAACCGCAATAAAACAAGCAAAAGAGAAAAAGTCGCATGTATTGATAATTACAAATAGACCAGATTCAAATATGGCAAGATTAGCAGATAGTTTGATTCCTGTAAATGCAGGTATTGAAGTTAGTGTTGCTGCTACAAAGTCTTATACAGCTCAGTTAATTTCATTTTATTTACTTGCTATTCATCTTGCAGAAATAAAGGGTTCATTAGATAATTCATATTTAAAAAATATAAAACATGAATTGATTCAATTGCCTACAAAAATTGAAGAAGTATTATCGAATACATCTGAAATACAAGAATGTGCAAGAAAATTCTCTTCATATAAAAATTTTATATATATAGCAAGAGGTGTTAATTTGGCAACTGCATATGAAGGTGCATTGAAATTAAAAGAAATAAGCTATATTAATGCAACAGGTTATGCCGCAGGAGAGTTGAAGCATGGTCCAATTGCTATGCTTGATGAAACAATGCCTGTATTATCTATATTGATTCCAGGTGGAATTACATATGAAAAAATTCTTTCGAATAGTGAGGAGGCAAAAGCAAGAAATGCAAAATTGATTGCATTAACATCATCAAATGATAGAAATATAGATGCTTTGTTTGATATTGTATTGAGAATACCTCAGGTTAGTGAAATCTTATCTCCGGCAATTACGTGTGTTCCATTACAATTGTTAGCATACTATATTGCTGAATTTTTAGGTAAAGATGTTGATCAGCCAAGAAATCTTGCAAAATCAGTAACTGTAGAATAAATGATTATTACGGAAGAAATTATTATAAATAATATAGAAAGACTTTCAAGCGAGGCAGTTGAATTAGAACTAAAAAAAATCAGCTTGGATATTTTGAGGTGGGCTATAGTTTCAAGTAACAATAATAAATATAAATTATGTATCTCTTATGTTGTAAAAAATAGCAACTCTTTAAATAAATAATATATACTAATATCTTAATATTTCTTAATAAAAAATTGAAGAATAGACAATTTCTGGTTTAAAAAAATTTTTATAATTGTAAGAGGATATTGAGAAATTATGGAAATAAAAAATTATTCTGCATTACTTAATGTAGTTCAACCTGAAAAAAATGATGATGAGCAGTACAATGCCAATGGTTTTCTAGAAGATGCTATATCTTTCTTTTTAAATCCTTCTGAAAATTTTATGGTGGGTGATTCTTTTGAATTAACTTCTCAAAGTTCTGAAGTCGAAACAAGTGAAGAAACTAAAAATAATAAAAAAGTTAATGAAGATAATGTTGATGAAGATCTAGTTAATGATAGTATTCAAAAAGGTCAAGAGAATAATTCTTTGTCAACATCAGAAATATCTGAAGCTCAAAGTGCTTTAGCTAGTGATGACAAGGAAGTTGTTCAATCTGCAAAAGATAATATTGCTGCAATAGAACAAGATCCTGATTCATCTGAATTAGTAAAGTCAATGAAACAAGCTATGGAAAAAGCTGAAACGGATTTAGAAGCTTCTCAGCAAAACTATGATAATGCTATAGAAATAAGAGATAATGCTCAAAAAGTAAAACAGGATGCTGAAAAAAATAATCAAGAAGCAGAAAAAGATGTTAGAAACCAAGAGTATACAGTTCAAGAGAAAGAAGCAAATCTTTCAAGTGCGCAACAAGCAGTTGCTCAAGCTCAGACAAATGTTACAACGGCAGAAGCTAGTGTTTCAAATGCTCAAATGCAAGTTGCTGCAGCTCAGGCCGCAATTCCTTTTTCTGCTCCTGTTTTGGCAGCCGCTGAAGCTCAATTAGTCGCTGCAGAAGCTCAATTGGCACAAGCCGAGGCTCAATTAGCGCAAGCAGAACAACAAGAAGCTCAAGCACAGCAAGAATTACAAGAAGCTGAACAAACTCTTACTGAAAAAAGAGAAAAGTTGCAAGAAACACAGGTTGTTCTTGCTGCGGCAGTTGTATCTCTTGAAAATGCTGAAAAAGAGGTTGTAGATGCCGAGAAAGAACTAGAAACAAGCCAAACTAATCTTGATAATTCAAAAGAAAAATATGAGCAAACAAAAGATTATATTCAAGAAATAGCGGGTCAACTTAGACAAAAATTGGAAGAAAGATTACAAGAACTTGAAAAAGGTGAAAAAGCAGAAGATTCAGAATATAATTCACAAGAAAATTCTTTCCAACCATTTATGACTCCAAGTGAGAGTGAAACATTGCAAAATAATCAAAATCCGCTTTTTAATGAAGATAATGAAGCTGTTGATAATAATGAAACAGCAAACGGAAAAGAAGCAGGATTAGGTACAGATAATTTCTTTGGTGCTTCTATGAATAGTTTCCAAGATGAAAGCTGGCTTGATTTACAAATAGCTT
>DVJT01000064.1 GCA_018716565.1 Candidatus Avigastranaerophilus faecigallinarum | reverse complement strand
TTTCTTTCTGTTCCATTGATATCTACGTGTATTGTAATAATATATGTAGTTATCAACTAAGTCATTAAGTTCATCAAAAGATTTACATTTCTTATAGTCAATTTCATCTTTCAAATGTCCGAAAAAACTTTCAATAGGTGCATTTTGAGTTGGGCGTGCAGGTTCAGACATAGACCTTGTAATATTCAGTTCCTTTGTCTTTTGAATATATTGAAAACTTGAAAAAATGCTTGTAATTTATATTCAGACTGTAATACAAGCATAAATACAAAATAATAAAAATAGCCAGTTGGCTAAGTTTACAAGAACAAGTAAATAATAGTATAATTAATCATTCAGTTTATAAAGAGTAGAAAAAGAATACTTGAGCAGAAAGAATAAAAATTGGGAAATGTGTATGTGTTCACATTTCAATACAAACAAAGCAACATAGGTCATTCTATGCTGCTTTTGTTGTTGTATGGATTAAGAATAGATTAGTAGGGAAATTATATAATGAGCAATGAGAAGAATAACAATAATCATAATATGAAACTAGAACAGTTTGATAATATAAATTGGCTGAAAATTATTTTGTCAAACCATATATTTGATATAAAAAAGAAATTATTATTTTTATTCACTATAATAATAATTTTTCTAAATTGTTTTTATGATTATTCATATGCCGAAAATAGTATTCCTCTTTCAGCAACAGCTACTAAAAATATTTCAATAAATGATGAGGGACATTTTCAAAAAATAGACTCTCAAATTTATGGTTCGCGTTCTTTTGTGAAACTAAATGATGGAAAAGTACTTTTCAAAAAGCTACTTGAAAATAACGAACAAAAAACTGCAATTTTTGATCCTAAAACAAATAATATATATTACAATATAACATTAGTACCTGAAAGTTGTGGTGCAGTACATGGTGTTAAACTAAAAAATGGAGAAATTTTATATGTTGCCGCAATAACAAAAAAACCTGCTAGTGTTTTTGGTTATGAAATATATAATTTGGTAGATGATGAAAATTACAGAAAAGAACTAAATTATATTTGGCATGGTACTTCTCTTGAAGAACAAGAAAAGATATATATGCCATATTTAAAAAATAATTCAGATCTATTAAAGAGATATAATGAATATAAAAAAGAATATGAAGATTCTATGTATGGATGGTTATATAATCCGAGTAAAGATACTTGGAGAAGAACTAAAGGAAAAGTCTTTTTAAGACGGAATTTAATTTCGTATCCAACATTATTATCAAATGGTAATGTTCTTCTTATTGGTGGATTTTCTGATAGTGGTCAATGTAATGATATTGAAATATATAATCCTGATACAGAACTTTTTGAATTAAAAAAAACAACAAAGAAAATTAGAAATAATATTTATGGTTCATTTCCTCTAAAAAATGGGAAAGTAATGTTTTTATTTGGTGATAAATATATATTTTATAATCCGGAAACAAATACTTATTCACAAGAAAAAGACTTAAACCTTTTTGGTAAATATCATATAAAAAATACATTAATGTTGAGTGATGAAAAAATACTAATGTTTGTTGGTTATTCAACACCATTATATTCAGGAAGCAATATTAAAAAAATAATTATTTTTGACCCTAACACTGAAGAATTTATTGATGGAGGAACACTTGCATTTCCAAGAGGTGCAGATGCGGCTTGGATGTTTGATGTTGTTGAATTAAAAGACGGAAGAGTTTTAATTATGGGTGGACAAGAAAACATAGAAAACCATATAAATAGATATTCCCCATTAGAACGTAGCTCTAAAGCTGAAATTTATGATCCAAAAACTAAAACATCAAAGCTTATTAACGATATGAATTATAAAAGAATAAACTCCCATTCAGTATTACTTGATGATGGTAGAGTTTTGATATTTGATGGCAGTAATAAAATTTATAAAAGAAAAAAGTTAATACCTGATTTTGAAGTATATATACCTAAAAATTATAAAAAATAAAGGATAAGTTTATGACATGTGATTGTAACACTAATCAAAATAATTGTGGTTGTTCAACTGATTATGCACCTGAGAATACTATTGATTATTATTATAACCAAACAGATCCCAGTGAAAATAAAATAAGTCTGTAGGTTGGATTGACTAATTTTTCCAAAATCTTTGATTTTGTGAAAAATGTCTGGTTTCCCATAACACAACAAACATCCACAAATTTTTATAGTATTCAGGTATATTATGATTTTCTTCTTTATTATTTTCTAATATTCTTATTCTCGTCTGTCATAAAATTTTCCTATTTATTATAAAAGTAATATTTAGTTTATATTCCCTTTTTCTAGTTTGTTGAAACATACAGATTGAAAAGCTTACATCAATAATTAATGATTTTATAAATAAGCTACACAAAGCAAAGAGTTTTTTCTATAATGGTTTTATGAGTGATATCTTTGTAAAAAAAGCAAATAATAATGTATTAAAAGAATTGAAGTCCATAGGGTTTGATTCTTCTTATATTCCGGAAGCTTCATTAAAATATGAAGGGCAATTGTATAAAATATTTCACTTAAAGCCTCATGAAGCAAATATTTTAAAGCAACTTTGTCTTTCTTTAGGCTTTGATTGTGCTGTTAACAGAGATACTATAATGTGTAAATGCGAATATACTGATGCAATTATTTTTGCAACGACTTCTCAGTTAAAAAAACTTATCAAAAAATTATATATTCAGCCTTTTCGTTTAAAAAAATTAGCACAAGAACTAAATTATGAATTAAATCGAAAATTAGAGCCAATTGAAATTAGAAATAGAATCTTTGATTGGTCAAGACCATACATAATGGGTATTCTAAATGTCACACCTGATTCTTTTTCAGACGGAGGTGATTATAATTCTGTTGAATCGGCGTTAATACATTGTGATGAATTGATTAAAAATGGTGCAGATATTATAGATATTGGCGGTGAATCAACAAGACCAGGTGCAGAGCCTGTTACAGTAGAGGAAGAAATAAAAAGAGTAATTCCTGTAATAAAAGAAATCAGAAAAAAGTATTTTGATATTCCAATTAGTATTGATACAAGAAATTATCAAACCGCAAAACAAGCCTTAGAAATGGGTGCAGATATTATTAATGATGTTTCGGGATTGGATTTTGATAGAAATTTATTTGATTTTGTAGTCAAAAATAATGTACCTGTTATTATCATGCATTCAGACAAAGTTCCTGCAGTTTCCTCTGATTTTATTAGTGTTGATATTGTTGAAGAAATTTATTTATCATTAAAAAATAAAATTGATTTATTAACAAACTCCGGACTTGATAGAAAAAATATAATAATTGATGTTGGAATTGGTTTTGGAAAAGCTTTAGAATCTAATTTTGAACTTTTAAAAAGGTTAGATGAATTTCAAACCTTAAATTGTCCTATGTTATTAGGTATTTCGAGAAAATCTTTTATCAGAAAAACTTTTGATATTACTTGTGAAGATGCAGATTTCCATACTGCTTTATATTCAGCAATGCTTTCTAATGTTAATATTCACAGAGTTCATAACGTAGAATTAACTAAAAAGTTTTTAGATATTGCTCAAAAATTATATTAGAAATTATTTGTTTTCTTTTGTTCTTTTTTCAAAATATCTTTAAAACTGTCAATTGGTTTAAAATAAAATCCGCACTTTTCGGACATTACGCCATTCATCTTTAAAATAATTTCTGATGGATATCTTCTGCAAATACCCGGTCTGAATTTATGTATTGTACAAATATGTTTTTCTTTATCAAACTTATTACACTTAAAAACAAGACCATTATTATCTTTATCAACTACTTCCAAAAATGTGTAAAAAGGGTGTAGGTTCTTTAGTTTTTCAAATTCTTCAATAGATTTAATTGTATCTTTTTTATGATTTACATAGATTTTACTGCAACAATCACCGCATCTGTTACATTTCCCATATCTGTAATATTTTCTTCTTAGAATATATTTATAAAAAATTTTCTTTAAAAACATAGCTTTATTATATCAGTAATATTGAAAGTATTGTAAAATAGAGTTATGGATATAAAAGAACAATTACGTTTATTACCTGAATCAAGCGGATCTTATCAGTTTTATGATAAGACAGGTACTATTATATATGTAGGTAAAGCAAAAAATTTAAAAAGGCGTGTTTCGAGTTATTTCAATAAAAAACACGACTCTGTAAAGTTAAAGGTAATGGTGCCTCAAATTGTTAAAATTGAATTTATTATAACTAATTCAGAAATTGAAGCATTAATTTTAGAATCTCATTTAATAAAAAAATATAAACCAAAGTATAATGTCTTACTTAAAGATGATAAGAAGTTCCCATATTTTTTAATTACGAAAGAAGATTATCCTCGTATTTTAGTTACAAGAAAAGCAAATAAAAATCCTATTGAGGGTAAATACTTTGGACCATATACCAACGGTAAGTCAATGTATACTACGCTTGATTTATTAAAAAAACTTTTCCCTTTAAAACAATGTAAAACTCCAAAATTTAAAGATAGACCCTGCATATATTATCAGATTGGCAGATGTATGGCTCCTTGCCAAAAACTTATTTCATCTGAAGAATATAAAAAGCTTATAAAAAATGTTGAATTGTTTTTATCAGGTAAGCAAATGCAACTGGTTGACGAATTAAAAGCGTTAATGGAAAAATGTTCAGAAAATCAGGAATATGAAAAAGCCGCAAGATATAGGGACAGTTATTTTGATGTTTTAAAAACTATTGAAAAGCAAAAAGTCGTTTATGAAAATACAAATATTAATCAAGATATCATATCTGTCAGTACTGATGAATTTATTGGCGGCATTTCATTGCTTCAAATTAGAGACGGAAGATTAACTAATAAAAAAGATTTTGAAATTTCTAAATCTGATTATGATAGTGACGAAGAAATAATTTCTTATTTCATTAAAGAATATTATCAATTAACAAGTGATAATGATATTCCGTCAGAGATAATATTCTCTTGTGAATTAAATGAAGAAGATAAGCTTATCTATGAACAATGGTTAAGCTCGAAAAAAGGTTCAAAGGTTACAATTAATCCCGGTTGGACAAAGAAAAATGACGATATTCTAGAACTTGCATTAAAAAATTCAAACTACCATCTTCAAGAGATGAAAGTTAAATCATTACAAGAAATTCAATCAAATTACAATGAAACAGGGTCATATATTCAAGAAAAATTAGGTTTAAAAAACTTTCCACACCGTGTTGAATGTTTTGATATATCTCATGTACAAGGTACAAATACTGTTGCTTCAATGGTTTCTTTTTACAATGGTATGCCAAAGAAAAGTGAATATAAAAAATTTAAAATAAAAACTGTGGAAAAAGGTAAACCTGATGATTTTAAATCCATGAGAGAAGTTATAACCAGAAGATATTCAAGACTTTTAAAAGAAAATTTGGAATTCCCGGATTTAATTATTATAGATGGCGGAAAAGGACAACTTTCCAGTGCTGTTGAAATATTGAATGAATTAGGCGTTAAAAATCAAGATATTGTATCTCTTGCAAAAAGGATTGAAGAAGTATTTATTCCTAATAAACAGCGTCCTGTATTATTTCCGTCAAATTCTCAAGCTTTATTTTTCTTCCAAAGAATAAGAGATGAAGCACACCGTTTTGCTATTACTTTTCATCGACAATTAAGAGAAAAAGAAGCTATTCATTCGGAATTGGATGATATTAAAGGGTTATACAAGAAAAATAAAAAAATTCTTATTGAAAAATATGTTAATATTTCCAAAATATCTAAGCTTACAAAAGAAGAATTGATGTTATTATTATCTAAGAGTCAGGCTCAACTTGTTTATGATTATTTTAATCTTCAAAAAAGTAAGCAAGAAAAAAATGTTGATTAGTTATAAATAAAAAGGAATTCATAGTGAAACAGCGACTTGAAAAACCACAGCAAATTACTTTTGATGTAACAGATAGATGCCAAATGCAATGTGTTACTTGCTCAAAATGGAAAACGGTAGCTTCTGATGTTATGTCTAAAGAACTTACAACTGAAGAGTGGAAAAAAGCTCTTTCTGAACTTCGTAATTGGCTTGGCGAAGGTTTTTGGTTCTGTTTTTCCGGTGGAGAACCGTTCTTAAGACAAGATATTTTCGAAATTGCTGAATATGCAAAATCTTTAGGAATTAAAGTTGCATCAATGACTAATGCTTTTAGTATTCAAAATTTATATGAAAAAATTGTTGATTCTCCAATTGAATCTTTGAACTTATCTTTAAATGCAATTAATAATCCTATAATTCATGATGAATCAAGAGGAAGACAAGGTTCTTATGAAAAAACAATTGATGCTATTTTTGAACTAAAAAGAATAAGAGATGAAAAACATGCTTCTTTAGGTATTAATATTGCAACAATCTTGTTCCCTGAAAATATAGAAGAAGCTATTCCGTTGGTTGAATTCGTTACTAAAAATAGAATTAACGGTATTATGTTCCAGCTTTTAGATGATAAAGAGTCTTTCCATGGATACAATTATCAAAAAGGTTGCGATACTCAAAACTATAAAATGCCTAAAGAACTTAGAATAAAATATAAAAATATGTCAAAACGCGCAATTGAAGTTGTTGATAAATTAGTTGAAATGAAACGTGCAGGTCATTCTATATATAATTCTTATGAACAGTTAGAAGCAATGAAAGTTTTCTTTAATAATCCTGATGATATTTTAAAAGAAATAAAATGTGATGTAGGTTCTACTAATTTTGCTATAGATCCTTATGGTGATGTAAGACTCTGTTTTAATATGCATCCTGTTGGTAATATTAAAGAAAATTCACCTGAAGAAATTTGGAATAATACTAATTCTCAAAAATGCAGAGCTTTAACAAAAACCTGTAAAATGTATTGTAGAATGCTTAATTGTAATTTTAAACATAATTTTGCTAACTTTAATAAAAGTTTTATACATAAATGTAAAAATAAAATTATAAAAATATTGTGCGGAAAGAACTAGTATGAGTAAACTTACAACATCTTTATTATTAATATCAATATTCAGAAATATATTAAAAGATTCAATAATATCTTCTTTTATAGAGCTTTTAAATAATATAAAATCTAATGCTGATATAAATGCAATATTAAGAACGTATTCAGAGTTCATTTCTTTGCTAT
>DVJT01000063.1 GCA_018716565.1 Candidatus Avigastranaerophilus faecigallinarum | reverse complement strand
GTTTACGACATCATGTGTCCAAAGCAGTCACGGCATTGGCTTCATCTCCACTTTACATAGTAAAAGAAAAAGTGTTGAACGACTACTCCGTCGAGTAATCATCCAACACTAGATTAGTATGTTTTGTGTGTTTGATATTATAATAATTGTAATTAAATTTTTAAACTACTTAAACAGGTGATTGAGATGGAAAATACAATTTTAATTGGCAGTGCATTAAAGAATAAAAGAAAAGAATTAGGATTATCACAAAAGGAAATGGTAGGCTCTATCTTATCTGTATCATATTATTCTAAAGTAGAAAGAAACTTGTTTGATATAAACGTAAATGATTTGACAAAAATTTTAGCTTTGCACGGAATTGATATTGTAAGATTTTTCCAAGAAGTAAGAATAAATAAATTTTCAACACAGGAAATATTGACTAAAAAATTGCAACAAGCTTTTTATGAACAGAATCTCGATGAAATCAATCACGTTATAGTACAAATTAATGAATTAGAATATAATGACCATCTAATTTTGCTAGCAAAATTAATGAAATGTGCTATGCAGTGTAATTTGAATCTTATTAGTTCTAAAGAAAAAAGAAAGATCAAAAGTGAAATATTTAATACTGATAATTGGGATACTTTTTCATTGCAGCTTTTTAGTACTTCAATGCTTATTTTTGATTTTGAAGAATTAACTGCAATGGTGAATTCAATATTTAATCATTTTAAAATGATTAAATCTAGTGATAAATATGTCCAAGAGTTGATTGCTTCAATAGCTATAAATTATTTACAAAATTGTTATAACCATAATAATCCTAAAAATATTAATCAAGCTCTAAGAGAAATAGAATCATTGCCAGAGGATCCATTATTTATAGGATATAAAGAAATAGCATTATACTATAAAGCAGTTTTTACTAAAGATAATTTATCAAAAATAACTATTAGAAAAATTTTATCGGCAAGTGGATATAATAATTTTTTGAAATTGTTACCAAAATAGTTATCAAATTTGACAATTATGATAAAAAGTTACCTTAAATTAATATAATAATTTTATATTTTTATGGAGGTGACCAAAATGGTTATTGTTCCAGAGCCATATGGTTTAATACCAGGAGTTGGACTGTATAATCAGTAGTGTAAAAAAAATAATTGTCAAATTTGACAATTTAAAGACTACATTAAAGTATGAGAATACAATTACAACATAAAGTTTGAAATATTTAACTTTTCAAACTTTGAAATCTATCAGTGAGTCAAAATAGGAGGTCAATAAAATGACAGAATCCGCTTTATTAGATTTAAAAGTTGATGAAAGTGCAGTTAACGCATTTGATGCAGAAGGCTATGCAAAGAGTTACTCAGCATATTCTTCATGTTCATGTGTTAATCCACCATGTCCAATTGCAACAATGGATTAAGTTTTAAGCTTTCAGCTTTCAGTAAATCTCTTAGGTTAGTAAGCCTAAGAGATTTTTTTACAAGAAGGGGGATTCCTACCTTGGATATTGTAATATCACCCATAAATTTATTTAGAAAACCAATTATATCTACAAAAATAGTAAAGAAAAAATTCAAAAATTTAGATGAGATAATATTATTTTGTGAAAGTAATCCATTGATTTTAAAGGCCTTACAAGACTCTAATACTTCACTGTTTAATGCACTAAAAAAATATAAAGCTGGTGCTACGACTAAAAGTAAGCAGATAAGGAAATTAACTATTTCCTTACAGAATTACTTATTGCGTATGGGAACTAGAACAACCCCATTTAGATATATGACTAAATTAGGTTTTATAACTTCTAATAATGTTAAATCACAGGAAGTTGAAAAGAAGCTAAGGTATATAACACTTAATAATTGTGTAATAACAGAAAATAATAAATCTCAAATTGAGTTAAAGCTCACAAATTTATTCTTAAAAAGAGAAGACAATATTTTTATAGAGAATGAAAGTAAAAATAATAATTCTACCATTATCAAAGATACATTAATTTTGCAGTGGCTGAGGCTAAATTTGAGAAAATGGACTTCATATTCCAAATTATTTCGGAAAGTAAAAGTAGATTTTTCAGTAATCTCTGAAACAGCATTTATTACTTACTTGAATAAATTAATACAGATTGGATTTATATGCTGTTCTAAAGCTGTAACTTATGAAGAAGAACCAGTTTGTTTTAGCTCTAATTTGAACGTTAATGCAGATATTAATAAAAATATAAATTCTGCAATCTATTTTTTAACTCAATTTTTAGATACTAAGCAAGAATATAAAGGGTGGAAAAAGTTAAAAAATTATTTTTCTGAAAACTATTTATTTGAGCGAATACCTTTAAGAACAGTTGTTTATTCAGACGAGTTTAATTTCTGGAATAATGATGATATTGAATTTCATAGAGGTAGTAATTACCAATTATTAGAGAATTATATTACTTCGCAAATAATTCAAAATAAAACTAAAATTAAGATTCCTGAAAAAGTAATAGGAAGTATGAAATGTGAAAATCACCATAATATATCTGGTGATTTACTTGCAAATGTGGTAGATAACAAACTAATACTAGATTCAGGTATTGGTAGCTCTTGTGATGGAAAAATTATAGGGCGCTTTATTAAAGCGTATCCTTTGGAAGCTAAAGAAAAGGTAGTAGATTTTTTACAGAATTCATCGTCGGGTAATGAAATTAATGCAGAAGTTCGATATCTTTTTAAAAACTCAAAATTTGCATCAATTAGTAATAACATTAATCCGTATGATTACGAAATTAATTTAAATAATACTAAAGATGATTCAAAACAAGAACTTAATATTGAGTCTCTTTCAGTTGGATTGGATGACCAAGGGATTTACTTATGGTCTGAAGACTTGCATAGAAAAGTTAAACCAAAATTTACAAATGCTATTAATGGTTTAGCAGTTAAAAATAAGATGTATAGATTTTTGTTTTTCCTTTCTAGAGAAAGATACGAAGATTTTAAGCCAGTTTTACCAGAGTATTTAGAAAAGAAAGTATGGTCTCCAAGATTAGAATATAAAAATGTAATTATTCGTAGAGAACAATGGAAATTAGATACTCAATTCATGGTTGAGAAAGATAAAGATTTTAAAAAAGCTATAAATGATTGGCGCTCTAGATACAATGTACCGAAGATTATAGGCGTTTCCCTAGGAGAAGCACCAACCATTTTTGATTTAAGTAACGAGTTACAATTGAAAACTTTAAAGAAAATAATTCGTAAAAGTAATAGTCAGGTTAGTTTTGTTGAAGTTCCTGAGTTATCAGAATTTCATAAAAATAAGATTATTCAAGGAGTATTTTCATTTTACATTGCAAATAGTAAAGATAAAGAGATAAGTCAAGATGTTTTATCAGAATACAGAAGAAGTACAAGTAAAATGACATATGCTAATGGATTTTTATCGTTCATTTTATATCCTAGTTTATTTGAAAAGAATAATGTTGAGACTATAAATGAAGTTTTAAAAAGAGCAGGAATTCGAAAAAATTATTTCTTTATTCAATACAATGATGATGAAAAGCCAAGTTTACGCTTAAGAGTTTGGCAAGCCGATGAAAAAATTTTAGTAAGTATTCTAAAAATCTTGAATTATCTCTTACATATAAAATTAATAAATGATTTTAAATTAGTTAACTTTAGAGCAGAATATTCAAGATATGGAGGAGAATCTTTATTTAATGATGTTTTAAAGGTATTTGAATGTGATAGTAATTTAGCTTTAAAGACTATTAACATGTCAAAAGAGAAAATAAAATTGCTAGCTATTTTGAGTGCAGTATATACTTTTGAAAAAGCAGATGTTGATTTTGATTACTTAGCTAAATTCATTCTTACAAGAGATCAAAAAATTTCTAAACATAGTAGTGTTGTCTCACAATTATTTAGTTTTGAAAAAGAAAGTCCTATTTTAGATAGCCAAAATATAGATAATTATGCTGATACCATACTTAAATATTTAAACAAAGTAAAAGATAAATACAGTAATTATAAGCCAAAATATTATAGTGTATTAGTTTCACTTTTACATATGCATTTTAATAGATTTCTCAAACCAACCCAAAGTGAGGAGCGTCAATTAAATTTAGATATGCTAGAGTATGAAAAAGTGAAATCAGATAGGAAAAAATATGGTCAAAATAGAACAAGAGATTAGAAGAATTTTAGATCATTCTCTAAATATCAGTATGAGTTATTTAGAAGAAAAAAGTACTGACATAGGGGTCGCAGATGGGCTTGCGGGTGTAAGTATTTTCCTTTCGAATATATATAGAACAACGAATAATGTTGATAAACAAAACATACTAATCTAGTGTTGGATGATTACTCGACGGAGTAGTCGTTCAACACTTTTTCTTTTACTATGTAAAGTGGAGATGAAGCCAATGCCGTGACTGCTTTGGACACATGATGTCGTAA
>DVJT01000062.1 GCA_018716565.1 Candidatus Avigastranaerophilus faecigallinarum | reverse complement strand
TATAATCTTTTAAGGTGGCGAGTATGAGCAATTTCGAATTCCTGAAAAATGAATGGTTTGACATATATGAATTAGCAAAAGAAGCGGAAGAGTTTGTTTATGTAAAGCCTGTATTTGCGTGCCTTACCAATAGAAAAGCTTTGGAAAAAGCTGTTATTTGGATGTACAAAAATGACAGTGATTTGATTTTGCCATACGATACCTCCCTAAGTTCTTTAATTTATGAGCAGAGCTTTAAGAACTTGCTACCACCACCTTTATTGCCAAAGGTTAATGTAGTTAAAAAGCTGGGAAATATTGCAGCGCATGATATAGGTAAATTAACCTCTAAAGATGCCTTGCAGTCTTCTTATCAATTATTTTATTTCTTGTATTGGTTATATAGGGTATATTCAGTAGATGAGCCTGTTATTGGATTGCAATTTGATGTTTCGAAAGTTCCAACTCAGACCAAAGAACAAGTAGAGATAGAACGATTAAAAAAGATTATTGAAGCTCGTGAACAAGAAGAGATAGCTAAAAAAGACTTAGTAAAAGAAAAACAAGAGTTACTGGAACAAATCCAAAAAATTAAGGAACAGAACAAAGTTCATCAGCCTAGTGATTACAACTATAATGAAGCTCAAACCAGAAAGTATCTGATTGACGTTCTATTAAAAGAAGTCGGTTGGGATATAACAAAACCTGATGCAATAGAATATGAAGTATCCGGTATGCCAAAGACATACAGCTCTTCATCTGGTATAGGTTATGTTGATTACGTTTTATGGGGTGATGATGGTAAACCTTTAGGACTTGTTGAAGCTAAAAGAACAACAAAAGATGCAAAAATAGGAAGAGAACAGGCTGAATTATATGCGAATTGTTTAGAGAAAAAGTTTGGACAAAGACCAATAATTTTCTATTCTAACGGTTATAAACACTATATTTGGGATGACAAAAATTATCCTCCTAGAGAAGTTGCAGGGTTTTATTCAAAAGAAGCCTTAGAAAGACTAATAACAAGACGTAAAATCAAAAAAGACCTTATTAATGTTGATATAAATAAGACTATTACAGAAAGACCATACCAAGAAAGAGTTATCAAAAGTGTATGTGAAAACTTTCAAAACAAAAGTAGAAAGTCATTGCTTGTTATGGCAACAGGTACTGGTAAAACAAGAGTTGCAATTTCTATTGTAGATATTTTAACCAGATATAATTGGGCAAAGAGAATTTTGTTTTTAGCAGACAGAACTCCTTTGGTAGTACAAGCTCAAAGAAATTTTGCTAAGCATTTACCGGAACTAAATCCTGTTGATATAACAAAGTCCAATAATAATGATTATACAAATAGAGTTGTTATATCTACATATCAAACAATGATGAATTTGATAGATGCCAAAAAGGGAGATAATAAAATATTTTCTGCCGGGCATTTTGATTTGATAATTATTGATGAAGCTCATAGGAGTGTATATAAGAAATTTGGTGAAATATTTAACTATTTCGATGCAATGATGTTGGGTTTAACTGCAACTCCAAGAGATGATATAGATAAAGATACTTATAAAGTATTTGAATTGGAAAAAGGTGTACCAACTGATTATTATGACTATGATACCGCTATCAAAGAAGGGTATTTAGTGCCATTTGAGAGTTTTAACACTGGAACAAAATTCCTGACACAAGGTATCAAGTATGATGATTTATCACCTGATGAAAAGGAAGAATATGAACTGAAGTTTTATGATGAAGAAACTGATACGCTTCCTCCTATGATAAATGCCTCTGAATTAAACAAGTGGCTTTTTAATGTTGATACTGTTGATAAGATACTCGAATGTTTAATGACTAATGGTATTAAAGTTAATGGTGGCGATAAGTTAGGGAAAACTATAATATTTGCGGTAAATGAACAACATGCAAGATTTATTGAAGAAAGATTTAACGCAAATTATAAGAAGTATAACGGTGAATTTGCTAGGGTTATAACTCATCAAACTAAATATTCACAGAATTTAATAGACCAATTCTCAGACAAAGACAAAGAACCTACAATAGCTATTTCTGTTGATAAGTTAGATACTGGTATAGATGTCATTGAAGTAGTTAATTTGGTATTCTTTAAAGTTGTTAGGTCAAAGACTAAATTTCATCAAATGATAGGTAGAGGAACAAGATTGTGTCCTAACTTATTTGGCTTAAATAAAAATAAAGAAAAATTCTATATATTTGATGCTTGTGGAAATTTTGAATATTTTGATATGAATCCTGATGGTGCAAAAACATCCGATACTATGCCTATTTCTCAAAAAGTATTCTTAAAGAAATTAGAATTGGCAGAAAAAATAAAGGATGATGATGAGATATTAAGACTGTTATCTAAAAAAATTAAAGATGACTTATGTTCTACTGTAAAAACAATGGATAGAGATAATTTCATTGTAAGAAGACAATTAGAAACCGTAGAAAGTTTTTCTGCCAGAGAAAGATGGGATAATATAGATGATATAGACTTCATTAACATAGAAAAAAAGTTATCCAAATTGCCAAATAAAAATGAAGATGAAGAAGAAAATTGCAAATATTTTGATTTAATGATTTTAAATTCACAGTTGGCAATATATGGTAAAGATGCGAAAAAACTTGAAAAATACCAAAAAGACTTGATTAAAATAGCAAGCAAGCTAGAGCAAAAATCTTCAATTCCTATGGTAAATAAAGAATTAGAAATCATACAGGAAATTCAGACTGATGAATTTTGGCGCAATGTAACAATTTCAGACTTGGAAAATGTAAGAATAAGGCTCAGAGACTTAATTAAATTTCTAGATAAAGAACAAAGAGAAATGGTTGTAACTAATTTTGAGGATGAAAGTATAACAAATATTCAACCCCAAACGGTACAAAATCCAGTACCAAATATTGATATGGAAAGATATGAAAAGAAAGTAAAAGCATTTTTACTAGAGCATAAAGATATGTTGGCTTTGTATAAATTGCAACATAATAAAAAATTAACCAATGTTGACATAGAACAATTACAAAAGATTTTAGAACAAAACTCTGATATTGGTTCTATTGAAAACCTTTATAATCTTCAAGGTGGATTAGGTCTTGGTGAGTTTATTAGAAAGATAATTGGTTTAGATGTTGAATCTATCAAAGAAGTTTTTGCCGAATATTTAGATAACAACAAGTTTAATTCTAATCAAATAAGATTTATAGAAATGATAATAGAATATTTGAGAGTTAATGGCACAATGTTAGATTTAAGTATTTTATATGAACAGCCTTTTACTTATTCAAATACAGATGGTATTGATGGTGTGTTTTCCAGTAACGATTCAGACAAAATTATACACTTAATCAAAACTATAAATGACAATGCAATTATATCTTTATAATTAAAATCATATTCAAATAACTATAAAATATACTATACGCAATTTGACATAAAATTTAAATGTCCGAGATGGGACTTGAACCCACAAGGTTTTCACCATACGAACCTGAATCGCACGCGTCTACCAATTCCGCCACTCAGACATTCTATTATTATTTTATCACTATAATTTGAAAAGTTATTAGCTTATTTTCAAACTTGATATAAAAAAAGGTTCTGAATTTTTTCAGAACCTTTCATAATTATTAAACCTATATTTAGTTATAAGCTTTTAATGACTCTGTAAATATAGCTTTTACAACTTCTTTAGTTCCTTCAACAGGTGCTATTGAAATTAATCCGCTTAATGACGGAGTTTCAAAAGTTAAATTTACAAGTTTTTCAACGTCAGCTTCTGAAAATCCTTCATCTGTTAATTTCTTTGTTATACCAACAGAGAATAACCATTCTTCAATTTTCTTAGCAGCATATTCAGCTTCATCAGGAGTACCTTTTAAATCAGGTATTATTGTAGAGAATAATGAAGCTAATGTTTTAGCTTTTGCAGGATATATATATTTAACAACTGCAGGTAAAATCATAGCTAAGCCTAAACCGTGAGAAAGTTTTGGTTTTACTCCGCTTAACGGATGTTCTAAAGCGTGAGTGAAATGTAATAAACCATTGTCGAAACTTACACCGCCTAATATAGAAGCATATAATAAGAAATATCTTGCTTCTTTATTTTGTGGGTCTTTGTTTATAATCGGTAAATATTTTGCAACAAGCTCAATACATTCCTTTGCTGTAGAAATAGAATAAGGAGATGCAACTTTTGTTGTTGCAGCTTCAATTGAGTGGTTTACTGCATCAATAGATACATATATAGTTTGTTCAGGTGACAAATTCATCATTAATGCAGGATCGTCAATTGAATATGAAGGATATATGCAATCATATGCAATAGCCGGTTTATATTCTGTTTCAGGAATTGTAACAACGGCAAATCTGTTTGTTTCTGTTCCTGTTCCGTGTGTTAGGTTTATAGCTACTATAGGAACTGCTTTTTCAGGTATGAATTTGAATTCGTAAATATCTCTTGCTGTTACACCTTCATTAGCAAGCATAATAGCAACTGATTTTGCAGCATCAATAGGAGAACCGCCGCCAATACCCATAACTGCTTTTGCACCAAACTCTTTACCTTGTTTTGCAGCAGCATCAACTGCATCAGCTGTTGGGTTTGGAGTTACTTCTGCATAGTTTGTGTATGCAATTCCATTGTTTTTTAATGCTTTTTCTATAACTTCCCAAGCACCTGAAGATTTATAAGCATTTCGACCTGAAACTACCAAAATTTTATCAATTCCTTTTGATTTCATGTCTTTTGCAACATCTTCAATTTTATTAATTGCTCCAAAACCAAAGTATACATTTGGCTTTAATCTAAGTTCAACAACTTGATTGATGTCTACTTCATTTTTCCACATATATAATTCTCCTTTCTTAGACATCCGATTATACAATATTTTTGAAAATTTTAACACCAACTATCAGGTGGAAAATTCTTTATGTTATAATTTTATTGATTTTATATATAGATAAAGCGAGTAAGGAATATGGATAACAGCGGAACAATAGCATTAAAACAAGAAGTTTTGGTTAGATTAGTAGAAGCATTCTTTTCTGATAACTTTGAAGAAAAAGCAAGATTAATACCTTTTGATATGAGACCTAAAGGTTCGGATGTGCCTTTTAGATGTTGTATATATAAAGAAAGAGCTATCCTAAGAGATAGAGTTATTGCTGATTTGGGATTCTCTATCGAAGATGATAATGAAGAAACTTCACTATCTGAATATGCAAAAGAATCACTACTTCGTGAACAAATAGATGAAAAAGTTTTAACTGTTATTGGTGCTGCTTGTAAAGGTTGTGTTCCAAACAGAATATACGTTACAAATTTATGTCAGGGCTGTGTTGCTCGTTCTTGTGTTCAGGCATGTAAGTTTGGTGCTATAAGTATTGTTAATGGGAAATCATATATAGACAGTTCAAAGTGTAAAAACTGTAAGATGTGTATGGCCGCTTGTCCATATAACGCTATAGTAAAAATAGCAGTTCCTTGTGAAGACGCATGTCCAGTCGGCGCTATTGAAAAAGATGAAAACGGACTTGCTAAAATCGATCACGAAAAATGTATTTCTTGCGGAAGATGTGTAAAAAGATGTCCGTTTGGTGCAATTAATGAAAGAAGTCAGTTAATTGACATTCTGAAAAATATAAAAGCAGAAAAAGAAGTAGTTGCAATGATTGCTCCATCAATTGTCGGTCAATTCAAAGGAAGTATTTATCAACTAAAAACTGCAATGATTAAAGCAGGTTTTTCAGAAGTATATGAAGTTGCACAAGGTGCTGAAGTTACTACATTAAATGAAGCAAAGGAATTTGAAGAAAGAATGGAACAAGGTGAACATTTTATGACTACATCTTGTTGCGCAGGCTATAATGAACTTAGAAAAAAACATTTAACTGAAATAAATAAATATGCTTCAGATACAAAGACCCCTTTGTATTACACAGCAGAGATTGTAAGGAAAAAACATCCGGATGCAAAATTAGTTTTTGTAAGCCCTTGTGTTGCAAAGCGTAAAGAAGTATTTGAAAATGATAATGTTGATTATTTGATGAATTATATGGAGCTTAGTGCTTTAATTTTAGGAAAACATATAAATATAGAAGAATGTGAAGAAACTCCATTTGATAAAGAAAGCGCAAAACAGGCAAGAAATTATGGTGTTATTGGTGGTGTAGCTTCTGCTGTTGAATCAGTTCTTGAAGAACAAACAAGTGTAAAACCATGTATAATTAATTGCTTAAATAAAGATACAATTAAACAGCTTAAAAAATATGCAAAGGACGGAAGCTGTGCTGATGGTAATTTGATTGAAGTTATGTGCTGTGAAGGTGGTTGTATTGGCGGTAATGCTGTTTTAGCTCAACAAAGAACAGCCAAGAAATCACTTCAAACATTGTTAGATAAAAGTAATGATTTGAAATAACAGATTATTAGCCAAAGAAAAATCTTGCAACAATGATAGCCATAATAATACCGACTAAATCTGCACTTAGTCCTGTTAAGAGTGCATATCTGTACTTTTTAACGCCTATTGCACCAAAATATACGGTTAGAACATAAAAAGTTGTTTCGCTGCTTCCGAGCATAATAGCCGCAAGTTTTGATGTATATGAATTAATATCATTGTTTGCAATTATATCGGAAAAAACACCAAGGGCAGCACTTCCTGATAATGATCTTACAATAGCAAGCGGAAGTATTTCTATGGGCATATGGATTTTATTAAGAATACCTGAACAAACTATAGCTAAAGAATCAATAGCACCTGATGCTCTTAACATAGATATTGCAACAATAATTGCAACAAGGTACGGAATTATATTAAAGCTGACTTTTACTCCGTCTTTTGCACCTTCAATAAAAGCTTCATAAATAGGAACTTTTTTTATTAGTGCTACTGTAAGAATGATTAAAATAACTGCAGGTAAAGTCCAAAGAGATAATATGTCTATGAATTCTTTAATCGGCATTTATAACCTCGCAATCTTTTTGAGGAGGAAATACTCTTTTGAATAATTTTGCAATTATAATGGCTGATATAAAAGCTGTTGAGGTTACTATTAATGTTGGAATAATTATTTCTGTAGGATTATTACAGCCATTTGCTGCTAAGATTGCTATAACAGTTGCAGGAATTAGTTGAAACCCTGCTGTGTTCATTGCAAGCAATGTACACATAGAGTTTGAAGCACTTTCTTTATCTTTGTTTAATTCTTGCATGCCTTCAATTGCTTTTATTCCTATTGGAGTTGCTGCATTAGCTAAACCTAAAGCATTTGCCGAGAAGTTCATTGCTACATCTCCAATTATTGGGCTATCTTTGGGAATTTCAGGGAAAATTTTTTGAGCTATCGGATTTAAAATTTTGGATAAAAATTCAACAATACCTGATTTTTCAGCAATTTTCATTATACCGAGCCAAAAAGTCATTATGCCAAGGAGTGTAAGTATAATTTTTACAGCTAATTCAGTGCCGGAGAAAATAGCATTGGCTACGTCATTTAATTTGCCGTTAACAGCTCCGAATATTATTGAGATAACAATTAGAAAATACCAAATATAGTTCATAAAAACCTTCTTTGCTATTTTATTTTATTTGATATTGAAAAAAAAAGCAAAACATCATAATATATAGATATGTCGATGTGGCACTCTGCCGCAGAAAAACGATTAAATATCGTTTTTCGAGAGGGTTGTGCTAGACACAATCTCCGCCACAAAAGACAATTTGTATATTATATTGAAATAAATTTAGAAAAAATATGTCGATGTGGCGGAATTGGTATACGCGCACGTTTGAGGGGCGTGTGGAGCAATCCTTGCGGGTTCAAGTCCCGCCATCGACATTTTTTATTTTAATTATAATTGGATGCTGGACGCAGAACCCCACAAAGCAAAGCATAGTTATAGAGTTTAATTGTGTTTCGAAACAAAGTGAATTTGAGCAAAAAGATTATACTGCGTGACATTGATACTAAAAGAATAATTTGTCCAAATGACAATAAACCCCAATCTCAAATAGTATAGAGAGCTCTTTATTTTTTAATAGAATTTAGAGTAATATCGTGTGTAAAAAAAATTTACATTTTGCTAGAAACATGATGAATAAAAGATTTGGCAAGTATCGAAAAGGTATAAAAACATCGTTTTTTTGTAGATATATATTGAAAAGTTATGGAAATGATTTGTACTAAATATGTAATCTTGTGATGAAATATTATTTATTTGATGATTTTGGGATAAAGGTTAGATGATAATAATTTATTTTGTTTTTAATTATATTAATGAAGAAAGGAGTTAAATATTGTGACTTGGAATGAAGCAGAACATCCAAGAGATGATAATGGTAAATTTACATACAAAAATGCTGGTAGTATAAAAAGTAGTACTGATAGTATAAATAATATCGACGATAAAATGCAAAAAAGAGCAAACATTTTATTTAATAATACTGAGGATAAAAAATATTATTGGGTAGATGCAAATAAAAAAGCTATAGCTGATAGGCAGGAGAAACTTGAACAGGGTTCTTTCGCTCCACACGATTGGAAAAACTTAGCAGCGGTGAATTATATTCATAATCCTATATTTAAGAAAAAAGCAATAGACGATGTAGGCAAAGAAGCTGCAGAAAATTTGCATATGTCGAAAAAAGATTATTACTTGAATACCGATTATGCAAAAGAACATTTAATATTCAAGAATTATAAAGAAGTAAATAATGAACTTCAACCCTACTTAAAAAAGAAAATCTCAGAGCAGATAGGTGAAGATAAGCTTGATTCAACAAAAGGTATTTATATAAATGCAAATTCTGATTCATCAAAAAAATTAGCTCAAACACTAATAAATAATGAAAAATTTTCAAAAATACTAAAAGAAAATATGCAAAAATTACAGAATAGAATACCTTTTAATTCAAGTATTAGTTTTACAGATAAAAATTTCCATAATGCATTAGGAAATGTTGATTTATTAAATA
>DVJT01000061.1 GCA_018716565.1 Candidatus Avigastranaerophilus faecigallinarum | reverse complement strand
AAGGTACATTTACTCCATTTTCCTTTAACCAAGTATTCATCTTCTGATTATGTCCAATAATCCCATCCGCTAAATTGAATGATTCAATTTCAGCGGCTCCTTTTTCTGGTTCATTAATATATAGACGAATTGACTCTACATCATGAATAATAATGTAGAGTTTTGCTTTTGTGTATTTTCTCATACATTCAACAATTCGTTTCATTGTATAAGCAGAGTATAAGGGATATTGCAAAATTAAATATTCCATATCTGAGTGTTGTTTAAAAAAACGAGGCAGCGTTAAATAAGCCATTTTAAACTTATTTACTCGAGATTTAATTGCATTTTTAATTCCGTGATTATCCCAAAAATTCCAGCCATAGTCTAACCAATAATTACTAAAGCCTAACTTTTCTAAATTATGAATATTATCCATATTTGCTTTAGGACCACCAACATTCTTTGCTGGATCACGTAATGAAATAATATATCGTTTCATTATTGTTCCTCCACTGGTATAAGTTGTTTTACTGCTTTTTTTACATAAAAACCATTCCGCATTTTTTCTGCAACATTTCTTACATTTTGATATATCTTTTGGTATTGATCATTAGTTAAGTCATCTAGTAATGAGTCTAGCTCATCAAGACTATCTATTGTCAATCCTAATTGATTTTTTTCAACAAATTCTGCAAGAGCTGCTTTTTTCCAAATAATAACCGGAATTCCTGAACTTAAGTATAATGATGTCTTGTGTGGATTATTATATTTCATATATTCACCAAACACACCATTACATCCCTGACTACTTGTACCATCCCAGACAAGACCAAAATCGGCGTCTAAATGTTCTGGCAATTCTTCTGGAGTATATTGTCCCATATATTCAACACTACTTGGATAATGATCTGTGGGATTAGGACCAAATATTCTTAATTTATGCTGTAGATTGACCTTTTGTAAAAATTCAGCCTTCTTTAGGTTTCCGGCATAGCAAATAGTTCCTTTATATTCTCGAGTCTCAATTAATTTAGCAGGGTTATCATAATCAAAAATGTCTAAACTAATAAGTTTAGTCATAACGCCATGCTCTTTTAACCATGTATTCATTTTTTGATTATGGCCGACAATTCCATCCGCTTTATTTAAAAAAGAAAGTTCAGCTTTATAATATTGTGGTTGATTAATAAATAATCGAATTGATTCAACATCATGAATAATAAAGTATATCTTAGCATCAGTATATTTACGAATACTATTTACTACTTGTTCCATTAAATAAGTGGAATATAAGGGGTATTGTAAAATAATATTATTAATATTCGAATGTTGTTTAAAAAAAGTTGGAATTGTATAATGTGCTAACCATAATTTTTGCAATCGTGATTTAAAACCAGTATTAGTATCAAATTTCAACCAGTAGTTTTTAAAACCTAATTCTTTTAAAAACTTAATATTATCATTATTTGCTTTAGGCCCTGCCACATTTTTAGCAGAATCCTTTAAAGAAATCACATAATTTACCATTATTTTTCACCTTTGTTGATTATTCGCAGTATTTTAGTCATTGCATTTTTAATATAGATGCCCTGTCTTAGTCCAGAACTAATTTTATCTACATTATATTTCATTTTTTGATAATCATTTTTAGATAATCTATCTAGTACATTATCTAAATTATTAAGATTATCAATTACAATTCCTAATTTATTTTGCTCTATGAAATCAGCTAAGGCAGCTTTCTTCCATATGATTACTGGTAACCCACTACTTAAATATAAGGATACCTTATGCGGATCATTATATTGCATATATTCTCCATAAGGACCCGTACATGAAGTTACATCTGGACCATCCCAAACTAAGCCAAAGTTTTGTGTCAGTCTTTTTGGTAATTCATTTGGTGAGAATATGCCTTTATAAAAAAGATTATGATGATAGGATTCAGCAGGATTGCTACCAAATAAAATCATTTTATGATCTAGTTTTAATTGATTTAAAAAACTTGATTTTGCAAGATTACCAGCAAAACAAATAGAGCCTTCATACGGAGTAGATAAATTAATTGGCTGAGGGTTATCATAATCAAAGATTTCAAGATTAACAATTGGTACCGTTATGCCCTGTTGTCGAAGCCAGTTTGTCATCGATGCATTGTGAGAAATAATACCATCACAATTTTTAAGTTGGTTAAGCTCCTCTTGATTTTCTTTTTCACGTCCATCTTCATGATTTAAGCGTAAACATTCAATATCATGAATTAAAATAATTAGTTTATTCGAACTCTTTCTAATAGAATCTAACATTTTTCTCCGCAAAAACGGTTTCCCAGATGGAAATTGAAAAACAATAGTACTATTTTTAATATTTTTTATCTCTTGCGGAAATTTTAAATAGGTAAATAATATTTTATTTATTTTTCCACTAGGAGTATCAATTATTTTTGCCCCTTCGTTTTGAAGAAAAAATTCCACATCCTGTTTAGCTTTACTTCCTCCATGATTTGCAGAATCATGCCATGAAATCACATAATTTGTCATTATATATCCTCTCAGTCTTAAAATATTTTAAGGTAATATGTATTT
>DVJT01000060.1 GCA_018716565.1 Candidatus Avigastranaerophilus faecigallinarum | reverse complement strand
TCGTTCATTATCAGTAAATACTTCTAATCTAACGGGTCTCTCTAACTCAGTTAAGGCTTTTTTAATTAACTCAGTCGCAATCCCCTTACTTTGATAAATTGGATCAACATAAATAAAACTTAACTCTCTCGGCTGAAAACCAACAAATCCAGCTAATACCCCATCCTCAAACGCTACATAAATTTTACAAGACAAAAAATAACCTAAATATGGTGCATCTCGTAATGGTAGAAAAACCTCCTCCAAATCTTCACTCTGAAGTTCTTGTTTTCTTGCTCTATCCATTACTAAACACAACTCATTAAAATATTTTTGTTCATAAGATTTGATCTCTAGCCTCATTTTTAACCTAATTCTATTTACATTAATCATTTTTTTATTTATTATTAATCTACCATAATTTTATATTTTTACAATAATAAATTGGAGATGATTGAATGAAAAATAGAGTTAAATATATCCTTGCATTCGTTTTTTCAGTTTTTTGCATTGATCTATTGATCTTTGCAGGGTATTTACAAATTAGCGAACATAGATACAAAGGCCTCGGTTGGTATGCTTTAGCTATCATAGTCTTACTTATTAGTGCTTTTCTTTACTTGAGAAATGCTATTAAAAATACTAGTATTGCTGACTTAAATAATGCAGAAGACAATGATCCTGATCTAAAGCTGCTAGAAACAAAATCAAAAGCAAAAGCCTTTGATATTATCAGTAACACCAGTTTTTGGTGTGGTCTTGTATTAATGATTTATGCTTCGAGTCAATTACATGAAGATCCCCTGTTTTCATACATTCTTTTAGCCATTTCTGGTACAACAACAGTAGTTTGGCTAATCACAGTATTAGTTCAACTCTTTTATGTTGTTAAATATGAGAGACAAGTAGATGACACTAAAAAATAAATCATTAACTTTAAAACCATTTAGCTTACAATAACGAATTGGGGATGATTGAATGAAAAATAGAATAAGGTACATTCTTGCGGCTATTGTTTCAATAATTGGTATTGGATTATTAATATCGGTATCGTATTTACAAATACAAGCTCACAATTCTAGACAAATTATTTGGTACATAATAGAGATTATCATTTTACTCAGTGCCGCCTTTTATTACTTTAGAAGCGCAATTAAAAATACTAGCGATGATAAAGGTAATAAAGATGCTTCTAAGTTAAAAACAATTGAAACAAATTCAAAAATAAAATCATTAGACTTTATAAATAATCTAAGCTTCTGGTGTGGCATGCTATTAATGATCTATGCCTCACATCAATTAAAAGATGACCCTCAATTTTCGTATATACTTTTTGCTATTTCAGGCACTTTAACAATAATTTGGTTAACTACCTTAGTAGCTCAACTTTTTTATATTGTTAAATACGGGAGAAAATTAGATGACACAGAAAAATAAACTATTAACTTTATCTTCCTTTAATTCACAGTATTTAAAACATATTTGGCGAGACGGTTTTCAAGATGAAAATCCTGAATGGACTAAATGGAATGCACCCTATTTTAATGATTATCATGCTTATCCTTCTTTTTCTCAGTTTGAACATAGTCCCATTACTGACTATCTACTAAGCGATTCTTGTAAATGCATCTGTTTAGATGGAAAAGGCATCGGGATGGTTTCAAAAAATTGGATAGATGAAGTAACCCGCTGGCTTGAAATTGGCATAGTTATTTATAATCCCACCTATTGGCACGGTGGAATAGGTGGTCGAGTACTAAAAATATGGATATCTGAAATTTTTGACCAATATCCAGAATTAGAGCATATCGGGTTGACTACTTGGAGTGGAAACTCACGAATGATCCATCTTGCTCAAAAACTAGGTTTTAAAAAAGAAGCTCAAATTAGGAAAGTGCGTTTTTATAAAGAAAAATACTATGATTGCATGAAATACGGTATTTTGCGTGATGAATGGATTAATTAAAAAAAGGCAGTGATTTTATCTTTGAATTGCTGCCTTTTTCTGATATTAACTTTTTAGCTCTTTTATACCTATCTTCTACATTATTAACAACCTAATTTATTCGCAAAGGCCTCTTAGATTCGTCAAAAATGTTTTATCATGTGTTATAATGTGGTTAAACGTAATACATTTGAGGTGAAAATTATGACAACTACTGTAAGTTTGAGATTACCGGAAGATTTAAAAAAACAAGCAACTGATGTTTTTAACGAATATGGTCTTGATTGGTCATCAGCAATGAGAATGATTTTAACGCAAGTAGTAAGCGAAAACGCTATACCAGTTAATTTATCAAGATATTCAGATATTTCTCCAACAATGAAATCTAACATAGAAAAATCACTCCAAGAATACAAAATAGGAGATTACAAAACTGCAGATTCAGTAGATGAATTATTTGAGGAGCTTGATAAAGATTAATGGCAAAAATCAACTTCACTCCTCAATTTAAGCGAGATTACAAGAAGCTCAAAAGAAAACACTACGATACCAATAAGTTGAAACATGTTATCAATTTATTAGTTGAAGAAAAATTTGAGATTCTTGCTCAAAAATACGATGATCATCAATTAAAAGGTTCATTCAAGTCTATGCGTGCGTTGCATGTTGAACATAATAAAGCTGGAAATTGGGTTTTAGTATATAAAATTCATAAAGGTCAATTAGAATTATTAACTATTGACTTAATTTCTACTGGATCTCACAATCATTCTTATAGAACTTAAAGCATTTGAAAAATACTCTAACTAAAAAACTGATACATCAACGTTTATCTAACAATGATGTATCAGTTTTTTTGCTTTCTAAAGAATTACAATTAAAACTGTATTTCTACTTATTTCCTTACTAGTTAACTTCTTTATTGGTATATGATCATCTGTTGATTTTATATGTTTACTTCTTCTATTTCCATAGCCCAATTCTACTCCTTATTATTAATTGATATTATAAATAACTCCTACTAAGCATAAATAATGCCACTCCCCAAAATAAACCAACAAGCAAACCTGAAAAGAAAGTTACTGGTCCACTTAATCTCTTGATCATTAATTTATAACTAAAAACAATCATCAATGATTCCGAAATAATTGCAACTTCATTGACATATGATTTCAATCCAACTAAAGGAAAAATCAAAGCTAAGCTTACTGTAAATATTATCGCACCCACGTACCATTTCCATGATATTTTCTTAAACAAGTCTTGAAAGCCCCAAAACAAAAAGGCAAATAAATATGGAATAAAGGTATGCATATCGATCCAAGTATTCATCTTTTCACCTATCTCTATTAACAAACTTTTTGATTATATTAATAATTTATAATATTTTTTGCAATACTTTTTATAATTTTATTTTCATAATTTAATAAAGTGTGCTAATATTATTCTTATCAAAGAAGAAACGACTAAATAAGTCACTTTGATGGGGTCTAGAAAGGTATATTATGTCTTTAAAGTTTGCTAACAAAAAGAAGCTAGCACTTTATGCCCTTTTAGCCTGCATAAGTGCTTGTGGTAATGTCGTCATCGCTTATGTCACAAAGATAATGCTAAATAGTGCACAATATCATCGTGGCTCATTAAAGCAATTAGTTCTTATCGCTCTTTTAGGAGCAACTGTTCTAATTGTTATCATGTTCTTAAATTTTGGATATCGTTATTTACGTTTCGATATTACACGGGATATTAATATTAAGCTCAAGGATAAAACTATCAACTACTTAGTAAATCAACAAGCTGATTCACAAAAAGAGGGTCTTAATTTAATGACTAATGATTTAAAACAAATCGAATCACTCAAAATTGCTAATGAGTTGATGATTATCTCAGAAGCTGCGGCTTTTATCATTTCAATTATTGTTGGTTTATTAAATTCTTGGCTTTTAACAATAATATTTGTTGTTGCAACTATTATTCCTGGTTTTATTCAAAAATTATTCGTTAAAGATATTCAAAATAAAGCTAGAGTTTGGGAAGAAAAAAATGCCGAATACACTCAAGCCGTTACCGATGCTATTAATGGTTCGAAAACAGCGATGCTCTATGATGTTGAAATACCGCTTGTTTCTTATGTAATCAAACAAGCAAAACAGATGGAAAATGCATTGCGTTCTTTGAACTATACCCAGGGTGCTATTTCTACTTTAATTATTACAATAGCAGATATTTTCAGCTTTATCGTTCCATTTTTAATTGGCGCCATTCTAATGTTCAATGGCCAAATTGGAGCTGGTACATTAGTCATGATTGTTCAATTATCTAATGACTTTATTAATCCAATTACAATGATTTTTGATCAGATTAACCAAATACGTTCTACTAAACCAATCTGGGACAAAATCGAAAAGGCGCTACACTTAAAAAATACATCCCCTACCTCATCTTTTTTATCTTTCAATCAATTAAAGATTGAAAATTTAACATATATTGTGAATGATAAATCAATTTTAAACGATGTATCCTTTACGCTTGAAAAGAACGAAAAAATATTACTAATGGCTCCAAGTGGTTTTGGTAAAACTACTCTCCTACGCTTGTTAGTAGGGCAGCTTACTCCAAATTCTGGTTCAATCATTATCGATGAACAACATATAGAAGATAACTGGAACAAAGCACATGAATATTTCGGTTATATCAACCAAAAGCCATTTATATTTGATCGGAGTTTACTTTTTAACTTAACTTTAGGTAAAAAATATTCAAAAGATGAATTAATGAATGCGATTCAATTAGCCGGACTGACAGAATTAATTGACAGCAAAGGATTCGACTATCGAGTTGGTCAAAATGGTAATAATCTTTCTGGAGGTCAAATTCAGAGAATTGAGATTGCTCGAGCTATTTTAGCTAAAAGACCAATTTTACTTGCTGATGAAGCAACCAGCGCGTTAGATAATAAACTTTCATTGCAAATTCATAAAACACTTCTAACTAATCCTAACTTTGCAGTAATTGAAGTAGCCCATAAAATTTCTGATCAAGAAAAGAAACTTTTCGATAAAATTATTGATTTAAGTAAATAAAATATAGTAAAAAGGTACAGCCACTATATATAGCGTCACTGTACCTTTTTACTATATTTTTCCTTATTTTCTAACCACTTTATACCGATTGCTTCTATCTTCTACTTACTCTTTATCAGCTGGATAACCAATTGGCAAAAGCACAGTAGTTTCATAACCTTCATCCATTCCTAATTCTTTTTGGAGTTCAGGAAACTTATTTAGTGCAAATACTCCGCCCATTACGTAAACTGATCCTAAACCTAAATCAGCTGCTTCTACCATTACATTCTCAGCTGCTACAGAAGCATCCCTTTCACCAAATTGACTGTCCTTTTTAGTATTAATCATAAATATTAACGGTGCATTATAACAAGAATTGTTTGTACTATTTTCTATCTTTTTAAGTAATTCTGGTTTTGTAATGACGCTAAGTTCCATGACATCTGTTTGATGCATGGCACAAGGTGCAGCTTGAAAGGCATCAATTAGCTTTTGGATTTTTTCTTCTTCTACTTCTTCATTAGTATATTTTCTAACTGCTTCTCTTTCAAAAATTGCGTTCATGATGTTCTCCTTTCAAGGTGAAACTATTTACCATCTATATAAGTTTATTTTACTCTCTCATAGAGAAATTGTAATAAAAGATCATTAATTGAAGCTTTTGATAGTTTTTTTCTTCTTCTACCTATCTTTGCTAGAATGACGGTGAAAGCAATATTGTCAAAGAAAGAAAGGACGATAGTCATGGACATTGAAAAAGAGGTATCTAAACCAATATTTAAAGCTGCTTTACTAGCAATTTCTCTCTTTATTATGATGCCCTCTGTTATTTTCCCGGCTCTTCCTCTAATTGAAAAGGCATTTCCTAATATTCCGCGTGTTACTGTGGAATTACTGACTACCATTCCTAATTTTGGAGAAATATTTTGTCTTTTAATAAATCCTTTTCTAGTTAAAAAAATTGGTAGAAAAAAGTAATTTTAATTGGATTAGCTCTAGTTGGAATCTGCGGAACTTTACCAGTAATTGTTAATAGTTTTTGGCTAATATTTATTCTCCGCATCTTGCTTGGATTTGGTATTGGGATTTATAACTCCTTAGCTGTAAGTTTAATTATGATGATTTATGAAAATAATAAAACTGAACTCAATCGCCTATTAGGGTTCAAAAACATTATGAACGCTGTGGGCTACATCGCTTCTGCCTTTATTATTTGTTATCTAGTAACATTATCTTGACACGCTGTTTTCTGGGTATACATTCTTGCCAGTCCCGTATTTTTTATGTTTGAACACTTCATTAAAATTCCTAAGAAAACTAAGCATTCTTCTGGAAAATATTTTTTCCTTTCTAATATAAAGCAAGCTTTTAATTCAAACATTATTTATCTCAGCATCCTTACACTTTTAATTTATATTTTCTACATGGCTCTTGCTTACAAACTTCCTAGTTTTATCGTAGGTTTTCATTTAGGAAATGAAAGTATAGCTTCGTTAATGCTAGCAGTAATTGCCATTACCGGTATTCCATGTGGTATCGCATTTAATTGGTTTTATATTAAACTGCACCAGTGGGTATGGGTTTTATGTATGGTTTTAAATGCACTTGGGTTTTACTTAATTAGTAGCGCAAGAAATACCTTTGTGTTGGTAGTGGGATGCATTGTACTTGGTGCAGGTTTTGGTATTGTAATGCCATACATCTTTAAATCTATCTCCTTAAGTGTTCCTGACCAATTAAGTAATCTTACTACCACCTTATGCTTAATTATGATGGATATTGGTGCTGTAATTTCACCCTTTGTTATTTCAATCATTGCTAAGAATTCGGATAAAGCTCTACTTTCCTCAGCTATCTTCTTTGGAATCATAACCTTAATTGAAGTTGCTAGAAATATTTACACTAATCTTAAACATAAGAATTAAATATTTTAATCTAAAAAATGCTGCTAAATCTAAAGGCTATTAAGCCTTGGTTTAGCAGCATTTTTCTTGTGTTAGAGTATTTCAAACTTCTAATTAATCAAAATCTACATTATTTATAAAATTGCTTAATTGTTCAATTATTATCATTAGATATT
>DVJT01000059.1 GCA_018716565.1 Candidatus Avigastranaerophilus faecigallinarum | reverse complement strand
CTACATATATAGTTGCATTCATTATTCAATATCGTTTTACAATATGGATAAATGCAACCAAATGAAAAATATGTGAAGTATGAACATAACTTGAATTGTTTTGAAAAAACAGCGCTTCGGTGATTACCCGTGGCAAAAAAATATAGCTGGGGAGAGATTCGAACTCTCGACCTCACGGGTATGAGCCGTGCGCTCTCGCCAACTGAGCTACCCAGCCAAAAAGCTAAAATAATTATTATACGCTAAAAAAAAAAATACAAGACCTATTTTTTCTAAATGAAATATTAATACAAAATCAAACTAAAAAAGGCGGGAATAAATCCCGCCATTCATATTAGTTTTGTTCATTCCATGCTTTTTCAAGAATTTTTAATTGAATAGCTAAGTTTGGATTTGAATTAATAGCTTCAAACACTTTCTGCATAACATCAGTAAGTTTATAAGAGAATCGAGAACTTTCATCACCACCATATTTATGGGTTAACTCGTGCAAAGAAGTAGCAAAAGCATCTGAAAAAGAGGATTCGTTAATATATGTTCTATCCAGCCAAAAACCTAAAGACTTTTTACCATCCAAAATTGCTTCACCATTAACATTTTTATATGCTTTATCTTCAAGCTCGGAGCTTCTATCATAAATAAATATTTTTGTATCTAGTTCTTCAGGTGTAAAGAAATCTCCTTCTGTTAAAACATTACTCAATAAATTTATAGCTTGTTTTAAAATTAAGATTTTATTTTTTTCTGCATTTGTTGGTTCAACAGGAGTATGTTCTCTTCTCTTATCAATTAATTCAATGATACTAGGCATTCCAATATAAGATAAGTCCTGATTGCAAATTTCATAACCTGCAGACTTATAGAAGTCTCTTAGTTCTTGAGTAACTCTATAAGAATCTGCTATATATTTTTCTGATGGAAACATAATATTCAAATCATATCTAGTAGATAACCCATTAAATAAACCCGATATAAAAGAAGCTGATGACGAACTATTCTTTGGGACATCTGCAGAACCAACATTCCAATATTCCTTAAGCGAATTAAGCAGATTAACAGCATCTTCTATAGACATATTTTCCTTAGAAACAATCCAAGAACCTATAGCTTCTAAATTTTCTTTATTTAAAGAAGTTCTATCTCTAGATGGATCAAAAATATATGTGTCATTATACTTAACTGGAGGTTTTTTCTTTATAGCAATGTTCATAGATTTAATTCCATCAAAAGAACCGTCTACTTCAAAAGCTTGGCCATTAATAAAAAACTTTCCATCAGATTTATCATCTAGCAATTTTATAGCCAATATATCATTTTCAAAATCAGGACAAGTAAATGCTGGATTGTTATAATGATAAAATCTATCAAAAGAGTTTATAATAGTATTTATAAAATCAACATTATCTGTATCAAATTGTATATAATTCCCATTAAAATATGGAGCTTTTTTCAAATCATAAGATAATACTTTTTTACCCAAATCGCTATATTGTAATTGCCAATTTACATTCCAATTAGCAGATGATATATCGACATTCTCTGCACCTTTCTCCTTTAAAAGTTTTAGAACTACCATTTTTAAGCCTTCACCATAATTACCGGCAGCTTTATCATTATCCTTTTTTGAACTTTCTCCAAGTAAAATTGCTTTATCCGGAGAAAATATAGACTTACCTTCAATTCTAACTGTATATTTTCCATTCTTTGTCGGCGTAACATTAAATTTAACACCATCAAGGGTTTGACCATGTCCGTCATAAAAATTTTGAATCAAATCCCTTGCTATTTTAGCATTATCCCATACTAAAGAATCTGCATAAGACTCACTAATATTTGTCAGTGTTCTTGAAATAGGGTGAAAAGCAAATCTTTCATTAACTGGTCTAACATCACTAGTTGTAGGAAATTCATAAGTATATGAATATCCAACTTGAAACTTAGGATAATCTAACTTAATAGCATCAAATCTATTAAATGTCTTTTCGTGATTATCAGGCATTACAATAACTGGATTATAATTTTTAAATGTATGGGAAGAATTATTTTTCCAAATTTTAGTAGTTGGTGAATAAGGCAAAGCTGTTTCATCCAAAGTTCTGATTTTGTCAGAAACCAATTCATCTAAATTTTCATCACTAACAATACTTTCCAGCTTTTTACTTAAAATATCATTTTTCATTTTCAAATCATTATTTTTATCTTGTAGACTCTGATTATTAGCTCTAATTGTTTCATTATCTGCTTTTATTTTTTCGTTATCCGCTCTTAAATCTGCTGTTTTTTTATTTGAAACCGTTATAACAGCAAGTGCTGTTACTAATGAAGAAAATAAAGCCACAAACGCAGTTTTAAATTTTCTTAAAAAAGATTGTTTTCTTTCCTTAGTTTCTTTTTTATTTTTGAATTCCAGCGAATCACATTGCATAGAAGGAATGCTGTAATGTTTCCCTTTCTCTATTTTTTTCTGCGGAATCACACCAGTTAGAAAATTTATTTCCATAACTTTACCCCTATCTTCATTCTAAACAGAATGAAGAAATGTAAAAGATTAGAAATGCTAATAAACAAAAACATCTTCATATTTTTTTACAAAAAAATAATATTGTTATTTCGTTTTTGTTGCCTAATTATTTATTTCTTGTATAATATTTTCTGTAGGTTATACAGAATGTTACTGCTCAACATGTAGAATGTTTTTTTGCAGAAGAGACCACAAAAGAGATTAAATGACAATTTGCAACTTCAATTTTAAGTATTTAAAAGAAAATTCAACCCCGGGAAGCTGGAGACGAGGATATGAATACCACCAAAAAGAGCAGGTGGCTTCATTTGAGGTTGGAAAAACAGGAATCAAAGCTAAAGTAAAAGGTAATTTTAAATCCTTTTATGATGTTGAATTAAAATTTAAAAAAACTAGCGTTGAACCTACATGTTCTTGCCCATTAAAAGAAAAATGGTGCAAACATGCTATAGCTGTTGCAATTAAAGCAATAGAAAATCATGCATATGATGAATTTTTAGAACGCCGTTTCAAAATAGAACCTGATTATTCTGATTCCCAAACACAGATGAATCAAACTCCGCAAGGCGGTTATATATTCCATTTTAATGCGAAACGCCGTCAAAATTTCTTTTCCATACTTGTTATGGATAGGAACACAAACAAAGTAATTAGAGATATAGAAGCACTTCTGAAAGCAATAATTGCAGCACAAAAAGCAGATCCCAATTTTGAGTTAAATAATTCTCAAAAAGTAGAATTAGCAATATTCCAATTATTAATGAAAAACTCAAGATTAGATAAAAAAGCAGGCTGGTATGATATCCCAATTGCAAAATTTGATGGTTTTTTCCAACTTTTAGCAAGAGCTGATGATGTAATTGATGGTAAATCAAAACAAAAACTTGTTTTTGGCAATGAAGAATGGAAATTATCATTAGCGGTCAATTTTTCAATGGTTGGTAATGTTCTATTATCTTTATATTGGCAAAGACCTGATAAAGATGATATTATTCCATTTGAAGAAGTAAGATACTTTTCAAGACAATTAAAATGGGGAAGATATAAAAATAAAGTATTTCCAATAAATATAGCTTTATCGTCTCTACCTCAAAACTTAATTAAATCTACATTTACTGATGTAAAAGATGCAGAAGGTGCAAAATTCTTATATGAAGAACTTCCAAAACTTAGAAAATTAATTCCTTGTGAAGTATCAGAAGTAATAGACCGTTTAACATTGGAACAAAAACCGCCTTTAAATATAGTAACAATGGGGCTTGATTACGATGGTTCATTAAAAGCTGAACTTGAATTTGATTATGACGGTACAAGAGTAGCATATTCTAAATCAGCATCAAAAAGTCCTTATGTAACAATTAAGAAGCCCAAAGAGGACTTATTATATTGGGTCAGAAGAAATATTGCCCACGAAGAAAGAGCATATCAAATGCTATTAGCTTGTAAGTTTGCCCCAATGCAAACAAATAATTTGGCTATTGAAAAAGAAAACGCAATAGATTTTTATAACTATTATCTCAAACAAGCAGGCGACGGTTGGAAATTTGAAGAAAAAGATGATATGTCTTTCTTTAAACTTTCCGAAAAACCATTTGAAATGGTTGCTGATATTGATTTTTCTCTTGATTCAACAGATAGTTTTGAAGTTTCTTTATACGGGAAAGTCGGTGATGAAGAAATTTCTTTTGAAGAAATATATGATTTAATTATTGAAGGCGATAAATATTTAAGAGTAAAAGGACATGGTTTTGTTGAGGTCCCGGGACAAGATATATTTTCACTTTTAAAATCATTTAACACATTTGACGTATATAAAAATGAAGATAACAGATACATAGTAAAAACATACCGTGCCGGTTTATTATCCGAAATGCAAAACCTTGGCTTTAAATTAAAAATGAGCCGTCGTTTTTCAAGTTTCTGGAAACAAATTTCAACATTTTCAACAATGGATAATGCTCCGCTTCCAAAAGGTGTAAATGCAGAGCTCAGAGAATACCAATATAAAGGGTTTAGCTGGCTTTGGTTCTTATACAAATATGGTTTAAATGGTATATTAGCAGATGATATGGGTTTAGGTAAGACTCTGCAAGCTTTAACTCTTTTACAAAAAGCAAAAGAAAAAGATAAAAAAGCTCCAAGTTTAGTTGTATGTCCGACTTCTGTTGTTTTTAACTGGGAATCAGAAGTACAAAAATTCATACCAACATTGAAATGTCTCAAATTATCAGGCGTTGACAGAAAAGAGCATTTTAAAGAAATACCCAAACACGATATAATCATTACAAGTTATGCTTTGATTAGGCGTGACATTGAAAAGCTAAAAAAATATGAGTTTAGATATATTATTTTAGATGAATCTCAAAATATAAAAAATCCTGAATCAATGACAGCAAAATGCATTAAAACATTAAATGGTCAACATAAACTTGCTCTGTCCGGTACCCCAATAGAAAATAAATTGGAAGAATTGTGGTCTGTATTTGACTTTTTAATGCCGGGATTTTTATTAAGCCAGTCAGAGTTCAATTATAGATATGTTACTCCAATTGTAGACAGAGGCGAAAAAATTGTTGAAAAACGATTAAAATCACAAATATATCCATTTATCTTAAGACGTATGAAACGAGATGTTGCAAAGGATTTACCTGATAAAGTAGAAAACATTGCATATTGTGAATTAACTCCGGAACAAAGAGACTTTTATCTTGAAGTATTGGATTCTACAAAAGAAGAATTATTTAAATCCATTGCCGAAAACGGACTGGAAAAAAGCCGCATGAGTATATTCTCTGCACTTTTAAGATTACGTCAAATATGCTGTCACCCTCGTTTATATGATAAAGAAAATAAAAAAGGTATTGAAACATCAGGTAAATTTGAACAATTGAAATCAATGCTTGAAGAAATTATATCTGAAGGTCATAGAATTCTTTTATTCTCTCAATTTGTAGATATGCTTGATATAGTCAAAGAATGGCTTGTAAAAGAAGGTATAAAACATGAATACCTGACAGGTTCAACAAAGAACAGGCAAGAAGTTGTTGAAAGATTTAATAATGACAGTTCAATCCCAATATTCTTAGTAAGCTTAAAAGCCGGTGGTACCGGTTTGAACTTAACAGGTGCTGATTATGTTATACATTATGATCCTTGGTGGAATCCGGCTGTTGAAGATCAAGCTACAGACAGAGCTTATCGTATAGGACAAACCAAGAAAGTATTTGTATATAGATTAATTACAAAGAATACTGTTGAAGAAAAAATTCAAAAATTAAAAATGGATAAAAGAAATCTTGTCGACTCTGTAATTTCTGTAGATAGAAACATAGGCAAAACACTTACATATGCTGATTTACAAGATATTTTTACTTTGGATTAAAAACTTAGCGTTTCATTCTTTTTAATTTGATTTTCGTTTCTTTATCTATTTTTAAAGACTCACAAATTTTTTGTATGCTTTTGTTATAAGTCCAATTATCAAGTTTTGATTTCTGTAAATACTGTTCAGTTTTCAAAGGAAATTTAATATAACAAATCGAAACAAGCCAAGCAACACTCATTTTTGCATAATATCTGTCATCCTTAAATTTATCAACTAAACAAAACACCTTATCTATATATTCATCACTAAGATAATAATTTAACAACATTACATAAGCGAAACGAATCTCATACTCAGATGAAGATTCAAAATATTGCTGAAGGAAATCCCATACTTCTTTTAAATTATATTTAGTAAATTTTAAGCTATTACAGAAGCTGTCACATACTGCCCAATTATCAATTTGAGGAACAAATAATTTTATATAATTGATAATTATTTCAACAGGCTCTTTTAAAAGACCAATTAACATACCTTTTAGCATATATTCTTCCATATATTTATGCTTTTTTTCAGAAAGAAACCTTTTAAATTTATTTTCTTTCACAATTTCCTTTGCCAATTTTCGCAATAATGGAAGTCTGACACCCAAAACATTATTAATATTAGGGAGCAAGGAAGAACTAAACTTCTGATAATTTTTATCTGCTTCTTTTTCCAGTCTTTTTAATATGTCCATAAATAAATTATACATAAATTTTGACTTTATAAAAAAGACAATTATATATAAAATATGTTACTCGATTTTCTAAAACAAAAACACGAATGTAATCATAAAAATGTACCAATAGATGTGGATGAAGCTTATTGCCCTGACTGTGGTGCATTAATAAAAAATAAGTGGTTCCTTGTTCGTTGCAGTTGTTGCAATATTAAAAGAAGTGCACACACAGAATATAGTGAAATAAGACCGGATACGAAGTTCTGCCCAAATTGCGGTGCTACAGAATTTTATATTCAGGAACTTGATAAAGTCAGTTTTATTGATGTTCACTATGCCATCTTCAAAAAAATCGTAATTCCCCAGAACAAATATACCATTAGGCAAGTTTGGATAGAAAAGGAGGACAACTTAATAGAAGAGAGAAAACTAATTAGTGCAGGAAAATAAAAAAGAAGAACAGCCTCAAATGAGGCTGTTTTAAATATTATATAATTAAATTACTAATCTTGAGCAGCAGATTCTGCTTCCAACTTTTTTATTTTTTCTATAATACTTTTTAAAGTTTCATCAGCTTTATCATTATCAACTTGACAAGTACCGGCATTCATATGTCCACCGCCTTCGTATTCATACATCATTGCACCTATATCAATTGGACAAGAACGATTAACTATAGATTTCCCTACCGCAAATACAGTATTTTGTTTTTGCTTACCATCAAAAATATGTATTGATACATTACATTCAGGGAATAAAGCATATATCATAAATCTATTCCCGACGTGAATCAACTCTTCATTACGTACGTCTAGAATTGCTATCTTTTCATCAACTTTTGTACAACGTTTGATTTGTTCTTTAAATTTTTCTTTTTCTTCGTTATAAAGAGCAATCCTTTCACGCACATCAGGATCTTCCATAATCTCAGTTATTGACTTTTTAGGACATAAGTCTACTAACTTGAGCATTAAGTTATAATTTGAAATAGTAAAATTTCTAAAACGTCCCAAACCTGTCCTTGGATCCATCAAATAATTTAAGAATACCCAACCTTGAGGATTCAATACATCATTTTCAGAAAAATTAGTACAATCTGCTTTATCAACTGCGTCCATCAAATCATGCAAGTTAGAAGAGAATCTATCTTCTCCGCCAAAATATTCATATATAATTCTTGCTGAAGATGGTGCAGCCGGTTCTATAATATAGTTTTCTTTTACTTCTTTTGTCCTTACAGCTTCACTTGAATGATGATCAAATGCCATATAAACTCCGCTGCAATATGGTAAACTTGCAGTAATATCCGTTTCACCCAACTGAATTTTACCATCTTGTACATCTTTAGGATGAACAAATTTAACCTCATCAATTAAACCAATTTCTTTTAATAATGCGGCACAAACTAAACCATCAAAATTACTTCTTGTATATAGTGTATATGTTTCACTCATAATAGTCCTCCGTACAAATTGTACTATACCTGAACAACATAAAATTCATCTAACAAGTTGAATTTAGTTATTTTAAAATATCAAATTTTTAACATTTTTTCAAATCAAAATTTTGTAATTTGCCCCAAAAAACAGACGGGAACAATTATAATGTTCCCGCCTGTTTAAATTATTATCACTAATCTTTTAATGAATTTATCAAATCATTTATAGCTTTTTCCTGAACAATTATTTCTTCTATCCTGTTTTTTGTCTGTTCGATTAATTCAGGTTTTGCATTAGCCATGAATTTTTCATTGTTGGTTCTTGCTAGCAAACTATTCTTCTCAGAAAGAAGCTTTTCCAGTTTTTTATTTTGACGTTTAATTTCTTCATTTAAATCAATCAAACCAGCTAAAGGTACTATTATTTTAGAATTACTTACTACTGCAGATGCTGATTGTTTTATAGTTTTATGTGATTCATCAACATACTTAATTTCTTCTACCCTTGCCAATCGATGAATATATGATTCTACTTTTTCAAAGATTTTTTCTTCACCATTACCTGCCAAAATTTCAATATTAACCTTAGTTGAAACAGGAATATTAAAACTTTGTCTTAAATTTCTTAAAGATTTGATAGTTTCAAATACCAATTCCATTTGGGTATTTTCATCTGCAAAATTAAGTTTTTCATCATATATAGGATATTTTGAAAGCATTATTGCTTTAACGTCCTTTTTATTAGGCATCAATTGCCAAATAGATTCTGTAATATGAGGCATAATAGGATGAATTAGTCTTAATGTCATATCAAGAACATATCTTAATACTCTTTGAGTATTTAGTTTTAAACTATCATCCTGAAGCTGAATCTTAGCGATTTCAACATACCAATCACAATATGAGTTCCAGAAGAAATCATATAACGTATGAGCCATTTCACCAATTCTATAATTTTTAATATTTTCATTAGTTTCTTTTGCTGTATCATTTAATTTATTCAAAATCCACTTATCAGCAAGAGTTAACTTTTCAAAATCAATATCATTATCATCAACACCTTCAAGGTTCATAAGTACAAATCTTGAAGCATTCCAAATTTTATTAGCAAAATTTCTTCCGTATTCAAATTTTTCATCACTGATTTTGATATCTTGACCACCGTATGTACACAAAGATGTAAGAGTAAATCTTAGTGCATCACAGCCATATTTATCAATTATACCGACAGGATCAATTGTATTACCTTTAGATTTTGACATTTTTTGACCATTTTCATCTCTAATCAAACCGTGAATATATACGGTTGAAAATGGAGCTTTCTTCGTAAATTCTTCACCCATAGTAATCATTCTTGCAACCCAGAAGAAAATAATATCAAATCCTGTTACAAGTGTTGAAGTAGGATAGAATTTTTTGAAATCTTCACTTTCAGTATTTGGCCAACCCATTGTTGAAAACGGCCATAAACCTGATGAAAACCAAGTATCAAGAACATCTGATTCTTGTGTATATTTAGTCGGATCAGGATTCGTTTTTGCAACAACCATTTCACCTGTTTCATTATTATAATATGCTGGTATTTGATGTCCCCACCATAATTGTCTGGATATACACCAATCACGAATGTTTGTCATCCAACCAAGATAATTTTTTGTCCAACGTTCAGGGACAAATTTAATATCTCCATTTTCAATAGCCGCAATTGCAGCTTTAGCAAGAGGTTCCATTCTTACAAACCATTGTTCGGAAAGTAATGGTTCTATAGTTGTATTACATCTTTGGCATTTACCAACATTGTGTTCAATTGGCTTAATTCTTACTAATCTTCCTTTTTCTTGAAGCATTTCAACTGTTTTTATGCGAGCTTCTTCTCTGGTTAAGCCTTGAACAGCATAGTGAACTTCTTCACAAGCCTTCATTTTACCTTCTTCATCTATAACCCATATCGGTTTTAAATTGTGGCGTTTTCCTACTTCAAAATCGTTAGGGTCATGAGCCGGAGTGATTTTTAAAGCACCTGTACCAAAATGTTTATCTACATAATCATCTGCTATTATAGGAATTTCTCTTCCAGTTAAAGGTATAAGAACTGTTTTTCCTATTAAATCTTTATATTTAAAATCACTTGGATTAACTGCTACAGCAACATCACCATAGATAGTTTCAGGTCTTGTTGTTGCTACTACAATGGCGCCTTTTTCATCTTTCAGAGGATAGCTTATTTCCCACAAATTACTTTTTTCTGTTTCATAATCTGTTTCAACATCAGAAATAGCACTTTGACAACGTGGACACCAGTTAACAATATATGCACCTTTATAAATTAAATCTTTTTCATATAATTTTACAAAAACTTCTTTTACAGCTTCACTACAACCTTTATCCAAAGTAAAACGTTCTCTTGATAGGTCAAAAGAAGCACCTAATCTCTTGAATTGATGAAGAATTGCACTTTTATGTTCATTAGCCCATTCCCAAGTAAGTTCTACAAACTTTTCTCTGCCAAGGTCAAAGCGAGTTTTTCCTTCCCCTCTTAGCTTTTTTTCTACAACATTTTGAGTTGCAATACCTGCATGGTCAGTACCCGGCATCCATAATGTTTCATAGCCTGACATTCTATGATATCTTATTAAAATATCTTGAAGAGTCCCGTCTAATGCGTGTCCCATATGTAATACCCCTGTAACATTAGGAGGCGGAATTACGATTGAATATGGTTCTTTTTTTGATTTTGCATCAGCTTTAAAACACTCATTATCTTCCCAAAATTTATAAATATTTTCTTCTGTTTCTTTTGCATTATAAACTGTAGGTAAATCTTCAATTTTGGTTAAACTCATTTTATTGCCCTTTAATTTATACTTTCTATATTTATATTATCCGATATAAATTTTAAAATAAAAGAATATATACAAAAATCTCTATATTGACACTTTACGAAAACTTTTATATACTTATAAATCAAACTATATAATTTTTCGATTCACAAGATGCAACGTTTATTTAAAGTTATTTTTGTAAATATTTTCTCTATTATTATTTTATTATGTACTGTTGAAGTTATTTTTACAGTCTCAAATTACAATTCAGAAAAGATAGACAAAGAGTTAAATTACAAGAAATCAAATATTAAAAAAAAATATACATTCAGCGAATATATTATGGAACAAAAGATAAAGTTCGAACCAGAGGCTGACTTTATTTTGGATTATGAATTTCGAAAACCTGCATTGCCGAAAGAGACCAATAAAAAAGGAATTCTTTTATTAGGTTGTTCTTTCACTTATGGTCAATTTTTAGATAACAAAGACGCTTTTCATAGTATCTTATCAAAACAAACAAATCGTTCTGTCTACAATTTAGGAATTTCAGGCGGTTCTCCAAGAGAAACATTATTTCTATTAAGAAATAGAAAAGATTTAAAAAACATAATTCCAAATAAAGATATTAAATACGTGATATATACATACATTCCTGATCAAGAACGAAGGTTATACACAGATATCAGAGAGATTGTTCCATCTTTTAGATTAAAGAACAAAGGAAAAGCTCTAGAATATTATACACACAATAAATTTATACATGCTAGCAATATATATAGGAACTTTTCTAATTTATACTATGAATATCTTGTTGGAGAAGAAGAATCATTTGCATTATTTTCTCTTTATTTATCAGAAATTTCCAAAGAAGTAAAGAATATTTATGGGAAAGATATAGAATTCATTGTTTTTATTTATCCTGATTATGATCCAGATAATAAATACAAATGGCAAAAAATAAATAAAAATGAAATAACTATATTAAACATAACAAAGAAACTAGATATCGAGAATAACTCTAATGCATACAAAATTAAAGATGATGATCATCCAAATGCAAAAGCTTGGCAGGTTATTGTTCCAGCCCTTGTAAAAGAACTTGATTTATAAAAAATAAAGCCCCTTTATCGGGGCTTTCAATTATTAATTTAACAGGTTATTTTATTAAAGATTCTCCTGTCATTTCTTTTGGTTTTTCTATTCCCATAATATCAAGAACAGTTGGCGCTATATCACACAATGCGCCTGTTCCTTTAAGTTTTACATCTCCTGCATTTATTACAAAAAATGGAACAGGGTTTGTTGTATGTGCAGTGTATGGTGCATGTGTAACTTTATCTTCCATACATTCTGCATTACCGTGATCAGCTGTTAGGACAACAGCAACATCATTAGCTTTTGCTTTTTCAACAATTTTACCGACACAAGTATCAACTGTTTCACAAGCTTTAACTGCTGCTTCCATAACACCGGTATGACCAACCATATCAGGATTTGCAAAGTTTACTAATATAAAACCGTAATCTTTATTATCAATAGCTTTTAAAACTTCTTCACACACAGCAGGTGCACTCATTTCAGGCTGCAAATCATAAGTTGCAACCTTTGGTGAATTTATAAGTACTCTTGTTTCTAATTTATTTGGTTCATCAATACCGCCATTAAAGAAGAATGTAACATGTGCATATTTTTCTGTTTCTGCGGTTCTGAATTGTTTTACTCCGTTTTTATCCAAAACTTCACCAAGCAAGTTAACCAATGGTTGTGGTTCAAATGCAACCGGGAACGGGAATGATGCATCATATTGTTTGAATGTTACATAATATAGATTTTTTCTTACAGCTTTTCTGTTAAACCCGTCGAAGTTTTCAAACATCATTGCTTTTGAAATTTCTCTTGCTCTATCAGGTCTAAAGTTGAAGAAAATAATTGCATCATTATCTTGTATTCTTGAATTTGGAACATTAATAACAGTCGGTTCAACAAATTCATCAGTTACATCTTTTGCATAAGAAGCTTCTACAGCTTCAATTGCAGATTCTGCTTTATTGCCTTCTCCTAGAACAAGCATATTATAAGCTTTTTCAACCCTATCCCAACGATTATCTCTATCCATTGCATAGTATCGTCCGCTTACCGATGCGATAGGAGGAAGTCCTGCTTCTTTTAGTTTTTCTTCTACTTGAGATAAAAATTCAACAGCACTCTTCGGAGGAGTATCCCTGCCATCTAAAAACGCGTGGAAATAAACCTTTTTTAGACCTTGTTGTTTTGCAAATTCTATCAAAGCTAAAATATGGTCTAATGAAGAATGAACACCGCCGGTTGATACAAGTCCGTACATATGAAGTGATGAATTATATTTTTTAACATGTTCAACTGCATTTAAGAATTTTTCGTTAGTGAAAAAATCACCATCTTTAATTGCTTTATTAATTCTTGTTAAATCTTGATAAACAACTCTTCCTGCACCTATGTTTAAGTGTCCTACTTCTGAGTTTCCCATTTGACCGGCAGGAAGTCCAACGTGTTCTCCATCTGCATATATTTGTATGTTTGGTTCTTCTTTGTATAATTTATCAATATTCGGAGTTTTAGCTACTAATGTAGCATTTTTGGTACTGTCTTTTGAGATACCCCAACCATCCATTATACATAATAATACTCTTTTCATAATATTCCCCTTTTATAACAATATAGTTTTATTATCCAATATAAATTTTAAATTTAAAGAAGTTATTATATAAAATTTTAATTATTCTTGTATTTATACTTTATAATAAATAGAGTAATGATATAGAATTATAAAATGAAAAAAAGACTCAATTGCATTATCATAAATCTAATAGTAGTATTTCTAATTATAATACTATGTGAATGTTGTTTATTCACAAAAGAATACTTTAGATTATTTGACGAAATTAATAAACAATCAATATCCTTAAACAAAACAACAAATCCATTATCACTCAAACAATATATAAAAAAGTTCTGTAAAACATATAGAGAAATTCTAAACACTGAGATTAAAATAAATAAGAATTTTTTCAGACCGCTACCATCTTCATATTTACAAAATAAAATTCAAAAAAAGAACCCAATAATTTTGGTTGGATGCTCTTATACTTATGGACTAGCACTTTCTGAAAATGAAACATTTTCATATCTATTATCAAAATATACAGGAAGAGATGTTTATAATTTAGGAATAGGTGGTCGTTCACCACGAACTATATTATATTTAATGAGAGAAAATTTTAATTATACAAAAACAAATTTACTTAAAAATAATCTTAATATTGAATATATTATTTATACTTATATTCCAGATCATAAAAGACGTTTATATGTTAACTTGATTTGCAATGATATTCCTTGTTATAAAACAATAAAAAAAGATAATAATAAACATCTAAAATTTGTTAATTGTAATTCTCTGAAAAAAACATATATATACAGAAATATTATGGAACTAGTATATAGATATAAAATGCATAATACACCAAAAGAAATGTTTGACATTTTCACCTTATATATTAAAGAAATACATAGAGAGATACAATCTAATTTCCATTTTAATAATAAGAAAACAAAATTTGTAATTCTTGTTTATGATGAAGAGGCAATCGATGATTGGAATATTCTTAAACGAGATGACATTATAGTAATTAGAATAAAAGAAGATTTAAATATTAATATATCTGATAAAAAATACAAACTTCTAGATAATCATCCTAATGCAAAAGCATGGCAAGATATTGTTCCTGCCCTTGTAAAAAAATTAGATTTATAAATATGAACAAACTATAGATAAAATGCTCTGATTGCAAAGAGATTTTTATGTATTTCGGTATATTTCTATTTCTTTATTTAGTATTCATAAGCATTTTAGAACTTATGGCTGTAAAATTGTTAAGGTTAAAAAAATATAAATACATTCGACACAGTGCTTTTCCACAAGAAGCAAGACTTCCTTTTTACGTTGAATTATTTATTCTGGCCGTTTGTACTTTTATATCAATAAAGAAAGATATTAAAATAAAAGACAAGAACACATTAATCATATTTTCATTGTAATACTTTCTGCTGCTTTAATATATTTTGGGTTAAAAGAATATACAAAAATCAGCAAAACAAAATAAGTCCGCCTTTTATATGGACCAAAAGAGCATTTTTTATTTTAATAACTAATTTAACAGTTAATTAAAGCAGTACAAACTTCTTCAACAACCATAGGAAGCATTTTTTTATCTTCACCAAGAACAAGTGCTGTACAAGGCGATTTAATCATTTCCGGAATCATTACAAAACCTGTGTGCATAAAAACTCCTTTTATATATACTGCTCTTATATAAAAACAATTCCCTATGCAATTATTGTTTTAACATTAAATTTTATTAATTTAATTAATTATTTACCGAAAAGTTTCATTATCTTGTCTATAAAACCTTCTTCACTTTCAACATTTGAAGAATTTGTCCCTGTCATCTTCGAAATTTTTTCTTTTAATTTTTCTGTATCTGGAGATAAAGGCACTTTTGATAAATATTTTTCATAACATTCTTTTGCAGATTTAATATCTTTTATTTTTTCATAACAAAAACCCAGTTTATTATAAACTTCATAGTTATTTCTATCTGCTTTCGCCAATTTTTCATAATATTCTATAGCACTTCTGAATTCATACATATCGGCATAAACATCGCCCAATCCTTTTAATGCTATAGGGTTATCAGGTTCTTGTCTTACTAGTTTTTCATAAAACTCCATTAAACTTGTTTTATCACCTGATGCTTCATTTATTTTTATTATTTCTTTAATTGCTTCAGCATTTTTTGCATCAACTCTATGTGCATTCAAATATTCAGCAAGTGCAAGTTCATATTCTTGCTTATATGAATAGCATTTACCCATATTTAAGTGATATCCGAATGAATCATCTTGTGCATCTGCAACAAGTGCTCTCATTTGGTATACTAAAGGATTTTGCGGTGACAGTTCATTGAATTTATCAATGTATTCATTACATTTATCCCAATCCTTAATGTTAAAATAGTATTCGGCAAATAAAGCATAATAATTAGCATTTGTTCTGTCTTGAATTGAATTTAAAACTTTTAATGCTTCTTCATTTTCACCTTTCATGAGTAAAGCCTTTGTTTTAGAATAATCATTTCTTGAATTTTCTAAAGCCTTATCAAACTGACCTTCTTTCATATATAAAGCAGAAAGATATTCAGCCAATTCATTAACCTGAGGAAATGCTTTAACACCTCTTTCTAAAACACTTATAGCAGAGAATCTGTCACCCATCTCCGCATATAAATCTGCAAGCTTATAATATATAGCCATATCATCTTTTGTTTCAATAATTCTAAAATATTCATCAATTGCATTTTGAATTTTACCGGTATGTTCATATGCTTTAGCAAGTAAAAATCTGGCATTAACAAGTTCTGATTCTTCTGTTGTTGAAGAAATTGCTTTTTTATAATCATCTATTGATTGAGATACTTTTTCATTCAAAATCTTATACTTAGCACGAGTAATATAATATTTATATTTATTAGTACTGTCATAAATATCCATTAACTCAGAATAACCGACCAAACAATTAGGATTAACAACAACAAGCTCTTCCCAATATTTTGCAGCTTCCTCTTTTTTATCCATTATCTTTGCTAAAAGTGCAATTTTTTCAAGATACTCAGCATCCTCTTTTAATCTGTCATATGCTCTTTCAAGCATTTCATATGCTCTATCATATTGCTCTTCATCAATTAGCATTTGTGCCTGCATTAAAATACCGTTACTCATTATTTTTCCTTTTCCCTAATCTTAAAACTTATTATATAACACAAAAACAATTTAAAATAGCCTATAGATTTACTCCGATTAGCTACATAAAAAATATTGTATAAATCAAACGTTTGTTTTATAATAAAAATAAAGGATATAAAACGAGCATGAAGAAAGTTGATAAAAACTCCAAAGAACGTATTCTAAAAGCTGCGGTAAAATTATTTGCCGAAAAAGGATATGAAGGAACAAGTATAAGAGAAATATGTAAAACTGCCAAATCAAATATATGCATGATTTCATACTATTGGGGCGGAAAAAAAGAACTATATCAAGGGATTATAGATGATTTACTTTCTCGCCTTAAAGAATATGCTCAAAGCTTTATAGATTTGAATATTAATCCCAATACACTTGATAAAAAAGAGCAAATAAATCTGCTAATAACAATATTGGATAAATTCATTGCATTCTTTTATTCTGAAAATATATCAAAAGATATGATTATATTTTTAATGAAAGAACAACAGAATCCTGATTTTACGGTAACTTCAGAAACATTTAAATATTTAAGAACTGTAGTAGGTGCCGTATTTAATAAAAATGAGAATGATAAAGAAATTATATTCAGAACACTATTTATACTTTCGCAGATTAATTCGCCTAGAATATTGCCCTCCTTTTCACTTAAGTTATTAAGGCAAGACGATTTTATTGAAGAAGATATTAAAATAATAAAAGAAAATTTAAAATTTTATATAAATTCTCTTTTAAAGGAGGAAAAAATTGTATAAAAAAATACTACTTTCTCTTTCATTATTAATATGCAGCAACTATGTATTCGCGATTGAAAGAACAGAACTAAATACGGACTTTTTTGATAATTTTAACGATGGTTGTCTTTCTCAATATATAAATGAAGCCATAGAAAATAACCATACAGCAAAACAAGCAACAGCAAGAGTAGAACAATACAGACAGCAAACAAAATCATCGCTGGGGAGAGAATTACCATCTTTGAGCTTTGGTGCAAATTATTTGGGAATAAAAATCCCTGATATAGATAACTTTCAACTAAGAACAAATGCTTTTATCCTTCCATTTATGGCTAATTATGAAGCAGACATACTACTAAAGAACAGAGATAAAACAAAAAGCACTAAAAAATCTTATGAAGCAAGCAAGCAGGATGAAAAAGCAATATATATAGCATTATTAACTGATGTTGCAACAACATATACAAACATTCTTCAATATGATGAAATTATAGATAAACAAAAAGAACTGGTTAATATATCGCAAGAAATTTTAGATAATAATAATCGTAAATTTGAACGCGGAGTTATTAATTCAACATTATTAAATAATTCAAGAAGGGAGTTAGAAACTGTTAAAAATGAACTTGAAAACTATAAAAAACAAAGAGAAATAATATTAATGCAGTTAGCCGTGTTAGTAGGCACAAGCCCTGAAAATAAAGATGATATTCAAAGAGGAAAACTTAATGATTTTGAATATCAAAAAATAATACCAACAGAAATTACATCAGATGTAATTTTTTCAAGACCTGATGTAATAGCAGCAGAAACGATGTTAGAAAAGGCTCGAATAGATATAAAGATTGCTAGAAAAGAATTTTTACCAACATTTAACATAACAGGCCTTTGGGCATTTAATACTATAGCACCGGGAAATTTCTTTTCTTGGGAATCTTCTTTAGCGGCATTAATGGCAGGAGCAATGCAAGATATCTTCACTGGCGGAAGAAAAATTGCAAGTCTTAAATTTCATAAGGCAAAATATGAAGAACTTTTTGAAAACTATAAACAAGTAAGTTTAGAAGCTGTAAAAGAAGTTAATACCGCTCTATGTCTCATCAAACACAACATAATTATTGATAATAATACAAATAATCAATTAGTTTATGAAACAAAGAATTACAACGATGCACAAAAAATGCTGAATAGAGGAGTAATTTCTAACAATGAATATTTAAATTCCAAAAAGAAATATATAATAGCAGAAATTCAAAAATCTCAAACAAAAACTCAACGTATAGTAAATTACTATACGTTATATAAAGCCGCCGGAGGTAAATTATGAAGAAAAAAATCGTATTAATAATATTCTTATTACTAGTCATAACAGGAATTATATTTTTCCTGACACATAAAAATAAGAATCTTGATGAACTTACCTTATACGGCAATATAGAAATAAGGCAAGTTGATTTAAGTTTCCAAGTTTCCGGTCAAATAGAAAAAATGCTAAAAGAAGAAGGTGACAAAGTAGAAAAAGGTGAATTACTTGCTACGATAGATTCAAAAGATTATAAAACTAATTTAGATAAAGCCCAAGCTGATGTAGAAATAGCACTTGCACTTAAAAATGAAGCGGAAGATAAATTTAACAGACAAGCACCGCTAACAACGGATAACACTTTATCAAAGCAGGATTATGATACTTTGTTAAATACAAAAAACAAAGCAAACGCAGACTACAATAAAGCAAGAGCATCAAAAGAATTTGCACAAAATCAACTTGATTACACAAAAATTTATGCACCTGATAAAGGAATAATAACAGTAAGAGTACAAGAACCGGGTGCAACGGTCAACAAAGGTCAAATTGTTTATACAATGACAAAAACAACTCCAGTATGGATAAGAGCATACGTTAATGAAACCGATTTAGGGAATATAAAATACGGGCAAAAAGCAAAAGTATATACGGATACCATAAATCCTAATACCGGAGAAAAACGTTCTTATGAAGGTTATATAGGCTACATATCACCCGTAGCAGAATTTACTCCCAAAACAGTACAATCAACAGAATTAAGAACAGATTTAGTATACAGAATAAGAGTATATATTGATAATGTTGACGATTATCTGAAACAAGGTATGCCGACAACAATCAAGGTTGATTTAAAAAAATAATAAGAAAATAAAATGAACAGCATTATAACAAAGAATCTGACAAAAAAGTTTGGTCAAATAACTGCAATTAATAACCTTTCGCTAGATATAGAGGAAGGTAAAATCACAGGACTTATCGGTGCAGATGCTTCAGGTAAGACAACATTAATAAGACTCATAATAGGACTTTTAAAACCTGATAACGGGGAAATTTCCATTTTAAATTTGAATCCCAGCAAACAAAAATCTGAGATTACAAAAAAAATAGGATATATGCCTCAAAAATTCGGTTTATATGAAGATTTAACAGTTATAGAAAATTTGAAATTATATGCCGATTTAAAAAAACAACCATACAAATTTGATAAAATGCTTGAGTTTACAAGGTTATATGAATTTCAAGACAGACTAGCAGGTGCTTTATCAGGAGGAATGAAACAAAAACTTGGTTTAGCCTGTACTCTTTTAGGTAATCCTGAAGTTTTATTATTAGATGAACCATCAGTAGGTGTAGATCCTGTTTCAAGAATAGATTTAATGAGAATGGTAAGAGAGTTAATTACTCCTAAGACAACGGTTTTATGGTCAACAGCATATTTAGATGAAGCATATAGTTTTGATAAAGCAGTTATTCTTGATAAAGGAAAAGTTATCTTTAACGGAAAACCAACCGACTTAGCAGATACTACCAAAAACTTTGAAAATAAAGTAATTGAATTAATGGGCGGTTATAAAAAAGAAATATCAAAAATTGCAGAAAACTATAAAACGGTTAAACAGAATATAGAATACAGTGTTGAAGCTAATAACCTCGAAAAAAAATACGGAGATTTTTATGCAGTAAAAAATAATACCTTTTGTATAAAAAAAGGTGAAATTTTTGGTTTATTAGGTCCAAACGGCGCAGGGAAATCTACCTCTTTTAAAATGATGTGCGGACTTACAAAACCAACTTCAGGCAGTGCAAAAATTATGGGAATTGATATTAAAGAAAACCCAATAAAAGCACGTTCAAATTTAGGTTATATGGCACAAAAATTTTCATTATATGGTTCACTTACAGTAGAACAAAATTTAAAGTTTTTTGCCTCTGTATATGGAATTGGTATATTAAACAGAAAAGAAAGAATAAATGAAATTCTCGACATTTTTGATTTAAGAGAAATAGCAAATCAAAAATCAGAAAGTCTTCCGTTGGGATATAAACAAAGGTTATCAATGGCATGCGCTTTAATTCATAACCCTTCTGTTCTCTTCTTGGATGAACCGACTTCAGGAGTTGATATAATTGCAAGATATCAATTTTGGAATCATATAACTTCTTTAGCCAAAAAAGGAGTAACAATATTAGTAACAACTCATTTTATGGATGAAGCTGAATTTTGTGACAGGATAAGTCTTTTTTATAAAGGAGAAGCAATAACTATAGGAACCCCAAAAGAACTTAAAGAAAAAGCAAATGCAGAAACAATGCAAGAAGCATTTATCAAACTTGTTCAGGAGGGTGATAAATGAAAATATTACTTGCTTTAATAAAAAAAGAATTTAAACAAATTATTAGAGACCCAAGCAGTATAATTATAGCTTTTGTACTGCCGTTTATCTCTATTATGATATATATGTACGGAATAAATCTTGACTCTGTTAAAGTAAATATCGGAATCAAAAACGATGATGCAAACCCAGAGGTAACTACACTCGTAGAATCTTTTGGAAAAAACAAATACATAAATTCTATACCATACGATAATGATAAAGACTTGACTCAAGCAATTACCCGCTCGAAAATAAAAGGGGCTGTTATTATTCCAAATGATTTCTCAAAAAAATTATCAAAAGGTGAAAGTTCTGAAATTTTAGTTATAACAGACGGTTCCGAGGTTAATACAGCAAACTATATTCAAAACTACGCTTCATCAATTACAAATGGCTGGCTTATATCTAGCAAATATAAATACTTAGTAAATCCTCCATTAATAAATCCGGAGTTAAGAGCTTGGTATAATCAAGATTTAAACAGTCATAATTTTATTCTGCCAGGGTCTATAGCTATTACAATGACTTTAATAGGTATTCTCTTAACAGCACTTGTAGTAGCACGAGAATGGGAACGAGGCACTATGGAATCTCTTTTGAGTACACAGGTTCGAAGAATTGATATTGTTTTAGGTAAATATATTCCATACTTTTGTTTAGGTTTAACT
>DVJT01000058.1 GCA_018716565.1 Candidatus Avigastranaerophilus faecigallinarum | reverse complement strand
TCGATATATGTTGAAATATGTTTTCTTTCCAAACGGTCCCAAAGGATATCTATGTAATAAAATGTGGAAGACTAGCATTATAAGAGAAAACAAAATTCAATTAGATACTTCTATAAAAATGGCGGAGGATTTATTATTTACTGTTAATTATCTACTATATGCAAGAAAAATATATGTAAGTAATTATTGTGGATATAATTATGTTCATAGTAGAAACAGTCTAAGTAGCGGAGTAGATTTAAAAAATATAGATCATAATTTCAAAGATGCAAATTTAAATTATGTCCAGTCCTATTTAAAAATAATAAAACTTTTATCTACTTCTAAAAACAATTTATTAAGTAAACAGATTGCAGAGGCAAACTTGGGCTTAATATATACTACTTTTTTACGTCAAATAAATCTTAGAGACTACAAAGATAAAGAAGACATATATCTTAATAAAAAAATATACAAAGAAAGTCGGAGATATTTTTTTAGTGTTATAAAAAGTAAAAATATTGGATTAAAAAGAAAATTAGTTTGTTTAATAACCATTGTTAGTCCTAATTTAATGAAAAAACTTGATAAATCTAAAATTAAAAAGTAAATAGAAGTATTAATATCATTACTATGAAAGATTCTAGAAAAATAAAACAGTATTTGATTATTTTAGAGGAAGAATTATATAAGTTACAGTCAAAAAATAAGTTGTTGCCAAGTATTTATACAGAAACTAAATATAATTTAGAAATCTTACTTGTTGACTTTCAAGGTAATCAGATAGATAAGTTGAAAGATCAAGTATATAGAGAGGATACATGGAAAACAGTACAACCTTGTTATCAATACATTAAAAATAAGAAAGTTAAATCTAAAGAGGAACAGAATATCTTGATACTATTGAATACATTAAAGAACTTGCTTCAATTTTAAATAAATCAAATATTACTGGTTGAACTAATAATAAAAAGAGTATAAAGTATTATTTACCGAATCAATGAAGAAGAAATTAAACAATTTTTTGATTTCTTTTTCTACGTAAAGTCAAGCACAACAAGGTGCCTGGCTTTATTTTTTGGTATCGTAAAAATATAAGCCGAATTATTTCTAAAAGAAAGTATACAGATAAGCGTGAAAGCGTGTTGCTTTTTACAAGCTTAGTATGATCAATTAACTACGTAAAGTCATTTGGTTATGTGTGGCTACGTCGTAATCCTATAGTTGATCATTGATAATCAGAGCATAAACATTTCTAATTAATTTATGAATTGAGGCAATAGTGATATTTTTAACTCCGCCTTTTTTACTATTCGTAATAATTTAATATATGATAAGAACTGATTTTAGCTGCTAAGATTTTACGCTATTTTTAGGAATAACAGGGTAAGTCTTATTAGATAATTTTTTTACTTTAGTTGCAGTCTTTTGCGGTTTTTTGTTAAATAAAAAAACTAATGCACAAAAACTGCACATTAGTGTAAGTTATCGAGGAGTTGGAAAGCTTATAAATTTAATTATTTTCTCCCCGCATATAGTATTTTATCATGAGTCTTTTTAAAATATAAAAATTATATGTATAAAGTGAAAAGAAACTTATTTCTACAGAGGTGAGTATTCTTATATTTATGAAAAACTTGATAAATATACTTTTTATTTATATCATTATATATGCGTTATGATGAAATTAGGCATAACGGAGAAGGATTGTTGTCAAGATCTCGGTCCAGAATTGATTAATAATATTAGTAATCAATTCAGTCCCAAGATCGGCTACTAGAGAATATGTTTCTTGATCTAGAGTAATCCAGAAGACTCCCATGATAAACAGGAGAATTCGAGTTCTTGGAGAGAGATTCATAACGAGTCCTTTCGTCTTTATGATAACATGAAGATACATGACATTACTGAGTAGTTATAATTCCGCTCAGTATTTACTGTTAAGAATTATAAGTCTGACTTTTTGTACCCACTGGTTAGGAACGCTACTCCCCGTTGCCAGTGGGTATCGTCATTATTGGGGTAATTATGAATATTAATGAATGGTTTAAAGATCCAAAAGTATTAGAAAAGAGTAAAAGAGGATATGCTCATTTTGATCTTCGAACTGATTTAAGTAAATGTAGAAACTATATTACTAAGCCTGAAAATATTGCGCATCATGGTTTTTATCCATTTATAAAATATGATCTTGAATACCATAAGTACAATAAGTTGGAAGGTAGAAAACTAAAAAAACGTACCATATGTTATGCAGCACATATTGATAGCTGTATTTTTCAGTATTACAGTTTCTTAATTAATGAGAAGTATAATCTACGTCTAAAACAAGACTATATTTACGAAGTTCCAATAGCGTATCGAACAGACCTACATACTGACACTATTGCTGAATTTCATAAAATATCTCAGTTTATGACCCAGCACCCTTCTTCTTACATCATGATTGGTGATTTTACTAGCTTTTTTGATAGAATTAATCATAGGTATTTAAAAGAGCGATTATGTGATTTACTGCAAGTTGATAAGCTAAATCCGGATTATTATGCGATATTTAAACGAGTCACTAAATACGATTATTGGGATTTAAAAGATCTGTATAGGTTAAATAGCCTTAGTCCAAATAAGAGAAAAGATAAAATCAAATTAAATTCTAAATTGAGAATTCTATCTCAAAATGATTATAAAAAATATCGTTCTCGTATTAAGAGCCATCAAGAGAATAAGGGAATTCCACAAGGTTCATCAATTAGTGGGTGTTTAGCAAATGTATATATGTTGAAAATTGATAAGTTAATTAACGACTTCGTGACAGCACGGGGTGGTATATATAGAAGATATAGCGATGACTTTATAGTGATTTTACCAACGACTACCGGGTCGGTAGATGATATTGAAACAATTATTAAACGTTTTGAATCATTTAAGGACGAAGATATCTTAGAACTACAGCCAGAGAAAACGCAAGTCTATAAATTGCAGAATCATTCTGTTATCAATATTGGACATCTTTTTTCTCGACCCCTGAATGAAAAGAATAAAACGATTAATTTCATTGGTTTTACTTTTGATGGGACCGCAATAACCATTCGTGATAAAACGACAAGTAAGTTCTATTACCGCATGCGACATAAAGCCATCATCAACATTGGCGGGGGAAAGGTTACCAAGGTTCAGATAAGTTGTACCGTTTGTATTCTCCAAAGGGACAGTATGGAAAAGGTAATTACTTTACGTATTTAAGTAGGACCCAGAAAGCTTTTCCGAACCACTCAATTATGATTCGAGAAGATAGGATTATGACGAAGATTAGATTAATTTTGAAAAATAATAGGTGGGGATAGGAGCTGATGAAAGTTTCTTTTTATACCGATGGAAAGGGTAAGTGTATTTTGTGAGGGAGTCATATACAAGTAAGTTGAATTAGATGGAATATAGAAAAAAGAGCAAGGTTTTTTTGGGGCTTGCTCTTTTTTTCGGCTGTTTGTCAAACACCCTAAAGTATAAAGGTGGATAGAAACATGACGATGTTTTTATCTACCTTTTTTCTTATACTTAGATTGAGGTTGAGGTCGACAACAGAATGGAATATTGAATTCGACTGTCAAACGGGCCCATAAATATTTATTTTCAATCAAACTAGATTAAGGGTGTGGATCTCAGAGATCGTGTAATCAAGAAATGGAGCTGAAAATGAATATTTG